>DASPSE010000114.1:0-24983 GCA_035624085.1 Terriglobales bacterium
TTCCACGAGCTGACCGGCGGAAATGATCCGGGCTCAATCGTCGCTCTTCCTACTCGAGACGTTCTGCCATTTCAGAATCTTTCGCCGCATCCGGAGATTCAGGAAGAGCGCGCGGTCACGCTCTGGAAGATTGCGACCGGAGCGGTGTCAATTCTCGTCTCGCCCATCGCTGCCACAGCTCTGCGCTTGCGCTCGGCTGAATACTATGCCGACCTGGCGCGAGCTGTGCGGCGCGGCGAAGCTATCGACATCGATCCGCTTTTGCGCCATCTCAATACCGTTGGCTACATCTCGACCGACGTGGTGGAAATGCCTGGCGAGTACGCCCTGCGCGGCGGCATTCTCGATGTCTACCCTCCCGAAGCCGACCGCCCGCTGCGCATCGAGTTTTTTGGCGATGAAGTCGAGTCCATCCGCAAGTTCGATCCCGCGACGCAGCGCTCGTCGAATCCGGTGGAAGAGGCGCTGCTTCTGCCGCTCACGGAAACTCCGGTCAGCGAAGACCTGCTGGGCGCAATTCATGCCCGGCTCTCCGGAAAGCGCATCACGGGCGCTGAGGAGGTAGTGGAGCAGGCGGTGCGCTCCGGCGGCGTGACAGTTTTTCCCGGGTGGGAGTTTTATGCGCCAGTTGCCGGCGCGGATCGAACCGTCTTTGATCTCATTCCGAATGTGGCAGTTTTGGCCGATGAGCCGGAAGCGATGAAGAACGAGTTCGACCAGGTCTGGTCACGGATCGAAGACGCTCACGAGCGCAGCGGTGTGGGAAATCTCGTGCGGCCGACGGATCTTTACCTTCCGCCGGAAAACTGGTGGCAGAAACTGGCGGCGCTCCCCGGCGTCAACCTCGAACATTTGGAGATTGCGCGTCCCGACGAAGCTGAGTCGGTTAGTTTCCATTCGCAACCGGCGCCGCGCTTCCATGGCTCGGTTTCCGCGCTCGTGGACGAAGTGAAAAAGCAGATGAGCGAACAGAATCGCGTGCTCATTGCGGTTGCGAACATCGGCGAGGTCGAGCGACTGGCGGATCTCTTCAGCGAGAACAGCCTTTCGTTTCGTCTGGGAAGCCGGACCCGCGGCGGAGAAAGCTATGCCGACGAAACCGCCTATTTCGCCGGTGAAATCCTGACCACCACTCTGGCCAAAGCTTATGTGCCCGATGGAGTAGTCCTTCCCGAGGCACACCTGACCATTTTCGGTGTCCGCGACTTGTTCGATGAATCCGAGGCTGTCATCTCCCGTCCGCAAAAATACAAGTCCAAGACTTCGGCCTTTCTCTCCGACTTCCGTGATCTGCAGGTGGGCGATTACGTGGTCCACGTGGAGCACGGAATCGGCCAGTACCAGGGCTTGAAAGAGATCAATCAGGGCGACGGTAACGTCGAATTCATGTTGCTGGAGTACGCCGAAGCTGCCCGCTTGTATGTGCCGCTGACGCGCCTCGATCTGGTGCAAAAATATCGTTCGTCAGAGGGCGCGAAACCGGCGCTGAATTATCTGGGCAGCGCGGCCTGGGCGAAGACCAAAGCTCGCGTCCGCAAAGCCATGAAAGACATGGCGGACGAACTGCTCAAGCTCTACGCGCAGCGCAAAGCCGCCGAAGGCCACGCGTTTTCTGCCGACAATCAATGGATACGCGAGTTCGAAGACGCCTTCGAGTACAGCGAGACCGAAGATCAGGAACTTGCCATTGTTGATGTCAAGCGCGACATGGAGTCTTCGCAGCCGATGGATCGTCTGCTCTGCGGCGACGTGGGCTACGGCAAAACCGAAATCGCGATGCGCGCTGCCTTCAAAGCTGTGAACGATAACAAACAAGTCGCCGTGCTCGCGCCTACCACTGTGCTTGCGTTCCAACACTTCGAAACCTTCAAGCAGCGCTTTGCGGCGTTTCCCGTCAACATTGAAATGATCAGCCGCTTCCGCACTCCCAAGCAGCAAAAAGACATTCTGCAAAAAGTCGAAGCTGGGAAAGTGGACATCCTGATCGGCACGCATCGCCTGCTTTCAAAAGACATCAAGTTCGTCGACCTGGGTCTGCTGGTCGTCGACGAAGAACAGCGGTTCGGAGTCCGCCACAAAGAACGCCTCAAGCAAATGCGCAAAGAAGTGGATGTGCTCACGATGTCGGCTACGCCAATTCCGCGCACGCTGCACATGTCGCTGGTCGGATTACGCGACATGAGCGTGATTGAGACGCCACCTAAGGATCGCATGGCGATTCAGACCGTCGTCGCCAGTTGGGACGAGAAGCTGATCCAATCCGCTCTGCAGCAGGAACTCGACCGTGGCGGCCAGGTCTATTTTCTGCATAACCGCGTGGAAAGTATTTGGGAAATTGCCGCCAAACTGCAGCAACTCGTGCCGCGCGCCCGCATTACCGTCGGACACGGTCAGATGTCCGAAGGAGAGTTGGAAAAAGTGATGCTGAAATTCATGCATCACGAAGCCGACATTCTGGTGGCAACCACCATCATCGAGAACGGCCTCGATATTCCGCTGTGCAATACCATCATCATCAACCGCGCGGACCGCTTCGGGCTTTCGGAGCTGTACCAGCTGCGCGGGCGCGTGGGACGCTCCAACCGGCGAGCCTACGCATACCTGCTGATCCCGGCAGACATTGAGCTGACTCCCATTGCGCGTCGCCGCCTGGCGGCGTTGAAGGAGTTCTCTGACTTGGGAGCCGGTTTCAAAATTGCAGCTCTCGATCTCGAACTGCGCGGCGCGGGTAATTTGCTGGGCGGAGAACAGAGCGGCCACATCGAGGCTGTCGGTTTCGAGCTTTACACGCAGATGCTTGATCGCGCCGTCCGCGAAATGAAGGGTGAAGCCGGGCCCGAAGAGGCGGAGACCCAGCTCAATCTTGGACTCAACATCCGAATTCCGGCGGAATATATCAAGGAAGAGAACCAGCGTCTGCGCATGTACAAGCGTATTGCCGGAGTTGAGACCGAATCGCAATTAAGGGACGTTGCCGGTGAACTGGGAGACCGTTACGGCGAGCCGCCTTCGGCGGTGCGGAATTTATTGGAGTATGCCTCACTCAAACTGCTGGCGGTGCGTGTGGGCGTGACCGCAATCGAGCGCAAGCGCGAGCTCGTGACCATCAAGTTCCGGCAGAATGCTGTCATCGATCCAGCAAAGCTGGCGCGATTTGTCTCTTCGCAGCGCGGCGCGCAGTTTACACCAGATGGAATGCTGAAATTCGCTCTCAAAGCGATGTCGGCTTCCGAAGTGCTCAGCCAGCTCCGAAACTTGCTGGAACAACTCGCTGCCGAAATTCCCGAAGCGGCTTCCACCTCGGAAAAAGTCCATTAGCGAACCTCAGCGTAGTGCCTGCCGTTCCGGCATTTGCTCATGCTAATCTCGATTATTTCCGAGAACCGCAATGCCCGTTTCTGCCGAGCTCGCGCCCACCAGCTTCAGCCTCGCCGCCACGCTTGCCTGGGGGACAAGCGATTTTCTTGGCGGATATGCGGCGCGCCGGGCCAACGCATTCCTTCTCACCACCGTCGCACACGCTGGCGGTCTGTTACTGATGCTGACACTGGCTTCCGCCACTGAGGCTCAGTTCCCGTCCGAACGCAGCGTGCTTTGGGCATTGGCGGGTGGCGTGTCCGGCGGGGCCGCGCTGGCCATTTTCTACCGCGCACTCTCTCTTGGAAGAATGGGCCTCACCGCTCCTGTTTCCGCTGTTTTGGGCGCGGCTATCCCGACAGCCTTTGGAATGATGACCCAAGGCATGCCCGGCGCCGTCCACATCGCGGGCTTTCTAGTGGCGGCCATGGGAATCTGGCTGATCTCACGAGCCGAAGACGGCGCTGGTCCCGAAGGAATCGGGCTGGCTGCGCTGGCTGGAACGGGGTTCGCGGGTTTCTACCTCTGCATGTCGCAGGCCAAGGACGGCTCCGCACTGTGGCTGGCTGTTTTCTCGCGAACCGGCGCACTCATCGTGACACTGATGATCGTTCTGCTGCAGCGAAATTTCCGGCAGATCACCCGTGCAGGAGCGCAATTGGGCTTGCTCGCGGGCTGCCTCGACGTTTCCGGAACTGCGTTGTTCGTTCGCGCGGCTCAGACCGGGCGGCTTGATTCCGCCGTTGTGCTAACCTCGCTTTATCCCGCAATCACCGTCTTACTAGCCCGCTTGATTCTTCACGAGCATTTCACCCGCTGGAAAGCTGTGGGGATGTTCGCCGCACTGCTGGCCGTGCCCATGATCGCTGGGCAATAGCTCAAAGCAGAGTCCAGCCCAGTGTAGCGCCGGCATCTTGCCGGCTGTCCCTGAGTGCGTCTCGCACTCGGTTCGGAAAGGCGGGACACCGTGCTAAGAAGCCGCCGGGACGGCGACGCTACGGCTTTGCTGGTACCATCCTGTCGTGCCCCTGCTCGAAATTCGCAACTTGACGAAAGTCTTCCCTCTTGGCGAATCCATCTTCGGCGGAGGCGCCAGAGGTGAGGTTCGTGCTGTCGACGAGGTTTCTCTAAACATCGAACGCGGCGAAACTATCGGCCTCGTGGGCGAATCAGGCTCGGGTAAAAGCACCCTCGGCCGCCTGATCCTGCGCCTGATCGAGCCGACTTCGGGTTCTATTCTTTTCCAGGGTCGCAATCTTATCACCGCCAACCACGCCGAGATGCGCAGCTTTCGCCGCGACATGCAGATCATTTTTCAGGACCCATTTGGTTCGCTCGATCCTCGCATGCGGGTCGAGGACGTGATCAGTGAACCGCTGCTCATCCACGAAAGAATTAGCGCCTCCGCACGCCGCGCCCGAACTGAAGAACTATTGTGCGCCGTTGGCCTTGATCGGTCCGCCATGCGCCGCTTCCCGCATGAGTTCAGCGGCGGGCAGCGGCAACGCATCGGCATCGCGCGCGCTTTGGCATTGCGGCCCAAGTTCATCGTGGCCGATGAACCGGTTTCAGCGCTCGACGTCAGCGTGGGCGCGCAAATCGTCAACCTGATGGCCCAATTGCAGCGCGAGTTCGGCCTGACCTATCTGTTCATCTCCCATTCCATGCCCGTGGTCCGTTACATGACCACGCGCATTGCCATGATGTATCGCGGGAAAATTGTCGAGATCGCACCGACTGCGCAGATCACAGAACGTCCTCAGCATCCCTACACCAAGAGCCTGCTCGCTGCGACTCCGGAAGTGCTCATGTAGCGGCAGCCGCTCCCGGCTGTCCGCGGAGCCCAAGCGACGAACTCATACTTGTGTCCTTCCCGGCCAAACAACTACAATCCCCGCTTTGGAGGTCTCCTATGGCTGCTGCCCCAGTGGTGCCGGCACCCACGCCCGAAACTGCCCCGCTTTCCCAGGCGGCGCGGATCGTCGATGTTTTCATCGCGCCAAGCAAAACCTTTACTGACCTGCGCCGCAGCGCGAGCTGGTGGGCGCCATTTCTCCTGCTTTGCATCGTGTCTCTGGCGTTTGTTTATGTGGTGGACCAGAAGATCGGTTTCCGCAAGGTCGCCGAGAACCAGATACAGACTTCGCCAAAAGCCACGCAGCGAATAGAGCAACTGCCGGCGGAGCAGCGCGAGCGGACCATGCAGCAACAAGCCAAGTTCTTCCGCAATTTCTCCTACGCGTATCCTGCCATCATCCTGCTCTGGAACCTCATCATTGCGGCGATTCTGTTCGCGACCTTCAAGTTCGCGGCCAGCGCCGAGGTGAAGTTCAAGACTTCACTTGCTATCGTGATGTACGCCAGTATGCCGTTGCTGGTGAAGACGCTGCTCGCCATCCTTTCCGTGGCGGCTGGCGCCAGCGCGGATTCGTTTACCTTTCAGAACCCGGTAGCCACCAATCCGGGATACTTTCTTACCCCGGCGGATTCTCCTTTTCTCTATAGCGTGGCTACCTCGCTCGACATTTTCATGATCTGGACGCTGATTGTGACGGCGATCGGCTTCACCTGCGTGAGCAAAGTGAAGCGCTCCACGGCTTTGGCCATGGTTATCGGCTGGTACGCCGTGTTCGCGCTTGGCGGCGCCGGATTCGGCGCTATGTTCTCTTAGAGGAACGCCCGCATTCGGAGTGTGACTAAAATCACAGCGACCGGCTCGAACTCTGCGGATAATCCGGGCGTGCTGCGGAGGCCATTATGAAACGCTGTTCAGTGTTTCTCTCAGTTGTTTTCTTTTCAATCGCTCCTTTGGCACTTGGCCAGCAATCAAGCTCCGCTTCCCAATGCGTTGATTGCCACAGCAAGGTCACCCCCAACATTGTTTCTGATTGGAAGCTCAGCAAGCACAGCCAACTCGAAGTGACCTGCGTCGCCTGCCACGGCGACCAGCACACCTCCGCCAGCGACGTTGCCAAGGTGAAGATTCCGACGCCGGAAACATGCGCCGCCTGCCATCAAACGCAGGTCGAGCAATTCAACAAAGGAAAGCACTCCGCCGCGTGGGCAGCCATGAAGGCCATGCCCACGATTCACTGGCAGCCGATGGCCATGACCGAAGGCGAGAAGGGATGCGGCGGGTGTCACAAGATCGGCAACAAAACGCCCGACGAAATCGTCGAGTTGCGCCAGAACGGCTCCGAATTTGGCGCGGCCCAGTGCGACTCCTGCCACACACGGCACACGTTCTCCGTCGAAGAGGCAAAGCAGCCGCAGGCCTGCTCGACCTGTCACATGGGTTTCGATCATCCGCAGTGGGAAATGTATTCGGCTTCCAAACACGGGGTCCGCCAAGATCTGAAACAGCGAAAACTGCTTCCCGCCGACGCGGCCGCACCAACCTGCCAGACCTGCCACATGCAGAATGGCAATCACGAAGTTCGTACCGCTTGGGGATTTCTTGCGGTTCGCTTGCCTTTGCCAGAGGACAAACAGTGGGCCGCCGACCGAGCCGCGATCCTGGAAGCTCTGGGTGTTCTCGACCCCGACGGCAAGCCCACCGCGCTGGTGAACACGGTCAAAGCCGCCGACCTGGCTCGGCTCACGCAGGAAGACTGGCAACGTGAGCGGGACAAGATGATCAAGACCTGCAACCAGTGCCACTCGGTGAACTTCGCCAAACAGCAGCTGCAGATGGGCGATGACATGATCCGCAACGCCGATCACCTGATGGCTGAAGGCATTCGCGAAGTCGCGGGACTGTACAAAGACGGAACGCTGCCGAAACCGCCGAACTACTCGTACCCGTTCCCCAACCTGCTCACTTTCCACGACGCGCCCACCGTGATCGAGCAAAAACTGTTCGTGATGTATCTGGAGCACCGCATGCGCACCTTTCAGGGGACATTCCACGCGAGCCCTGACTATGCGCTCTGGTACGGCTGGAGCGAGATGCGGCGTGATCTGACGGAAATCAAAGAACTGGCAGCCGAGATGCGCCGCAGTCACAGAGGCCCCCACATTCAGCCTGCCAATCAGTGATTCTGGCGCACCCGGCTTCGCTGGGAGTATGCTGAAAGCGCACTGGAGGAATCATGAAACGAATGATCGCTTTGACAGTGCTTTTCGTATCAAGCGCAGTCCTGTTTGCCCAGGAGGTCAAGAACCCGGTTTCAACCGTGGTCAGAGAATCCCTTTCGCGCCGGCAGAAGAACCTGGTCGCCGCAGCCGAAGAAATGCCCGCCGACAAGTACAACTACAAACCCACCGAGCCGCAGATGACTTTCGCCAAGTTGGTCATGCACATCGCGGAGTCCAACAATTATTTGTGCGCCAAAATCAGCGACATACCCGAACCGAAATCAGGCGAACTGAAAGAAACCGACGGCAAGGACAAGCTGGTCGCCGCCTTGAAAGCTTCTTTCGATTTCTGTGAGACGGCGCTGGCCAAAGTGGACGACTCCAAGCTCAGCGACACGGTCGAACTCTACGGCGGACGCAAAGGCCCGCGCGCCTTCGCCATGTTCGCCCTGACCAACGATTGGGCCGATCATTACAGTGCCGCCGCCCAGTATCTCCGCCTCAACGGCCTGCTCCCGCCCACCGCGCAGAAAAAATAATATTTTGCTCGCTTGGGACGTGCCGTGCGGATGTTGGGCAATGCGTCTTCGACTGCGTTGGCAGCCATCACTGCGGAAATTGAGCAGCCTGCCCAAATTCGTAGTGGCCTTGGTGACTTTGCCGTTGTTTCACGGCACTTGCCCGGCTGCTGAACGCCCTGGTCCTGCCGCAACGGCGGCGAACTGGGCGGTTCCGGTTCTATGCACAGAAACCCAGGCTTCAGCCCGCACCAAGGTGCGTGGCACTGCTGTGATCGTGGACGTTAGCGGACTCATTCTGACCGCAGCCCACGTGGTCCTGCAGACGAATCTGTTCTGTACGCTGACCGTACTCGTGCCGGAAGGTCAGTGGAACAACGCCTTAAGATCTCACGCATTCGCTGTGCGACAGTGCGCAACGGAAACGTCACTCGATCTCGCGCTCTGTCACATCGAACCCACCGAGCACAGAAAGGACTGGTCTTATCTCCACGCAGCGAAGCTGAGGCAACAACTGCCCCCAGCCGATTCGGCGGTCACCATCACAGGATTCTGGGGTTGGGGCATGCTTCCGCTCCCTCGCCGAGGGAAACTCACAGCCCATATGCTCTATAAGCGCCAGGACGGAGTTTATTGTGATTTCTCTACCGACGTTATTGGGTTCGAGGGCATGAGCGGAAGCCCGGTGGTGACAGACGAAGGCGATCTCATCGGTCTCATCACTACTGCTGGAATCAAACAGTTTTCGGGTCATTCGTTCGGCATCAGCATCGAGCGCGCCGCCGCGTTCTTGCGGGCCAATGGTCTGCCCTTGCCCCCGCAGCAACACTAACTTTGCGGAGAGAGCGAGCTCGTTGATTCCGATCTCTGCTTCCGCCACGGCTGCGAAAACCGACTGCCCCAGCCCAGATAGTTTCCGGCTGATGTTCATCCGTCACCGCTGTCCATTTTCACCACTGTCATCCTGAGCGAAGCCGATCGGCTCGCTTGCGAGACGATTGCGGAGTCGAAGGACCCCGAGACTGCCGGGAGTCGGCATGGATGCTTCAAGGCATTCTCCCCGCGGCCCGTGCACAGTGAGAATTCCCGGCAACGCCTGTTTGCTCAAATACGAACAGGGGGTCCTTCGACTCCACGAATGCTTCGCTTTGCGAAGCATTCCCTCCGCTCAGGATGACAAAGATGAAAGATCACGAATATTTCGTGTACATCGTTTGCAGCCGGTCGGGCACGCTCTACATCGGGATTACGAATAATCTTTACCGGCGAGTGCTGCAACACAAACAAAGAGAAATCGAGGGGTTCTCCAGCAAATACAACTGCGACCGGCTGGTGTATTACGAGAGCTACGACGACGTTCAGAAGGCGATCGATCGTGAGAAGCAACTGAAGGGCTGGAGAAGAGCGAAGAAAATCGCTCTGATCGAATCAAGAAACCCTCGCTGGGAAGACTTCGCTGAAAAGTGGGGAGCGGAGATGCTGTTTGCCGGACAAGCGATCAAGTGTCGGTGAGCAATGGCTGACCACTCCTCCAATCCACGCATAGAAACCATTGTCATCCTGAGCGGAACTTGCCTCACGCAATGCGCGAGACAAGTGCAGTCGAAGGAGCCCGGTAATGCCCCGGAGTGGCATAGCCGCTGCAGGGCGTTCTGAACGTAGCTCATATACGGCACGGTGAGAATTCCCTTGCAACGGCCGGTGCATTCGGAGGCGAACATGGGGTCCTTCGACTGCACGAATGCTTCGCTTTGCGAAGCGTCCGCTCCGCTCAGGATGACAGAAGCGAAAAAGTAAAGTATCTGCGGGCGGGCTAACCAAGTCCCGACCTGACTGCAGATCGTTGGCTGCTGGCTTAAATCACCACCGCCTCTTGATACTCCCCAAACACTTTCCGCATCGTGTCGGAGATTTCGCCGACGGTGGCGTTGGCTTCGACGGCGGCAACGATGTGCGGCATGAGATTGGCGCCGGAGCGGGCGGCGTCTTCGATCTTCTTCAACGAATCTTGCCACGGCTGCGGATCGCGGCGGGCGCGCAGGGCACGCACCCGCTCCACTAGCTTGCGTTCCAAGGCTTCGTCAATGTGCAGGATCGGAATCGGCTTTTCTTCGTCCACGGTGAACCGATTCACTCCGACCACAGTGGCTTCTCCGCGGTCCACCTGCTGCTGGTATTCGTAGGCGGCGTTCTGGATTTCCTGCTGCACGAAGCCACGCTCGATGGCTCTTAGCATTCCGCCGAGCGCTTCGATTTTGTCGAGATACACGGTGGCGCGCTTTTCAATTTCGTTGGTCAGCGTCTCGATGTAATACGATCCGGCCAGTGGATCGATGGTCTGCGGCGCGCCCGATTCATACGCAACGATCTGCTGCGTGCGCAGAGCAACGCGCGCGGCCTGCTCAGTGGGCAGCGCCAGCGCTTCGTCGTAAGAATTGGTGTGCAGCGACTGAGTTCCGCCCAGCACCGCGGCTATGGCCTGAATTGCGGTTCGAACAATATTGTTCTCCGGCTGCTGCGCGGTGAGCGTCGAACCGGCAGTCTGGGTGTGGAACCGCAGCATCCACGAGCGCGGATTCTTGGCTTTAAACTGCTCGCGCATGATGCGCGCCCACATACGTCTCGCTGCACGAAACTTGGCGACTTCTTCCAAAAAATTGCTGTGCGCGTTGAAGAAAAACGAAAGCCGCGGAGCGAATTGGTCCACGTCAAGCCCAGCATTCAACGCGGCCTGCGCGTAGGCGATGCCGTTAGCCAACGTGAACGCCACTTCCTGCACCGCCGTCGATCCTGCCTCGCGCATGTGGTAACCGGAGATCGAAATCGTGTTCCACTCGGGAACGTTTTCGTTCGTCCAAGCAAACATGTCGGTGATGATGCGCATCGCCGGCTGGATTGGATAAATGTACGTTCCCCTCGCGATGTACTCTTTGAGAACGTCGTTCTGGACCGTGCCGGAGAGATGCCGAATGTCCGCGCCCTGGCGGCGCGCGACGGCGACATACAGCGCCAGAAGAATCGACGCCGTAGCGTTGATGGTCATCGACGTGGAGATTTTGGTTAGATCGATGCCATCGAAGAGGCGCTGCATGTCTTCGATCGAATCGATGGCGACACCAACTTTGCCGACTTCGCCGAGCGACAGAGGATTATCCGAGTCCAGGCCGATTTGCGTGGGCAGATCAAACGCAACCGAAAGCCCGGTGGTTCCGTTGGCGAGCAGATATTTGTAACGCTTGTTGGATTCCTCGGCATCCCCCATGCCAGCGTACTGGCGCATGGTCCATAGGCGGCCGCGGTACATTGTAGTTTGGACGCCTCGCGTGAAGGGATATTGGCCGGGGTAGCCGAGTTGGCGGTCGTAATCCCAGCCGTCGAGATCAGCGGGCGTATGAAGAGGACGAACAGGGATGTGAGAGGAAGTTTGCGGATCGGAGGTCGCGGGTGATGAGGTGGCAACGGTTTTGGTTTTATCCGACATGAAACCTCTCAACCGCAAAGGGCACAGAGGAACACTGCGGCGATCATCCGTTTTTCTTCACCCGCCAGAATGAACTTACTCCGAACCAGCCGAAGAGCAGTGTAAAGCAAACCGCCAGCACCATCCGCCCCGATCCCACGCGTCCGGCATGATACTTGCCGTACTCGCGGATGAAAGCCAGCACTCCGATTCCCGCTAACGCCAAGAAAACAAAACCCGTGACTTCGAGCCAAAGCTGCCCTAAGACTTGCCCGAGCTGGGATGCGGTGGCTCGGGCAGCTTTCATGACCGCCCCAAAAGTTCGCGTTCGGCGCACCTGCTGGCTGGCAATCCGGGTTGCAATACCCAGTTTACGGGCAGTTGACACTTTCGCCATTTGGCATCGATTTTATCAAGCTTCGGCGTTACAATACGCGTTCGCGGTGAGGTAGATCACGAAGCATTGTGACCGCAGGCCGCATCTAATGATTTGAGACTTTTTTCCGGGGGGAGCCGTGGACCAGCAACTCAAGCAGCTGATGAAGGAATTGGGAGAGGCGATCAACGAGTCACTGGCCGACTCCGATCAGATCGCTGAGGTGGTATCCAAGATTAAGGACGGCGGATACGACATTTTCCTGGTGCTGGAGGCCACGATCGGGGTCAGCAAGCCGGGCGAGAAGGCCAACGACAAAACCTCCCTGGTGACCACTCTGACCAGCAATCCCGAGTTCAAGGTCAGCGATCAGGATTTGAAATTCCTCAAGTCGCTGCGTATCAAGATCGAGGACGACGCCGCATAAGGTTTTCGCAGTAGCCGGCCTTCAAAGAACGCGCAAAACGCAGTAACCACCGGAGGAAGGCCATGAGAAGCGCGATCGCTCTGATCCTTTTCGCAGTTTCTGCTTTTGCCCAGGACCAGTCTTCCATCGCAGCCGCCGAGTCCGCCTGCGGTTCTAAGGACGTCGAATTTCACATAAAAACGGACAATAGCCACCATCCTGTCTTCCAACCCGAAGCTGGGAGGGCGCTGGTTTATGTGGTCGAGGAACAAAAGTTCAAAGGCATCAAAGATGTGACGGCCAGGGTAGGCCTGGATGGCACCTGGGCGGGGGCGAACCACGGCAACTCGTATTTATTCTTTTCGGTTGAGCCGGGCGAGCATCATCTGTGCGCGGATTGGATGTCGAGTTTTCTCCCGGACGGACGGTTGGTGACGCTGGCCAACTTCACTGCGGAATCCGGCAAGATCTATTACTTCCGAGTACGGACCAGCGGCGGCCCAGCATCCTACCTTGACCGGGGGAGCTTCGAGGGTGATTATGAGGCGGTCCTCGATTTGGAACAGGTCAATAGCGACGAAGGCAAGCTGCTCGTCGTCTCATCCCCATGGAGCAATTCTCAGGCTAAGAATCAGCGGGCTGTGAAGTAGCACGGCCCTTGGTCTCAGTCACCGCTCGCGCGGCCGCCTTTCCGCCCGGGCTGGTGTCCAATTCAAGATCAGGGATGAGGATTTGAAGTTCCTCAAATCGCTGCGCATCAAGATCGAAGACGACGCCGCGTAGCTTATGGCCCACTCAGCTCGCGGCGTACAATCGTAGCGGCAAGACCTTGGCGTAGCGCTCAAAGTCGCGGTCAGTAGTGAACACCTGCCAGTCCCGCCGCTGAGCAACGGCACAAATCAAGAAATCAATCGCCGATCCAGTAATTCCCTGCCCGCGGCAGTGGTTGTGCATCTGGGCGGCTTCTTCATAGTCGTGGACGTCCAGCGCAGGCTCCGCGAATGCTCGCAGGTACTGCCGCAGCTTCTCGAACTGCTCCGCCTGGCGAATGCCGGACAGCAACTCCTGCCGGATCACACCCATGATCTGGGCCCTGCAGTCGCGGATCAGGTCAGCCAGAGCCTGGGTCATGGCCTGCTCGTGCCGGCTCAAATCCTGAGGCTTGCGGCGCAGCGCCAACGACCACACCGGAGTGTCCACCAGCACCGTCATAGTTTGCGTTTACGCCGCTCCGCCTTGTAGTCGTAGGCAGGATCGAATTCGAACTTGCCGAAGGCGTCCAAGATGCGCAGTTGCTTGCGCCGGCGAATGTACTCCTCCAGGGCGGCACTGACCGCTTCCTTCTTGGTTTTGTGCTTGCCGGCCCGCCGCGCCTCTTCGATGAGCTTGTCGTCGAGCGCAAGATTGGTTGCCATGTGTAGAGTATTACACAGTAGTATGTGTATAACAAGACCCGAGGGAGTGCGGACCCCGCCCGGCGGCGCAGTCCTGAGTCGTGACTCGTCCCGCCGAACCCTGAAATAATGACCCAGCGGAGATTATCGGTTGAAGTCGATCGGTGAAATCACTACGTTGGTGAAAGAAGCGGCGCGAGAGGCCGGGTTTGAGCTGGCCGGGATTGCTCCCGTGCGCGACTTCGCCGAGCTGGAACATCTTCCCAAGTGGGTCGCGGCCGGGCATGCGGGCGAGATGAAATATATGGAAGCCCGCGATGAGAGCGGGCGCCTTAAGCGGGCAAGCCTGCGAACGGTGGCGCCCTGGGCGCGGAGCGTGATCGTTTGCGCCATCAATTACAACACGGCGCATCCGTATTCGACCGAGGTGCAAAATTCTGGGCGAGGCTGGATTTCGCGCTATGCGTGGAGCCGCGAGGACTATCACCGGGCAGTGATGCGAAGGCTAAGGGTGGTTGAGGGGAAGCTTAGGGCCGCGATCGAAACCTCAGGGGCTAAAGCCCCCGATTTATCGGGCCCTAGCGGCACGGCTAAAGCCGTGCCCTTCCACGGCGATCCTAATCCAGCGTGGAAGCGCGGGCCTTCAGGCCCGCGTCCGGCGGCAGAAGAGGATCGGGCTTCAGCCCCTGTGGATCTGATTACTCGCTGCTATGTTGATACTGGGCCGGTGGTGGAACGCGTTTATGCCAAATATGCCGGGATCGGGTGGATTGGAAAGAACACTTGCATCTTGAATCAGAAGATGGGGTCGTGGCTTTTTCTCGGCGTGATTCTGACCTCAATCGAGCTCGCGCCTGATCTGCCCGCGCCGGACCGCTGCGGTACATGCACGCGCTGTATTGAGGCGTGTCCGACGGATGCGCTGATCGTGCCGTATCAGCTCGATTCCAATCGCTGCATTTCTTATTTGACCATTGAGAAACGCGGGAGCATTCCTGAAAGCCTTCGGGAAGGAATGGGGCGGCATGTGTTTGGGTGCGACATTTGCCAGGACGTTTGTCCGTGGAATCGCAAAGCGCCCGCGACCACGGCGCCGGAGTTGCAACCGCGGGAAGGGCTGGTCAATCCGGCGCTGGAGTGGCTGGCGGAGATGACAGCCGAGGAGTTTCGCGAAAAGTTTCGCGGTTCGCCGCTTCGCCGGGCCAAGCGCAGCGGTTTGCGGAGAAATGCAACCGTTGCCATGGGCAACAGTGGCGATCGCCGGTTTGCGCCGTTGTTGGAGAGGCTCGCGGCGGACGATGATTCCCTTGTGGCCGAGCACGCAAGATGGGCGATGGAGAACCTGGACAGGCCACGGAAGAAATTGGTTTAAGTAACCCAGGGGCTGAAGCCCGTCCCTCATATCGACAGGGCTACCGCGAAGCGCTGCGCCACCCAAAAAACCAGGCTTCCCCGACAGCCTGCGAGGCCGCGCCCGTTTACAATCCGCCCATTTCTGGGTGCTGGCTGAATTTCAATTCAAATTCGGCCTCTACCCACTTCTGCAGTTTGCAGGGCCCATCACCCGCGCGTGCTAGCATGATTACGTTGAGCGGCGAGAGCCAATGCCCCGTTCTCTTCTTTACGCAAGCCTGTTAGCCATCGCGCTCCTTGCAAGAAACGCCGCTGCTGCCGAGCCTCACTGGATCCGCCTCGATTCCACTCACTTTTCCGTGCTCACCGACGCCGATGAAAAAAAAGGCAAGGAGGTTATTGTGCGTTTTGAGCAAATACGCGCAGTTTTTGCTCAGCTGCTATACAAAAGCCGCGTGAACATGCCGGAACCGATCGACATCATCGCGCTGAGAAGCGAAGACGAGTACTCGAAGGTTGCGCCGCCACGACAAAGTGCGGGTCTCGGCACGGGCTTTTTTCTTTCCGGGGATGATCGCTATTACTTCGTCATGAACTTGTCACAAGACGAAAGCTGGCGGGCAATTTCGCGCAACTTTGCCCAGGTACTTCTGGAGTACAACTATCCGCCTACGCAGAGCTGGTTCGACGAAGGATTTACCCAGTACTTCTCCAGTCTGCAGCTTAGCGACAAGCAGATGCAGATCGGCGGCGATCCCATGCAGGGCGCGGCTCAGTCGTTTGTCGGTTTGCTGAGCGAATCGAATTGGCTGAGCCTGCCCGAGCTGTTCACCAAGAATGAAGAGCAAGGAAAACGTGACTCACTGTTCAGCGCCGAGTCGTGGATCGTCATGCATTATCTGCTCAACAAGGAGAAACTGCCCGCGGCGGGAGCTTACTTCGGCGCGGTTGAAAACGAGAAGCTGCCGGTGGAGGAAGCGATTGAGAAAGCATTCGGCATGGGTTCGGCTCAGCTCGAACAAGCGGTGAAGGATTACTTTCATTCGCTGGCTGCGTCACTGCAGGGGCAAGGGGCTGCGAAACTGGGGGCGAGCAGCGCAAATGCGGTCCCCGCCCCCGTTACAGCCGACGTAATTGGCGCGAGCACGCACGAGATTCCTGAGGGAGAGGCTCGGGCGCTGGTGGCGGAGATGACTCTGCGCGTTCCGGAGCATCGCGATGAAGCGCGAAAGGAGCTTGCGTCCATCGTGGAGCAGCCGAAGATGAACAACGTGGTGGCACATCGCGCGCTGGCGTGGGACTTCATGCAGAACAAGGACTACGACCACGCGCTTGAGGAGTTGGGCAATGCGATTGCCCTCGACGCCAAGGATCCGATGGCACACTATTATCTGGCACTCTGCAAGTACCAGGAGGCACAATCCAGCGGGCAGGAGGTGCAAGGCCTGGCGAACATGATGCAGGACCTGCATCTGGTGCTCGATTGGGGCCACGAATTTGCGGAGGCCTATTACATGTTGGCCGTGGCACAGACGGAGGGCGGCGGCTTGCGCGCCGCAACCGATTCGATTCGCGCGGCCATTCAACTCAGCCCGCGAAAGCCGGGCTATTTGCTGGAGCTGGCAAAAATCTACGAAGCTGGAAAAAACTGGGATGCGGCGACGGCCCTGCTCGAACGCCTGGCCGGGAATTCAAATACAGAGGTGGCAAACGCTGCCCAGAAGGAATTGCAGGATCTGCCATACATCAAAAAGTATGGGATTCCGCCGGCGCCTGGCGCAGTTTCGACTGGAACTCAGAAAGCGCCCCCCAGCGCGGGAGCTCCGGCTGCCGGGCCTGCATTGTCCGCGGCTCCGCCGAGCACTCGAAAGGAAAACGCTCCCAAGCAACCAGTGCCAGCGCCCGAAGAAGCCAAGGAGGAAAACGCAGAGCAAGCTCCGACGGCACCGCAGATTGATAAACGCGCGATCCTCTACGTGAAAGGGAAGCTTATATCCGTGGATTGTTCTCAAGGGCCGGTGGCGATTGTGACGGTTACGGCGGGCGCGAAAACCTTGAAGCTGCGCACGCAGGATTACAAATCACTGATGCTGATTGGAGCGGATACTTTCTCCTGCGATTGGACAAACCGTGCCGCTTCGGTGAACTACAAGGCTGGAGGCAAGGCAGACGGCGACTTGGTGTCGCTGGAGGTGCATTAGCGCTGGCGATCTCCGTGATTGGTGCGCCGCGAACCGTCTCGCTGCAGTGTTGGTGGAAACAAGAAACCCTCTCAGTGCGCTGAGAGGGTTTTGCCGATGGCGGGAATCGAAGCCTAGGCGCGGACCACATTCGCTGCCTGGAACCCTTTCGGTCCTTTAAGCAGGTCAAACTCAACGGTCTCGCCTTCGTTCAGCGTACGATAACCGTTTTCCTGAATCGCGGAGAAATGAACGAAGACATCCTCCCCTGTGGACCGCTGGATAAAACCATATCCTTTAGCCCCGTTGAACCATTTCACTGTTCCCTTCTCTCTCACAAAAAACTCCTTTCGCTTCTGTCGAGATTAGAATTCCACTTCCTTTTGTAGCGCACCCACCCCCTCAAGGATGTGGACCAACATGTAGGTATCGCCCCAACGTCCAACAAGAAAGGCCCCTGAGTTCTGCGCCGGTGGAAACTACGGCGCAAAGCTCCGGAGCCCGTCGTGGTGGCGCGAGTTGCGACTGCTAGACACGAAACATCAACCCAAGCTATTGACGTCGTTGCTACAGAAATGTGGCAACGAGCACAGAATAATATCAGGAACTTTGGTTCTGACAAGAGGAGAAATTACGAATTAGTGAAACGATTTAAAGCAGGTGCGACTTTGTTCGATTAACGCACACCGCGGAATGCGCGCCACGAGTCTGGAGAGATTCGCCGTAAGTATCTGATAATATTACATTAACTTTGGCCGAACCCCGCCAATCCGCGATATCTGCCACAACCGGCAGCGCGCCGTACGATGTGGCTGCAGTTGCCCATTCTTATTCCGCACTGCTGGGCGCAACGGTGAAGTATGTTTCGCGCACCGACGTACACACCTTCGCATTTTCTATGGCGGCCAACGCAATTCTCTCGTTCTTTCCTTTCATGCTGCTGCTGATGACACTGATCCGGCGCGTTTTTCACTCCCGAGTCATGTATGAGGCGGTGGTGCAATTGCTGCGCGACCATCTCCCTGCGGGACAAGATTTCGTCATTCGCAATCTGAATGTCCTGGTGAATGCGCGGCATCGCGCGGAGGTAGTATCGCTGTTGATTCTGCTGGTGACTTCCGCAGGAATTTTTATGCCGCTGGAGGTGGCGCTGAACCGGATCTGGCATTTCCCTGACAACCGCTCCTATTTTCGCAACCAACTCATCTCGCTCGGCCTGACTTTCTGCTGCGGCGTGCTCGCCTTGCTCTCCATCGGGCTGACGGCCGGAAATGTGGTGCTGATCAGGACAATCACGTTTGGTCACGCTGTTTTTCTGATTCGTGCGGCAGGATTCCTGGCGATGAAAGTTTCCGCGCTCGTGGCGAGCATAGCCATTTTCTTTCTGATCTACTGGCTGTTGCCCAACGGCAGAGTTCCCGCTCGGGCAGTGATTCCAGCAGCGGTGATCATGGGTGTACTGTCGGAGGCGCTCAAGTACTGCTACATCCTGGCGCTGCCCCGATTGAACTTCCGGGAAGTGTATGGCCCCTTCGCTCTCTCGGTCACGCTGATGTTCTGGGCATTTCTCTCCGGGTTGCTGCTACTGACCGGAGCTTATTTGTCGGCAGAAAGGCATGACCGGAGAAGCAGAAAGCTGGCGGCGTAAAGTAGCTAGCGCACCCACGAAACTTGCAGCTTAAGCTCGAACTGACGGTAAGCAGTAGACGTCCTTTGACGTGCCGGTAGCAGCGGGTTACGGCAATTTGAAGTTGACGGTGATGTCGGTCTGTATGTCAACTGGCTGGCTGTCGAGATAATAGGGCTGGTATTTCCACTGCTTGACCGCGTCCATGGCGGCGCGCGCCAGAATCGGATCCCCGCTAACCAGCTTCAGATTGGTGATGTTCCCGTCCTTGTTGATCGTGGCCATGATCTGCACTGGGCCCTGGATTTTCATCTGCAGTGCCTGCTCAGGGTAGACCGGTGCAACTTTTTTCACCAGCAACCCTTGCGAAACACCTTGCGATACCTTCAGCGTCTGTGGAGCAGCGTGGGGCACATCGGTTGGCACATTGACCAGCCCAGAAATTGCATTGTCATTAGAATTCTGGGCGATGTCTAATGCTCCCGGAGCAGCCTCCGCTGGCACCTCGGAAATCATCGGTTGCTCCACGGCTTTTTGTCTTCCGCCCGTAACCACAATCGCGCTGGGCGCGCTGGCTTCGGCGACTGTGTTCTTTTTGTGGGCCGGTGCGTCACCGCCGCTCGATGCAACCGGGGCTGTGGTCTTCTTCGGCTTCGGTGCAGGCGGCTCGTTGCTGGCTGCGGCCTGTTCAGGGATCGACGGAAGCGGGGCTGCGATTACTTCCGCATCAAATTGCGCTGGTGTAGTTGCGGCGGCCGCCGTTGGCGCCGGATTAGCCGCTGGCGACGCCACGGGAGGCGTAGCAGGCTGAGGCTGATGCACGGGTCGAGCCGGTGCGGCCGTTTTGCGAACGAAGTTCAGATGGTAATGAGTTTTTTGCCAACTCATGTAGCCGGCGGCGGCGGCAAGCAAAACAACGGCCGCGATCAGAATGGCCTTTCTGCTTCCACCCGCGCTGGCTGAGCGCACAGACCGCGGCTGGGCGATCGAAGTTGCCGATGTTGGAGACTCGGTTTCCTCCGGAGTGATCTCTTCTGTTACCGGTGGCTTTTGCTTAGCCGGGGCGGCGGCTGCTCCCGTGCCGGATGCTGAACCGAAGGCCGGGGTGGTCGCGCTGTCGGCTGAAACAGAAGACCCGCTGTGGCCCGTAGCCTCGGCTGCGCTTTGCAGAGCGGCTGCCATCGGTTTCGATATGGGCTGCCACGAACTTCCTTTCAAAGAGCCAGCAGCCGCGGCCCGCCCCAGGTCCGCCGAAGGGTCGGGCATCGACTCGAGCAGAGCCGCTTCCGTCGGCTCCGGTTTGGCCTCCGGTTCTTGCTCTAATTCAAAAACTGACGAGGGTGCTGGCGCCGGAACTTCGTTAAGAACGTTGGTGCCTGAATGCTGCGCGGAATGCTCCGTTGAAGTCGCTGCCGCTTTTGCCGACTCGGACTTGCGCAGCAGGCCGCGTGCCACGCGAATGGTTCCCTTCGACTGTTCAATATTAATAGGCTTGGTGAGAACCAGATTGGCCCCAATGCGAAATGCCTTGGCAACTCCAGCCTGACCTTCGACCACAGCTATGGACAGCGAGGCCTGACTGGAGGCGGAATTTCGCGCACTCTTGAACAAGAGGATGGCATTCTGTTCGTTTTCGCAGTCCACTACGATAGCGTCGAAGTGCTCTGCAGTGAGCTTCTTAACCGCGGCAAATGGCTCATTACAAGGCTCAACCTGGAACTCCAGCTCGCTCAAGACCTGGGTGACAGTTCGGGCGGTTTTCTCATCGGGGCAGAACAAAAGCGCCTTATAGCTCATATTGGCATCGTAGGTACGCCGTTACTCACCAGCAAGTTACGGAGGTCACAGGCGAAAAGTGCTTTCCAAGCCGGCTACGCCAGGGCTTTGGCGACTCGATACAATGCGGGCATGCGGCTGCCGCTTTGGCTCAAGATTTTCTGGACTGTCTGGGTGCTGGCCTGGATTCCGGTTTACTGGCGGCAATACGGCTTGCAGAATTTTCTTTACTTTTGCGACTTGGGAAACATTCTGATTGCCGTCGGACTATGGACGGAGAGCGCACTGATTTTCTCCTGGCAGGCGACCGGGCTGCTGCTTTTTCAGACGCTGTACACGGTCGATCTGATTGGCGCGGTTCTCAGCGGCCGGCACATCATCGGTGGCACCGAATACATGTTCGATGCTCATGTGCCGCTGTTCATTCGGCTGCTCAGCTTATTTCACGTGGTGATGCCGCCCCTTTTGCTGTGGGGAATCTGGCGGCTGGGCTATGACAGGCGCGGGTGGAAGTATCAGACGGTGATGACGTGGATCGTCGTGCCGATCAATTATTTCTGGCGTCCACAGTTTGACGTGAACTGGGCTCGCGGGCTTTTTTTTCGGGAGCAACATGTCGTGGCAGGTCCGGTGTATTTGTTGGCGTATCTAATCGTGGTGCCGTTATTCGTGTATTGGCCCACTCATTTGGCGTTGCAGTGGTGGGCAAATCGCCCTCTCACGCGGGACCACTCTAATGCACCGCGTTAGCCGCGGCCAGTGCCCGCTGTGTGGCTTCCAGCAGGGCTTCCGGCCCTACAGAATGTCCGGTGGCGTTCTCCATCCATAGATCAGGCGTGACTCGGCCCATCCTGGCCATGCGCTCGAATTCTGGTCCGATGCTTCCCGCTTTCTTCATCTGTTCTTCAATTTGAAATGCGATCAGGTGGCCGATGGGATAGTCCGGCAGGTAGAGAAATGAATCGATCATGTGCGAGTAAACTCCAAGCAGCACCACATCTTTCTTGCCAAAAACCGGAGCGTAGTAACGGTTCCAGACGTCTTTTGCGATCTGCACCGTGGCATCGTTGAGCTGCTTGGGCGTAGCTTGTGGATGATCGTACATCCAGTGCCACACGCCCATGTCAACCAGCGCGACGCCGGAAATCTCGAAGGTTCCCCAAAAATCATTCAGAGTTTTTTCGGCTTCGGCTTTCGCATCGGGCGCGGGCAGGCCAAGCAGCTCGAGGTCGTGTCCTTGAAAGACGAAGGCCAGCGCCTCGGTGAACGCGGTGTTGGGCACGCCTCTGAGCAACGTATAATCGACATTGTTGAGCGAAAATGTCTGCTCCACGTTGTGGCCCATCTCATGAACTGCGATGTTGAAGCCCTTGTAGTTCATGCCGGCTTTTTCGACACGCGTGCGCAGATGAGCCTTCTCAGAGCGCATCTCCGCTCCCATGGCGTGGCCGGACCCGCGGGCCGGATCGACGATAATATTGTTGGCGACGTATTGGGCGCGATCGGGCGAAAAGCCAAGCTTGATGAGCAGGTTGGGAATGTCTTTTTGGTAGGCCTCTGGTGTCGGATACTTTTTCGCAACCATCGCGTCCAGCTCCGCCTCGGTGTATTTGCTGCCCGGACGAAAACCGTTGTACCAGACGTCAAACGGCTCGAGCGGCCGCCCGAGACGCGATTGAATCAGCCTGGCGGTTTGAGAGACCAGCGGAGAACTCAGCACTTGCTCAAGCATCGCCTTGACGCGAACCTCGGGAAGCTCACGGTCTTCGTCGAAGCGCCGGTCGATTAACGTCGGCGCAGTCGGCGAATAAGGATCGGCTTTCCGCGCCGCCAGGAATGTTCCGAGCAGCTTTGCGTAGCGTGTATCGGGCTCACGACTGTTTGTGACGGCCTGACCTTTGGCGGAAGAATCAGAATCTTTCACTGCCGCTGGCCGCACTTCATTCGTGTAGGGATTCCAGTCGACCTGCGGATTATCAGTCACGGCCTCCGGGATGGTTTGGGTGACGATCCGCTCCATAACCTGCTGAATCATGCGTTGCTTGGCCAGCCCAGTCTGCGAGTCGGCGTAATCAGATTTAATCTCGTCGCGCAGGTTCCAGTGGCTGAGCAGGCGCATCTTAGGCGGGAAGAGACGCTGGCCTTGATCGTCGAGGAGGTGGTGCATCCATATGTTGTACCGCGCAATATATGAGTCCGCCTCGGCTCCGGCCTGGGCGATGGCCAGGTTGACATCTGCGGGAATGCGCTTATCGAAGCGTTGCGCAAGTCGAACTTCGGCCCACTGGCGGCGGCTCCAAGTCGGACCTTCGCGCAGACGCTGGTCGAGAGTGGTGAGCGGGAAATTCAGGAGAACGATGAAGGCGAGCTTATTGTTGAAGAAATCGTCGCTCACATGGGCCGAGGGATCGTATCCGGAAAATATTTCGTCGAAGGGAAGCACAGGCCCGGCATCGAGGTCCGATTGTTGCCGGAACTCGCGGTTAATTTCGTGCATGTGCCCGTCGAGCTGTTCGAGCAGGCGCTGATAGCGGTTGAACATGGTATCGAGCGTTGCCTGATCACCGGCAAAGTTCGCCCGCACGAACTCCTCAAAGCTGGCCGCATCGCCGTCTTCGGCCCGCCAGAACTCGCTCACCTGGCGCAAGCCGCGCTGGATGCGCGCCCTCAGGGAATCCCCGTATTTTTGGGTGAGCTCGGTTTCCATTTTCGGGAGGGATTTTGCCATCCACGCGGGTTCAGTGGTCTGCATTCGGCTCTCCTGCGCTTCGAGGGAGACGACGAGTAAAAGGACGATCAGGCCGATTAAATGAATCGCGTGCATGTGGAGCCTCCTCTGCGGGCTGGAAACGAATCAGTATAGCCATGCTCTGGGATTGCTTGTCTAGGATGTCTAATGCCTATTCTCATCCCGCGCGAAGCGAAGGATCTGCAGTTTTGAATCGAATGCAGATTCCTCGTCGCTTTGCTCCTCGGAATGACAAATTCAGAAGGCCTGCAAACAGCTCATCTCTTCGGGCGATACACATCGGTGCTGGTGCCGAAGAAAACTTCGGCGGATTCCATGATCGTCTCCGACAGCGTGGGATGCGGATGGATAGTTAGTGCAAGATCCGTAGCCGTGGCTCCCATTTCGATGGCGAGAACGCCCTCAGCAATCAACTCTCCCGCGCCCACCCCAACGATACCCACGCCCAGAACAAGCTCGGTTTGAGGATCGAGGATCAGTTTGGTCATTCCTTCGGTGCGGTCGAGGGTCATAGCGCGTCCCGACGCGGCCCACGGAAACCGAGCGACCTTGATTTCCCGGCCGTCCTTTTGAGCTTGCGTTTCAGTCAAGCCGCACCATGCAATCTCGGGATCCGTGAACACAACCGCGGGAATCGCATTTGGCTCAAACGCAACTTTGTGCCCGGCGATGGCTTCGACGGCGGTGCGCCCTTCGTGCGAAGCTTTGTGGGCCAGCATGGGTTCCCCAACGACGTCGCCGATGGCGTAGATGGCGGGATCGTCGGTCTGCAGTTGTTTGTTTACCTGGATGAATCCGCGCTCGCCAGCTTTGACCTGAGTTTTTTCCAGTCCAGGAATCTCGGAATTCGGTTTGCGCCCGACTGACACCAAGACTTTGTCGAAGACTTTCTCGCGTTCTTTCACCTCAGCGCCGTCGAAAGTCACGCGAATTCCGCTCGGTTCTTCTCTTACGAATGCCACTGTGGTGTTGAGCAGAATCGAATCGAAAATCTTTTCCATGCGCTTGTGCAACGGCAGCACGAGATCGCGATCGGCTCCCGGTAAAAGCCCAGGAAGCATTTCGACTACCGAAACCTTCGTCCCCAGCGCAGCATAAACCGTGCCGAGTTCAAGGCCAATATATCCCCCACCGACGACGAGCAATGTGCTGGGCACGTCAGAAAGATCCAGCGCGGAGGTGGAGTCCATCATGCGCGGGGTGTCAAGCTTGAGGCTGGGAATTATCGCGGGCCGAGAGCCGGTGGCAATGATGATGCGATCGAAAGCGAGCGATTCCTGGGCGCTATTGGCACGACTCACACGTAACGTATTCGAGTTCTCAAATCCTGCCCGGCCCTGGATGTATTCGATCTTGCGTTGCTTGGAGAGCTGCCCCAGTCCACCCGTAAGTTTCCTGACCACACCCTCTTTCCAGGCGCGCAGCCGCGCCAGATCGATCTTGGGATTGCTATACTCGACCCCCCAATTCTTCGCGTGCTGGGTTTCGTCAATGAGTTGGGCAACGTGCAGAAGTGCCTTGGAAGGGATGCATCCGCGGTAGAGACACACACCTCCGGGATTCAGCTCCGGGTCGATCAAAGTGACTTTCATTCCGAGATCGGCCGCGAGGAAGGCTGCGGCGTATCCACCCGGACCGGCGCCGATCACGGCGATGTGAAGGTTCAGATTCTCAGACATTCGTTTTCGAGACAGTAAAGCTTGTGTGTCA
>DASPSE010000133.1:0-4583 GCA_035624085.1 Terriglobales bacterium
CCGCCCTGGTGCATTATGTGGACGCCCAACTTCAGCGTCGCCAGAATGTTCTCGCCAGGTGCTGGAATATCTGTTCGCGGCTGCGGAGGCTCGTATTCAGCCCGGACCATTTCCAAAGCCCGTTCTTTGGCGTCGCTCAGCAGACGTTCACGGTTCATCGTGATGCGGTCGGAGTCGCGCAGGAAGCCTAGCGCGCGCGCTTCGTGCGCCGAAGTTGCGACCTTCGCGGTGCCGATGGTCTCGAAAGTCTTCTTCATGGCCTCCAACAATTCGACCGATTCGCTGCGGCCACCGGGGCGAATCGATTCTGCGCTGTCAACGGCCCTCAGCAGCATCTCTTTGCATCCGCCGCCGCCGGGAAGCAGACCGACGCCGACTTCCACCAGGCCGGTATACAGCTCAGCGTGAGGTTGAAGAGCAGGCGCGTGCAGCGAGATTTCTGTGCCGCCACCCAGAGTGAGCCCGAATGGCGCCACCACTACTGGCTTGGGCGAGAACTTGATGGCCTGCGTCATGCCCTGAAATTGGCGGATGGCAAAGTCGATGTCATCCCACTCGTCTTCCTGAATGGACATGAGCAGGAGCATGAGGTTCGCGCCGACCGAAAAGTTCGTCGCGTCGTTGGTGATGACAAAGGCGTCGAAGTTATCGCCAGGCCCGCCGGGCTTCAAAGTTTGCGAGATGAGTTGAATGATGTCCGCGCCCAGCGCGTTCATCTTGGAATGAAATTCAATGCAAGCCACGCCGTCGCCCAAATCGACCAGAGAAGCGCCAGAGTTTTTCTTCACCACTCCACTCGATTTCTTTGCAACTTCGACCGACCATACGCCCAGGGGCACTTGAACCGCCTTCCAGTTCTCGTGGTCGAGGTCGCTGTACATGCGGCCCGAAGGGGTATGGGGATCGTCGAGATACCAGGACTTGCGGCCACAGGCGAGCAGTTTCTCGACATTAGCTGCGATGGGACGACCTTCTCTCTTCATGCGGGCGACGGTAGCTTCGACGCCGGCGGCGTCCCACAACTCGAACGGTCCAAGCTCCCAGTTGAAACCGAGGCGCATGGCGCGATCGATTTCAACTACGGAGTCGGAAATCTCCGGAATTCGGTTCGCGGCATAAGTCCACAGGTCCGACAGAGCCGTCCACAAGAACTGCCCAGCCTTGTCGGCTTTTTGAGGCGCGCCATCCATACCCAATAACATGCGGATGCGCGCTCCAGTTTGCTCGATATTCTTCGCCATTTCGAGAACTGGAAACTTGGACTTGTGGCGGGGATGGTATTCCAAAGTTTTCCAGTCGAGGGCCAAACGCTGCTCCTCTTCGCCATCGTGGCCTTTGGTCTTCTTGTAAAAGCCACCTTTGGTTTTGTCGCCGAGCCATTTGCGCTCCAGCATGTGGCGGAAAAAGACAGGCACTTTGAGATCGCTGCGTTCGTCGCGAACATTGTGGGTCATGTTGGCGACTACGTGCCCGAGGATGTCCAGGCCGACCAGATCAATGGTGCGAAAAGTCGCCGAGCGCGGCCAGCCGACAGCCTGCCCGGTGAGAGCGTCGACGTCTTCGACGGTGAGGTCCATCTCCTGCATTAAGCGCATGACGTTGAGTACGGAAAAAGTGCCGATGCGGTTGGCGATAAAGTTCGGCGTGTCTTTGGCGAACACCACGCCTTTGCCGAGGCGGACGTCACAGAACTGGGCAATCGCTTCGATGGCTGCGCGGTCTGTGTCGGGCGTAGGAATTAATTCCAAGAGCCGCATGTAGCGTGGCGGATTGAAAAAGTGCGTACCGAACCAGGAGCGACGGAACTCGTCGGAAAATCCTTCGGCGATCTTGGCCACCGGCAGGCCGCTGGTGTTGGTGGTGATGATTGTTCCGGGCTTGCGGATGGCTTCGACTTTTTTCAAGAGCTCGCGCTTGATTTCAAGATTCTCGACTACTGCTTCAATGATCCAGTCCACGTCGGCGAGCTTCTTGAGATCATCTTCGAAGTTGCCAATGGTAACCAGCCGAATGAGGGAGGGATCCATGAAAGCCGCGGGCTTCGACTTCTTTGCGGCCTCGAGTCCGGCGGCCGCAATCTTGTTGCGCGCGGGCACGTCGGCGTCGGGTGGGACGATATCAAGCAGATAGCTGGGAACGCCGGCGTTGGCAAAATGCGCGGCAATGCGCGCGCCCATGGTTCCGGCGCCGAGGACTGCGACTCTATGAATGCGTTTCATTGAGAACTCCGGTTGAGTTGGACCATCAATCAAATAAGTAAGATCCGCCGCGTGGCAGCTTTCCCGTAGGTTGCGAAGAGATTTTCTTAGCCTGATAGTTTATCTGTCGTTTGGTGTTTTGTGCCAGTCTAACCGCAGGAGCACCATGCCAAGTGGGAAGAAAAGTCCCTACAAAAAACCGCGGGCGCGAACCGTATTGATGTGGGGTGAGGATGGCAACGGTACGCGCCCTATTAAGTTGACTCCATGGTAGGGTAAGTGCCGCGGGAAGTCAAGATAAATTATTTAGAATCAACGAGTTAATAAAAATTTCTAGATCACTTATTTGAATCGGGCGCAAGGTTATCGGTCACACATGTGTGTGACCGGCTGCCACAGCGATCTTAGCCCTGTTTTTGAAGCTCGGGATGCGCCTGCAAGTATTCCTGGGCGCGTCGCACCATATCCTTCTCACCCTTGTAGGCGAGTTTTTGCACTGCTTCTTCCAACGAGACCCAGAGCGCCCGCTTCACTTCAATTCTCATCTCGGGGGCGATCTCATCGATCTTGCCAGCGGTATAACTCAGCAGGTAAAAGCTTACGATCTTAAACACACGTTCCCGATCCCCCCAGGAACGCACGTACACGTACTTGATGTCGCCGAGTTTGGTGAGTAGCACCGCTGCCAGACCGGTTTCCTCCAGTACCTCTCTTACTGCTGTCTGCTCTGGTTTTTCGCCCTGGTCAACCAGACCTTTGGGCAAAGCGAGTAACATTTTTTGCCATTTTTTTCTGCCGCGTTGGCGGGAATCGGGCGAGGAGGGGTCCTTCTGCGGCTCGATGACGGCCACTTGCCAGCCCTGGGAGCTATTTCGCACTACGACTCCGCCAGCGGAAATCTCTCGGACCATGCGCCTCAAGTTATCAGGAACACGGGGCTTAGTCACGTGCCGGCATGGCGGGGGACGGTAACGCGGTCTCAACGTTACTGTAGAGTGCCGCGATTCAGCAGCCTTTCCCAACGGGGCTGGCATCTTACTTGCTAGATAGCTATTGGAGTAGTGGGCCGGACTATAGGGTGGATGTGGGGTAAGGTGAAGAGCCTAGGGAAAATCATACGGTCGGTGCAGGCGTTTGGCCGGGAGCTTTCCGGGCGTCCCGCTCAGACCGCGGTTGATGTCGGCATTGGCTTAGCGCTGGGCGGAGGCTTTGCCCGGGGAATCGCGCATGTCGGCGTTCTCAAAGTTCTCGAAGAAGAAAATATCCCGATCCGATATATCGCCGGAACCAGCGTGGGCGCGCTGATTGGAGCCGCTTATTGCAGCGGTCTCTCACCTGCCGAACTGGAGCAGGTTTCCACTCGCGTGCGCTTTAAACACTTCGCCCGGTGGACGCTCTCACGTTACGGATTTGCCAGTAACCAGCGCATGATCGGCTTCCTCAACAGTATTCTGAAGGTTAAGACATTTGAGGAATTGCGCATTCCGTTGGCGGTGACTGCGACGGATTTCGCCACGGGCGAGGGCGTGGTATTTCACTCCGGACCTCTGGTGGACCCGGTGCGCGCCAGTTGTGCTTATCCCGGGATGTTTCTGCCGGTGAAGATTCGCGGACGGCAGCTGATCGATGGCATGCTGTCCTACACCGTTCCTACCATGCCGCTGCGCCAAATGGGCGCGAGTCGAGTGCTGGCGGTGCACCTCAAAGGACGCTGGACGACGGGCGAAGGCCCGCGGCACTTATTCGACGTGATCGGCCAATGCTTCTCGATTGCGCAGGAGATGAATTGCCAGGTATGGAAACAGGGGGCCGACCTAGTCATCGAGCCGGACGTGAACGGCTACAAATATGACGCTTTCGAGCACGCCGCTGGTCTGGTTCGCGCCGGGGAAGCGGTCACCCGCGCGGCGCTTCCTGAAATCCGCAAATGGCTCCAGCCTGAGCCGGCCCGAATTCCGAGGCCGCTGAAATCGCCTGCCGTGAACCCGGCGACGATGCCGGCGGATTAGTAGTCAGGAGTCAGTACCGGCGGATCGTTACTTAGCGATACCTTTCCTGTAATAGTTCCCCAATAGCGGCGTAGGCGCGCGTCAACGTCTGCTCATCCGGCAGGAAGACGCTGCGGAAGTGTTTGGTGCCGGGTTTCTGGCCGAAGCCGGAACCATGAACGACCATGACGTGCTTTTGAAGGATCAATTCGCGGACGAAGACTTCGTCGCCTTCAGGGATATCGATTCGAGGAAAAGCATAGAAGGCGCCGCGAGGCGAAACGCAATTTACGCGCGGAGTCGACTTGGCCCAGCGCACCGTGAGGTCGCGCCGGTTGCGAAGTTTTTTGCGAACTTCGATCAGATGATCCTGCGGGCCTTCGAGCGCGGCTTTGAT
>DASPSE010000157.1:0-6154 GCA_035624085.1 Terriglobales bacterium
GTGATCGAATCCACCGACGCAGGATGCGCCAGAACCTTATTTTCGCTGACCAGCGCGGCCGCAGTCACCTGCGGCATCATGAAACCGGAATTCAAACCTGCTTCAGCGGCTAAGAATGGCGGCAGACCTTCGTTCAACGCCGGATTGACCAGCCGCTCCAATCTGCGCTCGGAAATCCCTGCCAGCGCGCTCAAAGCGATTCCCAGAAAATCGAGCGCGAAGGCGACAGGTTGTCCATGGAAATTGCCGCCCGAGAGCACATCTCCTTTCCCTTCTGCGGAGCTTCGCTCCGCGGAGCGGGCATCCGCCGCTGCCTGAACCGGGAAAACGAGCGGATTATCGACCGCCGAATTGATCTCGATTTCCATGACTTCGCGGCAATGTGCCAGAGTGTCGCGCACGGCGCCATGCACCTGTGGCATGCAGCGCAGGGAATAGGCGTCCTGTACCCGGTCGCAATTGCGATGCGACTCGCGAATCTGGCTGCCTTCGAGCATTCTGCGCAGGTTCGCGGCGGTTGCGAGTTGCCCGCTGTGAGGTCTGGCGCGATGGATTCCCTCATCGAAAGCGACGTCAGTGCCGCGCAGCGCATCGAGCGTAAGGCTGCCGATGACGTCCGCCGAATCCACCAGAACTTCCGCAGCCAGCAACGCCAGGGTTCCCACCGCCAGCATCCCTTGCGTGCCGTTGATCAGCGATACAGCTTCTTTGGCTTCCAGTACCAGCGGCTTGACCTGCACCCGCCGCAGAGCATCACCGGTTGGAACACGAGCGCCTTTATCATCCAGGCACTCACCTTCGCCAATCAACGCCAAGGCAAGATGTGCTAACGGTGCGAGATCGCCACTCGCGCCTACGCTGCCCTGCGACGGCACGAACGGGGTCACGCCGCGATTCAGCATCTCGCAGAGAGTATCGATGACCACCGCGCGGACGCCGGAATGGCCTTTGGAAAGCGAATTGGCGCGCAGAAGCATCATGGCGCGGGTCTCCGCAGCAGAAAGCGGTTCGCCCACTCCGACTGCGTGCGACCGCACCAGATTGACCTGCATCTCGCGAATCTGGTCGCCAGAAATGCGCACATCGGCCAGCTTGCCTACGCCGGTAGTGATGGCATAGGAAACCTTGTTGTTGGCGACCAGTTCATCCACGACGGCGCGGGCTCGCTGCACGGCTTCGCGCGCATCGGGATCAAGCAACACGGAGCGCTGTTCAACCGCGACTTCCCACACGGCTTCAGGCGTGAGATCGTTACCGTTGATGTGCAGAGCTTTCAAGAAAGTTTCCAGTTTCGAATTTCCGGTTTCCAGTAAGAAATCTTCGTCCTTCGATGAAGCGCGCGCAGCTACCTTCCCGCCGCGGCCCGCAGCACGCTCATGTATTTCTCAGGAAATGCCGTGATCTTCTTGTCTCCGTCGATCGCAATGTGGGTGGTTTCGCCCTCCGCGATGAGCAGCCCATCGCTTACCCGCACGAGCTCGTATCCAAAATGTACCAGCGACTCACGCACGTTCTTGAGGTGTGTACGCACGATAATTTCATCGTCGTAAGCCGCTGGCGCCCGGTAGCGGCAACGCGCGTCAACTACAGCCATGTGGCAGTTGTCGTCACGCTCCATATCACGATAGGAAAATCCCAGCTGCCGCAGAAGTTCCACCCGGCCTACTTCGAACCACACAAAATGATTCGAGTGATAGACGATTCCCATTTGATCGGTTTCGGCGTAGCGCACTCTTAGCCGACTCTCGCTGACGAGCGGAGGCTTGTTGTTTGTGCTCATCTGCCGCTCCACCGAGGTTTGCGCTTTTCCAGAAAGGACGAGATGCCTTCACGAAAATCGGCGGTGCCCCGAATAGCCGCGTTCTCTTTGACCGCCGACTGAAGTTGTGCATCCAGATCGCGGCGGGCAAGATCGCTCAGCAAACGTTTCGTGCAAGCCAGAGACTCGGGGCTATTCTCCATCAGTTGTTCGGCCAGTTCTCGAGCACGCACCATGAGCTTTTCCGAGGAAACGATTTCATTGACCATGCCCAGGCGATGGGCTTCATCTGCGGTAATAATTCTGCCGGTAAGCAGCAGGTCCCGCGCATGCTTCTCTCCCACCTGGCGCAGCAGAAAAGTAGAAACGATTGCCGGAACAAAGCCGATGCGAGCTTCTGTATAGCCGAACTTGGCCTCCGGAACGGCCAGGGTAAAATCGCAGAGCGTGGCCAGCCCGCATCCGCCGGCTATCGCAGCGCCGTTCACGGCTGCTATGGTGGGCTTTGGAAAATCGTACAACCAACGAAAGAGCCGGGCCATGGTCTGGGAATCCTTCAAGTTCTGCTCTGGCGATCTTCCCAGCAAATCCTTCAGATTCTCCAGGTCCATGCCCGAGCAGAACGCCTTCCCCGCCCCGGTGAGGATGAGAACTAATGCTGACGATGCAGCCACCTCGCCCAGCGCAGCCAGCAGTTCGTCAATCAGTTCGTAGCTGATGGCGTTGCGTTTGTCGGGACGATTCAGCGTTATCGTCGCGATCCCCGCAGCCCTGCTAAGTTGGATGGTTTTGTAGGTCATCAGCAGTAGGACAAGCTCACCAAGCGTTCAATCCGCTGCGGGCGAGTTCGTGTATCTCACGCCGATCTCTGCGCTGGCTCGCAGCAGAACATCCAATGGCTTGAGCGGCGGCAATGCTGCACGGCGCGATTTTAAAGCCTCGATTACTTTCTCTGTCGGTATATTTCCCACTAAAGAGTCCTGGGCGAACGGGCATCCACCGAGCCCGCCCAACGCCGAGTCGAATCGCCGGCAGCCTGCGTCATACGCAGCCAGAACCTTGTCTGCTGCCTGATCTGGGCGGCTGTGCAGGTGCGCACCAATTTCCAGATAGCCGTACTTGGCCATCACCGCTGTCAGCACATTGCGAATCTCTTCTGGCCCGGCCAAGCCCACGGTATCTGCCAGCGAGATCGTGCGAATGCCGTAGGATTCGAGAACGTCCACGGCGCTCACGACTTCTTCGATACTCCACTCATCTCCATACGGATTTCCGAATGCCATGGAAATATACACTACGACATCAAGTCCGGCTTCCTCGGCTTTCTCTTTAATCTTTTCGAGTTCATCGATCGCCTCTTCGAGCGTCTGGTGCTGGTTATTGCTGAGGAAGGTCGGCGAAACCGAGTAGGGAAATCCCAAGGTGCGGACCGCATTTGTGTTGATGGCCCGTTCGGCGCCTTTCTGATTCACGACGATCGCGATAATTTCCACGTCATCCGGCGGATCGAGGTCTTTCAGGACCTCCTCCGAGTCGGCCATCTGGGGCACGGCTTTGGGCGACACGAAAGATACCGCGTCGATGTGCTTGAATCCCGCGCTGATCAAGGCTTTCAGGTAATCCACCTTGAGATACGCAGGAATTTGCCCCTTCAGCCCTTGCCAGGCATCGCGTGGACACTCGATCAGCTTGATGGAATCAGCCATTTTCACCACGGAGACACGGAGTCACGGAGAAATTCTAGATCACCTTTCTTACAATGCCCCCACGCGTCAGAGTGGAGACGTGAAAGTTCAAGATCAGACCAACTCGCTTGCTCAGCAATTTGAGATCAGTGAGTAGCTGAGCTTCATGGACCGGGAGAATGTGTTCCACGCATTTGAGTTCCAGGACCACTTCATTCTCCACCCGGACATCGACGCGATAACCGCAGTCCAAGTTGACGCCCTTGTAATTCACCGGAAGCGGAACTTGCCTTTTAAAGCCCACTCCTCGCAAGTGCAGCTCATGACAAAGGCATTCTTCATAGGCCGATTCCAACAGTCCAGGCCCTAGCGTGCGATGCACCTCGATCGCAGCCCCGATGATCTTCTCCGTAAGATCTTCATGAAGAAGTTTGCTCCGTGCCTCCGTGTCTCCGTGGTTCGTTATGCCCTTCATGTTTGCAGCACTCCGACTTTAAACTCCGGCACATCGGGATTCAGTGCTGCAGCCTCGAGCGCCTGGGTGATTGCTTCCCGCGTCTCGATGGGATCAATGATTTTGTCGATCCAAAGTCTCGCCGCCCCGTAGCGCGGATCGGTCTGCTCGTCATAGGTTCGCTTAACCGATTCGTACAGCTCTTTCTTGTCGTCTTCGCTCAGTTGCTGGCCGCTGCGCTCTAATTGTTTGATCTTGATCTCAACGAGCGTGCCGGCCGCCGAATCTCCGCTCATTACTGCGTAGCGAGCCGTCGGCCAGGCAAACACAAATCTTGGATCGTACGCTTTGCCGCACATCGCGTAGTGACCAGCTCCGAATGATCCCCCGACAATCACCGTGATCTTGGGCACGACCGAATTCGAAACAGCGTTCACCATTTTTGCGCCCGCTTTGATGATGCCGGTCCATTCCGCGTCGCGGCCCACCATAAAGCCGTTCACGTCGTGCAGGAAAACCAGCGGGATCAGGTTCTGATTGCAATCCATGATGAAGCGAGCCGCTTTTTCTGCCGACTCGGTATAAATGACGCCGCCGAATTCGATCCGCTTGTGGCCCTCATGATCGGTGGCTTGCGCATGCAGCTTCTGGTTGGCGACAACCCCCGCGGCAAAGCCGCCGATGCGAACGTAGCCGCACAGCACAGTTTTCCCGTACTCAGCCTTGTATTCGTCGAAGCGGCTGCCGTCAACCAAACGCGCGATGATTTCCTTCATGTCGTACGGGCGCGCAGGGGAAGAATCGTAGATGCCGTAAATTTCTTCGGCCGCGAATGCCGGTTCTTCCGGCTTTCTGCGGTCCCAGGGGGATTGGCGGCGGTAGCCCCACTTCTCCACAATGGAGCGAATCCTGGCCAGGCAAGCCTCGTCGGTCGACTCGCGAAAATCAACCGTGCCGCTGATAGCAGAGTGCATAGCGGCGCCGCCTAATTCTTCGGCAGAGACTTTTTGCCCAATTGCCGCCTGCACTAAAGCGGGACCTGCGAGAAAAAGTCCGCTTCCGTCGGTCATGAGCACGTGATCGCACATGACCGGGAGATAACCACCCCCTGCAACGCACATCCCCATAATTGCGGCGATCTGAGGGATGGCCATGGCCGACATCACGGCGTTGTTGCGAAATACGCGGCCAAAGTCGTCGGTATCGGGGAAAACGTCCTCCTGCAACGGGAGGAACACGCCCGCCGAGTCAACCAGGTAAATGGTCGGAATGCGATTTTCGATCGCGATGTTTTGCGCCCGGATGACTTTCTTGGTAGTCATCGGGAAAAACGCGCCAGCTTTCACGGTGGCATCGTTGGCAATGATCATCACCAGCCGGGTGTGAATGCGTCCCAGGCCGGTGATTACGCCTGCGCCGGGCGCTCCACCCCAATCTTCGTACATGCCGTAGGCGGCATAAGATCCAAGTTCAAAAAAACTCCCGGGATCAACAAGTAGATGGATGCGCTCGCGGGCGGTCAACCGGCCCTTGCTGTGCTGAATCTCAATTGCTTTCTGCCCGCCGCCCTCGCGGATTTTCTCTTCTTCGTTGCGCACCTGCGAAACCAGGTCGGCAAGAAACCGCATGTTCGCTTCAAATCGAGGCGATGTGGGATCAACCCGTGTTTCCAAGATGCTGGAACTCGAGGACGCGCTGGACTCAACACGATTAGCCATGAGGGCGAAACAATTACTTACGGTATAACAGGGGAGAGGAGGCGCGCAAACCGGATAAGTTAACCGACGGGATCAAGTCGAAATCGGCACGCCCTGCGGTTTGACATTGGCGCGGATGAACTGAACGATGTCATCCATGGCAGTACCGGGTTGAAAGATGGCGGCAACGCCAGCTTTTTTCAGACTGTCAATATCCTGGTCCGGGATAATTCCACCCACGATCACGATCACATCATCCATCTTGTTTTGCTTCAGCAAATCCATCACGCGAGGGACAATGGCATTGTGCGCGCCGGAGAGAATTGACAGTCCGATGACATGAACGTCTTCCTGCAGTGCGGCATTGACGATCATCTCGGGAGTCTGGCGCAAACCGGTATAGATGACCTCCATGCCCGCGTCGCGCAGCGCCCGCGCGATCACTTTCGCTCCCCGATCATGTCCGTCCAAGCCAGGCTTGGCAACTAACACACGGATCTTCTGCTCCGGCATCTATTCCATTTAACCACAGAGGACACAAAGCAGCACAGAGGAGCCT
>DASPSE010000158.1:0-2836 GCA_035624085.1 Terriglobales bacterium
AACAACTGGTATTCACCAGGCAAGCCCGTGTCATCCCGACGCGCCTTGGCGCGAGGGATCTTACGAGGGCATGGAACCATCCCGGACGCGTGTGGGGGTGGTGCGCCTGTTTACGGCATCGGCGGTTGAGGCAGACGTAAGGTCCCTCACCGGCTGAAGCCGCATTCGGGATGACTTGAGGCAGGGTCGCAGTTATTGGGCAAAGCCATTCCTCACTGTCGCGTATAAGTGTATTCCCCCTCCGGATCACGCTCTTTCAAGGCCTTCACTTGACCGTTCTCTACGACGAACTCATAGATATCGTTGGCGAACTGCGGGGTCCGGAACTGGAGACCTTTGAGCGGGATCAGCGGATGCGGAGGCGCACCCGGAAATGCCAGTGAAAGTCCTGCCCCGGGTTGATAAACCACCTGGAACTTCACCTTGCTGGGAGTCAGATACGTACCCGCAAGGCTCTGCAGCAGCTTCGGATCAAGAGTCCCAGGCTTGCGTGTGAAAACCACCTCAGCTTCGTCCAGGGAAGTGACGAGGCTATCGATATCTCCCTCGGGGTTAGTCCGGAAGTTGACCGAGAACCGGCCATACTGCTCGTCATTGGGAGTGTCGAAGCGGTCGTAATGAAAATGGCTCAAGGGAAATTGAAATTCGTGAAAACCAAACTGAAGCTGGTCATCCTTGAGTCCGATCTTCATGATGCCGTAAGCGGGGTTCTCATACTCGGCTGCGTAGTCGGTGAGCGCATGCGATGGCTTGGTGTTGGGCACGCGGTCGCCACCGGCTTTCGCCCGCGCTTCCGTTCCGGCTTTCTTGCTGGCCAGCCGCTGGGCGAGGCGGCGCTGGCTCCACGGCGTCTGGTCCATGCCCAGGAGGCGCTCGTACACGTTGTAACTCACCACGTTATACAGCGGCGCGCTGTGATCGCTGATTACCAGCACGATCACGCCAATGTGGTCGTTGGGAAGGAAGGAAACCTGGGAGTGGAAACCGGGAAGGTCGCCGCCGTGGAAGGTAATAAGGTGGCCTCGGTAAGCGGCAGTCTCCCGTCCCATGCCGTAAGCGGGATTCAGCAGCTCCCAGAACCCTTGCGATTCTCCCAGCGTGTTGGGCAAACCGATAGCTGGTTCCGTGGTCGCTTTCAAAACGCTGGCTGGCAAAACCTGTTTCCCGTTGTATTTCCCATCATTCATGAGAGCAATCAGCCAATGCGATAGCTCGTCGATGTTTGAAATGACAGCGCCGGCCGGCGCCACGCCCTGAGTATCTTCATAGTAGGGAATCTTGTAGAGCTCGAACGAGTCGCGTTTCTCGCGAAAGGGCACGCCATGATCGGGATGGTTGACCATGTCGGCAATCGTATAGGTGCTCGTGTTCATGTCGAGCGGAGTGAAAATCCTCTCTTTCACGAATTGCTCCCAGGTCTGCCCGGACTTCAACTCGATGATTTGCCCGACAGCGCTGAACATCAGGTTGTTGTAAAGGAAGGTTTCCCGCATGGGCTGTTCCGGCTCCAAATATTTCAGCTTCTCGAACAGCTCCTTCCTGGTGAAATCTGATTTGAACCAGATCAAATCGTGCCGCGTCACTCCGGTCCGGTGCGAGAGCATGTCACGCAGCGTGGCGTTGTTGTTGAGTTGGTCGTTATAGAACTGGATGGTGGGAACAGATTCACGTATCGGCTTGTCCCACGTTAGCTTTCCTTCCTCGACCAGCATCCCTGCCGCCACGGCGGTGAACAATTTCGAGTTGGAGGCGATCTGGCACAACGTGGTCGGCGTGAACGGCAACTTCTTCTCGTAGTCTCGATAGCCATACCCTTTGGCGAAGACCAGCTTGTCATTCACCACAATGCCCACGCCGATGCCCGGAGTATTCCAATCCTTCAGGGTTTGCTCCATGTAGGCATCAAAGCCCTGGAGCTTGTTGGTGATCTCGGTTTCTTGCGCATGAGCGGCAAGCCCGAAGGTCATCTGCGCGACGACGAGTACGGAAATGCAAAAGAAACTGGTAAGGCGCATGAACCGGAGCGGTGTGCCGAATGCCATGGATGAAGATCTCCTTCCTATTTGGCGCCGAAAGCATTGACAAGCATGGAACCGACGAGTTCCAGCGGAAGCGCACACATTGTACTCCGCCCGAATGCGCGGTGTCGGCGATCGCAGTAGCGCGGGGTGAGGCGGTATGCACCACCCAAAAACTGGAAGCCGACTCTATAATGTTTGTTCGAATCTCCATGGCCTCCTCGCCCGCTTCCAAGGCTGCACCTGACTCCCCTCCGCCGCCGAATGCAACGCGACGGCCCGAAATCTTCGTCCAGTTGGATAAGTTTTGGCATCGAGTTACGGAAGGGCTTGAGCTGAGCCAACTGTGGAAGCAATTTCAAACCGACGCGCGCGCCAGTTATCGGCTCTATCAGAAGGACTTCAGCGCCCGGGCGCCTCGCGAAACCCGACGCCAGGATGTCTTTCATACGGCGCAAGAATTTGCCTGGGCCATCCTGGAAAAGCTCACTCCCGCGCGGCGTGTTCTCCTGCTTCTGGGCTTCCTGCTCCTGGTCTTTCCGGGCGGCGGTTTTCAGTATCACGGGAGATCGGGAGAAGTCGAAGTCGCTGAATTCGATCTTCACTTTTTCGGTGGAGCACTGCTGTTCGTCCTGTTAATGCTGGAGATTGCCGATCGCGTGGTGATGAAGCGTGACCTGGAAATTGCCCGCGACATCCAAAAATGGCTCTTGCCGGCCACGCCGCCGCAGGTACCAGGATTGGCGATCGGCTTCGCTACTCAGCCTGCCAACACGGTGGCTGGTGATTTCTACGATGTGTTTGCCCGGCCAGCGGCC
>DASPSE010000163.1:0-10599 GCA_035624085.1 Terriglobales bacterium
CGGAAAAGAAGAAGTGGAGCGCGGCATGGTTTTGGCCAAGCCGGGCTCGATCACGCCGCACACCAAGTTCAAGGCGGAAGTTTACATTTTGACCAAAGAAGAAGGCGGACGGCACACGCCGTTCTTCAAGGGCTACCGGCCACAGTTTTACCTGCGGACGACGGACGTGACGGGCGTGGCGGAGTTGCCGGCGGGGACGGAGATGGTGATGCCGGGCGACAATGTAGCGCTGGTGATTGAGCTGATCACGCCGGTGGCGATGGAGAAAGGGTTGCGGTTTGCGATTCGTGAAGGCGGCCACACGGTGGGCGCAGGAACCATCAGCGAGATCGTGCAGTAGAGATGTTTGTGTAGGGACGGGCGTCTCGTGAGCCTGTCCTGAGCGAAGTCGAAGGATCCGGGCGGAGCGTAGCTCCGCAGAGGATTTTGAGCTAGGAGCTATTAGCTAGGAGCTGTTTTCAATGCCCCGAGAGATCATCACGTTGCAGTGCGGCGAGTGCAAAGAGCGGAATTATTCGAAGACCAAGAACCGGAAAACGACACCGGACCGGCTGGAGCTGAAGAAATTCTGCCGCCGTTGCCGGAAGCACACGCCGCACAAAGAGGTCAAATAGTGGCTAGTGATCAGTGGCCAGTTGCCAGCGCTGACCACTGACAACTGAGCACAGGTTCACAGGGGCGTAAGCTCAACGGCTAAATGACCGCGCTTTGCGGGCGTTAGCGAAGCGGGAGTCCGCAGCGGTCATCCCGAGTGCAGCGAGGGACCTCGGGGGTAACACAGGGGCGTAAGCTCAACGGCTAAACTGCCGGTCTCCAAAACCGGACTTGGGGGTTCGAATCCCTCCGCCCCTGCCAGATGTCGGAAGGTGTCGAGCGCAGTGAAGTAACGGGAGTTGAGACCAAGCGAATGGCGAAATCGATGGCAACAGTCATGAGCGACGAAGGAATCGGTGGCAAGCTGAAGTCATGGCCGGAGCGCGTCAAGACTTTTTACAACGACGTTCGCTCTGAGATGAAGAAAGTGACTGCACCGTCGTTCAAGGACGTGCGGGCCACTACGATCGTCGTCATCATTACCGTGTTTGTTTTTGGCGTGTACTTTTGGATCGTGGACAACACCATCGGCAGCGGCATCAATTATTTATTCAAGTATCTGACCCATCGCTGAGCCAGAGGAAGGAAGCCGGGTTTTGCAGCGCAATATGGTGGAAGAGGGAAAAAACGAAGGCGTAACCAGCGAGACGGAGAGTCCGGCGCCCGCCGCGAGCGCGCAGAGTAGCGCCCCGGCCGAAGCTCCTCGCAATCCCAACATGAAGTGGTACATCATCCACTCCTATTCCGGATTTGAGCGCAAGGTGAAGGAGTCGCTGGAGACGCGCATTCAAGCGTTCGGGCTGCAGGACAAAATTGGCCGAGTTCTCATCCCGACGGAATCGGTGACCGAAGTGCGCGGCGGAAAAAAATACACCAGCGAACGCATGTTTTATCCCGGTTATGTGCTGGTGGAAATGGACATGGATGACCATGTCTGGCACGTGGTGAAGTCCACGCCTCGCGTGACAGGTTTTGTCGGCACGGGCCAGCAGCCTACGCCGCTCTCTGAAGAAGAAGTACAGCACATCGTGTATCGGGTGGGCGAGTCCAAGGACAAGCCGAAGCTCAAAGTCAAGTTCGAGAAAAACGAATCGGTGCGGATCACCGAGGGACCGTTCGCCAGTTTCACGGGGATCGTGGACGAAGTGAACGAAGACCGCGAAACACTGAAGGTGATGGTCACAATTTTCGGACGTTCGACCCCCGTGGAATTGGAATTCAACCAGGTGGAGAAAGTAGCGTAAAGCAGTAGCTAGGAGCTAGTAGCTAGCGGCTAGGAGCCACAGAGGATTTATGGCTAAGAAGGTTACAGGTTCGGTAAAGCTTCAGATCGCGGCGGGCAAGGCAACGCCCGCGCCGCCGGTTGGTCCAGCATTGGGTCAGGCGCAGATCAACATCATGGAATTCTGCAAGCAGTTCAATGCCAAGACCAGCGCCAAGGAGCTGGAAGGGCTAATCATTCCTGTCGTTGTCACGGTTTATAACGACCGCTCTTTTACATTCATCACCAAGACACCACCGGCTTCAGTTCTGCTCAAGAGGGCTGCTGGGATCGCCAAAGGTTCAGGCGCTCCGAACAAGGACAAAGTCGGAAAGGTTACGGCCAGGCAGGTGGAAGATATTGCGAAGCAGAAGATGCCGGACCTCAACGCGGCTTCCGTGGATGCCGCCATTAAGAGCATCCGCGGTACGGCGCGGTCCATGGGCATTGAAGTGGTCGGCTAGTTTTGTGGAAGGGCACGGCTTCAGCCGTGCCGTTTGAGCGTCCTTTTGAATTGAGGCTTTAGCCCCTGAGGGCACGGTCATCAACACCACGGCTGATCGGAACAGCGACGAGCGGTGGGAGACGGAGAGCAGGAAATGAAGAAGTCAGGAAAAAACATCACCAAGGCGCGGCAGGCAGTCGAGAAGCGGCCTTACCCGCTGCAGGAAGCTGTTCCGCTTTTACAGAAAGTGAAGTACGCCAAGTTTGACGAGACGGTTGAGATTACGATGCGCCTGGGAGTTGATCCCAAGCACGCCGACCAAATGGTGCGCGGTACCGTGGTTCTCCCGCACGGTCTTGGCAAATCGAAGCGCGTCCTGGTTATCGCCAGCGGCGAAAAGGTGAAAGAAGCCGAGCAGGCGGGCGCCGATTTTGTAGGTGGCGAAGAGATGGTCGAGAAGATCAACAAAGAAAATTGGACCGACTTCGATGCCCTGATCGCTACGCCCGACGTGATGAAGTCCGTTGGCCGGCTGGGTAAGGTTCTCGGACCCAAGGGTCTGATGCCGAATCCGAAGACCGGGACGGTTACGTTCGACATCGCCAGGGCGGTGAAGGAAGTCAAGGCCGGCAAGGTGGAATTTCGTACCGACAAAACGGCGCTGGTCCACGTGCCCGTGGGGAAGATTTCGTTTGCGCCTGAGAAGCTGATTGAGAACGCTACTGTGTTGATCACTAGCGTGGTGAAAGCCAAGCCGACGGTGGCCAAGGGCAAGTACGTGAAAGGTTGCTATCTGAGCTCCAGCATGGGGCCAGGAATTTCGATTGATACAACGCCCTTGGAGGCCGCGGCGAAGGCTTAGGAACTTCGCGATTTTGTAATCGGGTAATTTGGCAATTGATTGGGACAGCCCGGCTGGCGAAGGGTTTTTCAATTACCAAATTACAAATTACCCAATCACTCAATTTGAGGTTCGACATGGCTGTTAGCAGAGCAAAGAAGAAAGAACAAGTCGACAAGCTGGGCAAGCAGTTGCAAAAGGCTTCCAGTTTGATTGTGACCACCTACAGCAAGCTGACCGTTGCTCAGGACTACGAGCTTCGCAAGACGCTGCGCAGCTCAGGCGCGAAGTACGCCGTGGTGAAGAACACCCTGGCGGAGCGCGCAGCCAAGGGCACCAAGGTTGAGGAGGCGCTGAAGAATCTCTCTGGCGTAACCTCGATCGCATATACAGAAGGCGATCCGGTGGCGCTGGCGAAAGCGCTTTCGAAATACGCCAAAGACAATCCGGAGTTCACCTTCAAGGCCGGGGTGGTCGAGGGGCGTGTGATCTCGATCAACGAAATTAAAGCCCTGGCCACAATGCCAGCGAAAGAGGAGATTTACTCGAAGCTTTTGTTCCTGATTAATGCTCCGGCGCAGCGGTTGGTTACTGCGTTAAATGCAGTCGGCCGGAACTTGGCCGTGGTAGTGAACCAGGGCGTAAAGGAAAACAAGTTTAAGCAAGCGTAGCTCGTGTGGGGACGGGCGTCTCGCCCGTCCGGGCCGAGCTCCGCAGGATTTTCGCAGGGCAAGGGCGCTCGCGCCACATGAAGGATTTAGTTATCGGCAAGTCAAGGGTTGCGCGGTTCGTTCCCGAGTGTTGTCTGGCACCACGGAATGAGCTTTAACGCACTGGAAACCTGGCCCACCGATAACGAAATAGCAAACTGATAACTCGAATCGGAGAAAACAGACATGGCGGATTTGCAACAGTTGGAAGATCAAATCGTTGGGTTGTCGCTGCTTGATGCGGCATCCCTGGTCAAGAAGCTGGAAGCGCGGCTCGGCGTCTCGGCGGCAGCCGCGGCTCCGGTTGTGATGGCGGGCGGTGGCGCCGGCGCAGCCGCGGGCGCAGCTCCAGCCGAAGAGAAAACCGAGTTCACTGTGGTCCTGAAGGAAGTTGGGGCCAATAAGATCAATGTAATCAAGGCAGTACGTGAAGTCACCAGCCTGGGTCTGAAAGAAGCCAAGGATCTGGTGGATGGCGCTCCTAAGACGGTGAAGGAAGGCGTCTCCAAGGAGGAGGCGGCGAACATTCAAAAGAAGTTCACCGAGGCGGGCGCAACGGTCGAAGTGAAATGACGCCGCTTAGCGGGCGTGAGCCCGCTGGCGTCATCCCTTCGTCAAGCTTAGGGCAGGCTCTGAGCGTAGCGAAGGATCTCAAACGGGCTGTTAGTTAGCCGAAAGGCGAACGATCTATCTATCTGGTGAAGCTTTGGAAGGGGTGTTAGCATCTATTTAAATAACACCGCTTCCTGCTTGACCGAAGGTGATTGCGACTCACCACTCCAGACGAAGGAAGCGGAGCGTGGTCGCTGAACACGGGTTGGCAGACTGTTCCGCGGGCAGGGCGGAACGGACAGGCCTGAAACTACTGGCGCGGAAACGACACATTTCAACAAGGACCAAGCGCAGCTTACGGCGCCTGAGGGGAATTATGTCCCCGCGGGCGCGTATGTGTCTGTCCGGCATTTCCTGCTTTTGAAACCTCGGTGCGCATGTTGCACCTTCAATATCTGCGGTTAGCCGCCACGGCTGCCGCCATGAAAGTTTGGGAGTAACTGAATGTCTAAGACCAATGGATTCCGCACGCGTTTTGATTTTTCCAAAATTCCCGCAACCATCCAGATTCCAAATCTGATCGAAGTGCAGAAGCGTTCCTACGACCGCTTTCTGCAAATGGACCGCCTGCCCAGTGAGCGCGACGACGCCGGGCTGCAGGCGGTTTTCCAGTCCGTATTTCCGATCACCGATTTCCGCAACGTTTCGCAACTCGAGTTCGTGGACTACGCGATCGGCAACTGGGAGTGCAAGTGCGGCCACCTTAAGGGCCTGCATCACTTACGCACCACCTGCAAGAACTGCGGCTCTACCGTCATTACTGATCCGTTTCACCCCGGCGACGTGCTCTGCTCCAAGTGCGGCACTTACAACGCGAACACACCGGACTTTTGCAACAAGTGCGGCGATCCCGTCGGCTTGCAATTGAAGTACGACGTGGCGGAGTGCGAAGAGCGCGGCATGACCTACTCTGCCCCGCTGAAGGTCACCATGCGTCTGACCATCTTCGATAAGGACGCAGAAACCGGAAACCGCTCCATCCGCGACATCAAGGAGCAGGAAGTCTTCTTCGGCGACGTTCCGCTGATGACCGACAACGGCACTTTCATCATCAACGGCACCGAGCGCGTCATCGTGAGCCAGTTGCATCGTTCGCCCGGCGTGTTCTTCGAGACCGCGAACAACCGCACCTACTTCCTCGGCAAGATTATTCCTTACCGCGGCTCCTGGGTCGAGTTCGAATACGATCAGAAGAATGTGCTGTATGTGCGCATCGACCGCAAGCGCAAGTTCCTGGGCACGATTTTCCTGCGCGCTCTCGGCCTGCGCTCCAGCGAAGACATTTTGCGCACCTTCTACACCGTCGATCGCCTTGTCATCCGCGACAAGAAGCTTTTCTGGACGCTCGATCCCACCAGCGACAAGCCCACGAACCTGCTGGGCATGAAACTGGCCCGCAGCATCAAGAACCGCTCGGGAGAGGAAATCGCCCATTCCGGGCGCAAGATCAACTCCGCCATCCTGAAGGAAATCCAGAAGGCGAGAGTCAGCGAAATCGAAGTTGACATCTCCGATTTGGAAGGCGCCTGGGTTGCCGGCGACGTCGTGGATACCACAACTGGCGAAGTCCTGCTCGAAGCGAACTCCGAGCTTACGGCCGACAAACTGTCCAAGATTCTCGACTCGAACGTAGTCGAGATGAGCCTGTTCTTCCCTGAGCGCGACGACGTGGGTACCGTCATCAGCCAGACCCTGAAGCGCGACTCGGTCACCACGCCGCAGGAAGCTCTGATCGAAATCTACCGCAAGTTGCGCCCCGGCGATCCGCCTACGCTGGACACTGCAACCGCGCTGTTTCATGGCATGTTCTTCGATCCGCGCAAATATGACTTCTCTCGCGTGGGCCGGCTGAAATTCAACATCAAGCTGTTTGAGAAGAATGACGCTACCAATCTTGAGAACCGCACACTCGAGCCGGACGATTTCTACGCGACCATCCGTTACTTGCTCAAGCTGCGCAAGAATATCGGCGCTGTGGATGACATCGATCACTTGGGCAACCGCCGCGTGCGTGCTGTCGGAGAGCTGCTGGAGAATCAGTTCCGCATTGGCCTCGTCCGCATGGAACGCGCCATCAAGGAAAAGATGAGCGTCTACCAGGAAATGTCCACGGCCATGCCCCATGACCTGGTCAATGCCAAGCCGGTGATGGCGGCGATTCGCGAATTCTTCGGCTCCTCTCAGCTTTCGCAGTTCATGGACCAGACCAACCCGCTGTCGGAAATCACCCACAAGCGCCGGCTGTCGGCGCTCGGACCGGGTGGCCTGTCCCGTGAGCGCGCGGGCTTCGAGGTCCGCGACGTCCACCCGACGCACTACGGGCGTATCTGCCCGATTGAGACGCCGGAAGGTCCGAACATCGGCCTGATCTCTTCGTTGAGCTGCTATGCGCGGATCAACGATTATGGCTTCATCGAATCCCCCTACCGGCGCGTGAAGAGCGGCCGCGTGGTCGATTTTGTGAGCGTTGTCAACGCCGGTGACAGCGACTTCAAGGTCGGTGATCACATTGAGAAGCATGAGATCGAGAAAATCAACGCGGAGTTGAAGGAGCGCCGCAAGAAGCCGGTGGAGATTGAGCCCTACTCGTTCTATCTCTCGGCGTGGGAAGAAGACCGGCACGTGATCGCTCAGGCGAACGTTGAACTGGATGACAAGTTGCGCATCGTGGGTGATCTGGTGAACGCGCGCAAAGCCGGCAACTTCGTTCTCGTTAACCGCGAGGAAGTCGATTACATCGACGTCAGTCCGAAGCAGCTCGTCTCCGTAGCCGCATCGCTCGTGCCCTTCCTGGAGCACGACGACGCGAACCGCGCGCTGATGGGCGCGAACATGCAACGCCAGTCCGTCCCGTTGCTGCGCGCAGAGGCTCCGATCGTGGGGACTGGAATGGAAGGCGTAACCGCCCGCGACTCCGGCGCAGTGGTTCTGGCGCGACGCAACGGAGTGGTGGATTCCGTCGACTCCGAGCGCATCATCGTACGCGTGGAAGGCGAGCACCATCCCGGACAGCTTTCCCGTGAGGTCGGCAGCGACATTTACCAGCTCACCAAGTTCAAACGCTCCAATCAGAACACCTGCATCAACCAGAAGCCGGTTGTTCAGAAAGGCCAGCATGTAGTGAAAGGTCAAGTCATCGCCGACGGTCCCTGCACCGATCACGGCGAACTCGCCCTCGGACGCAACGTGCTCGTGGCCTTCATGCCCTGGCGCGGTTACAACTTCGAGGACGCGATTCTGGTCTCCGAGAAGCTGGTGAAAGACGACTACTACACCTCGGTTCACATCGAGGAGTTCGAGCTCGAATCCCGTGACACAAAGCTCGGTCCGGAGGAAGTCACGCGCGATATCCCCAACGTCAGCGAGTCCATGCTGCGCAACCTCGACGAAGCCGGGGTCATTCGCATCGGCGCAACCGTCAAGCAGGGAGACATTCTGGTGGGCAAAGTCACGCCCAAGGGCGAGACCCAGCTTACTCCGGAAGAAAAACTCCTGCGCGCGATCTTCGGTGAAAAAGCCGGTGACGTGCGCGATGCATCCCTCTACTGCCCGCCGGGCATCGAGGGCGTGATCGTAGACGTGAAAATCTTCTCCCGCAAAGGCCAGGAGAAAGATGAACGCGCTAAGGCCATCGAAGCCTCGCAGATCGCCAAGCTCGAAAAGAACCTTTCGGACGAGATTCGAATTCTCACCGACGAGCGGTTGAAGCGCTTGGAGAACATCCTGGGCGGCAAAGAAGTGCAGGCCGACCTGCACGACGAGCGCACCAACAAGCGTCTGCTGACCAAGGGAGTCGTTCTCGATCGTGACACGATCGAGCGCATTTCCACGCGCAACCTGAAGCGCATCAAGTACGAGGACAAAGACCCGCGAGTCAACGAGCAGATCGATGAGATCGAGGAAATGACTTCGCGCCAGATCGATGTGCTCAAGAAGATCGTCAACGAAAAGAAGGAAAAGCTCACCAAGGGCGATGAGCTGCCGCCGGGCGTGATCAAGCTGGTCAAGGTTTACATCGCCATGAAGCGCAAGCTCAGCGTGGGCGACAAGATGGCCGGACGTCACGGCAACAAGGGCGTGATCGCGCGAATCCTGCCCGAAGAAGATATGCCGTATCTCGAAGACGGTACTGCGGTGGAAATCGTGCTCAACCCGCTCGGCGTGCCGTCCCGTATGAACGTGGGCCAGATTCTTGAGACTCACTTGGGCTGGGCGGGGCACGAACTCGGCAAGAAGATCGCCCAGTTGCTGGCGGAGAACTCCAAAGAGGAAGCCATCCGCCGCGAGCTCAAGAGCTTGTTCAAAGATACTGTCCTGGCAGACAGCATCGCCGACCTCAGCGACGAGGAGCTGATGGCGATTGCTCCCACTCTGAAGCGAGGCGTCTTCACCGGTTCGCCGGTGTTCGACGGCGCCAAAGAAACGGAGATCAAGGCGCTGCTCAAACAAGCCGGACTGCCGGAGCCGGGCAAGACGTATCTCTACGACGGCATGACCGGCAACAAGTTCGAGCAGCCGGTAACCGTTGGTTACATTTACATGCTGAAACTTTCGCATCTGGTGGACGACAAGATTCACGCCCGTTCGATTGGTCCGTACTCGCTGATCACGCAGCAACCGCTGGGTGGTAAAGCGCAGTTCGGTGGCCAGCGCTTCGGAGAAATGGAAGTCTGGGCGCTGGAAGCGTATGGCGCTGCGTTCATCCTCCAGGAGCTGCTGACGGCGAAGTCCGACGACGTTTATGGCCGCACCAAGATTTATGAGGCCATCGTGAAGGGCGAAGCCGCCATGGAGCCGGGCGTGCCCGAATCGTTCAACGTTTTGATTCGCGAGTTGCAGTCGCTGTGCCTGGATGTGGAATTGATCAAAGCCGGCGAAAGGAAGCCGGCCGCAGTCGCAGCGGATTGACCTCTGTGCTCCTCTGTGCCCTCTGTGGTTATCAAGGTTCCACCACGGAGCACACAGAGATCACAGAGTAGAAGCGGAGAATTCTGAAGGAAGAGGCTGAACAGCCAATGCTCCGAAAGCTGTCAGCCAACTTGCTGGCCACTGATCTCTGGCCGCTTTCAGGAGCCGCCCGCGGCGGGCGAACCGCCGCAGGAAGTGGAGGAACACCTTGTTTCGTTCGAGTCCTTTCGATTTAGCCAATCCAATCGCCGATTTCGATTCCATTCGCATTAGCTTGGCTTCTCCGGAAAAGATCCGGAGCTGGTCGCACGGAGAAGTTACTAAACCGGAAACCATCAACTACCGCACCTTCAAGCCGGAGCGCGATGGCCTGTTCTGCGCCAAGATCTTCGGTCCGGTGAAGGACTACGAGTGTCTGTGCGGTAAGTACAAGCGCCTCAAGCACCGCGGTGTGGTATGCGAGAAGTGCGGCGTCGAGGTGACACAGTCGAAGGTCCGCCGTGAGCGCATGGGTCACATCGAGCTGGCGAGCCCGACTGCGCACATCTGGTTCCTGAAGTCGCTCCCCTCGCGCATCGGGCTGATGCTCGACATGACGCTGCGCGAGATCGAGCGCGTGCTGTATTTCGAGGCCTTCGTGGTCATCGATCCGGGCATGACGCCGATGCAGCGCGGCCAGCTGCTGACCGATGAGATGTACCTCGAGGCGATCGAGGAGCACGGCGATGAATTCGACGCCCGCATGGGTGCCGAGGCCGTGTTCGAGCTGCTGCGTACGATGGACCTCAAGCAGGAGGTCATCAAGGTGCGCGAGGACATGGGTGCAACCGCCTCGGAGACCAAGCTCAAGCGGCTGTCGAAGCGCCTGAAGCTCTGCGAGTCGTTCATCGAATCGGGCAACAAGCCCGAGTGGATGGTCATGACCGTGCTGCCGGTGCTGCCGCCGGACCTGCGGCCGCTGGTGCCGCTCGATGGCGGGCGCTTCGCGACCTCCGATCTCAACGATCTGTATCGCCGCGTCATCAACCGCAACAACCGCCTGCGCCGGCTGCTCGAGCTGAACGCGCCCGATATCATCGTGCGCAACGAGAAGCGCATGCTCCAGGAGGCGGTGGATGCCCTGCTTGATAACGGCCGCCGCGGACGTGCGATCACGGGGACCAACAAGCGTCCGCTGAAGTCGCTTGCCGACATGCTCAAGGGCAAGCAGGGCCGCTTCCGGCAGAAC
>DASPSE010000164.1:0-10417 GCA_035624085.1 Terriglobales bacterium
GATGCGCGGGAGGCACCGGCAGGCGAAATGGAGGTTGTGCTCGGTCCCGGGTGGCCTGGCGTGCTGCTGCACGAAGCGGTGGGTCACGGATTGGAAGCAGATTTCAATCGCAAACACACCTCCGCATTTGCCGGTCTGATCGGCAAGCAGGTGGCGAGTGAGAGATGCACTGTAATCGACAACGGCACCATGCCCTGGCGGCGAGGATCGTTGAATGTGGATGACGAAGGCCAGCCCACGCAAAGCACGGTGCTGATCGAGAAGGGAATCTTGAAGGGTTATTTGAGCGACAAGCTCTCTGCGAAGCTAATGGGCATGGCCGATACCGGCAATGGGCGCCGCGAGAGTTATGAGCACATTCCCATGCCACGTATGACCAACACTTACATGCTGGCCGGACAGGATGACCCGCAGGATATTCTTCACTCCGTGAAACGCGGGATTTACGCAGTGAATTTTGGCGGCGGCCAGGTGGACATCACGAACGGCAAGTTCGTGTTCTCGGCGTCTGAAGCTTATTTGATCGAAGACGGCCAGGTTACTGCTCCCATTAAGGGAGCCACGCTCATCGGCAACGGCCCGGATGTGCTCACGCGGGTCTCGATGGTTGGGAACGATCTGAAGCTCGATGAGGGGATCGGAACCTGCGGCAAGGACGGCCAGGCGGTGCCGGTTGGCGTGGGAATTCCGACCATCAAAGTGGACCGTCTGACCGTCGGCGGAACGGCTAGGAAAGATACCGGCAGCTTCATGCAGTAGCGGCTCCGGGGACTATAGGGATTGTCATTCCGAGCCGCTCGTAGACGCGGCACGCGCCGAGAGCGCGTCGAGGAATCTGCAGTTTCAGCTTCAGCAATTCTCTGTAATTCTGTGGTGAATTCTTATGCCTTCTACTCAACTCGAAACTCGAAACCAGAAGCTTGAAACTGATCTTAAAGACCTCGCCCAGGATATCGTCCGGCGCGCCATGCAAGGTGGCGCAACCGCCGCGGAGTGCGTGGTTCGGGAAGGCGATGAGTTCTCGACTCTCGTACGCTTGGGGCAAGTCGAAACCCTCAAAGAGGCGGGCTCAAAAGCCATCGGCGTGCGGGTGTTTTACGGCAAACGTGCCGCGAGTACCTACTCCAGCGACTTCTCGCCGGAGGGTCTCGACCGCATGCTGAAATCGGCGCTGGAACTGGCCAAGATCACGTCCGAGGATCCTTTCGCGGGCATTCCCGAGCCATCGCAGCTTGGCTCACTTTCCGGCGATCTTGATCTCTACTCTGCTGATGTTTACTCGCTACCCGGCGAAGAGCGCATCAGTTACGCCCGCCGGACGGAGAAAGCGGCCCTGGACTTTGATCCACGAATTAAGAATTCAGATGGCGGATCGTTCGATGCCGCAACTGGTCACAAGATCCTCGCCAACTCGCACGAATTTGTCGGTGAATATCAGCGTTCGTACTGTTCGATTGCGGCTGTGCCCATCGCGCGAGCCGAAAATGGCGCTATGCAGCGCGATTACTGGTTCTCTGTCGCGCGTAGTCTAAGCCGGCTGGAATCTCCGGAGCACGTAGGCAAAATCGCGGCCGAGCGCACGATCCGGCGCCTGGGCGCGAGGAAAGTCAAGACTGCCCATGTGCCGGTTGTGCTCGATCCCTTGGTCGCGGTTTCGATGCTGGATCACATCTTTGAGGGTGTGAACGGAGATTCCGTCTATCGCGGGGCGTCGTTTTTGGCGGGCAAGCTGGGTCAGAAAGTTGCCGGAGACCGCGTGACGGTGATTGACGACGGAACTATGCCGGGCGGCTTCGGCACCAGCCCGTTTGACGGCGAAGGGATTCCCACGCGGCGCACGGTCGTGATCGAGAACGGAGTGCTGAAATCCTACCTGCTGAATGCGTACACGGCAAAGAAACTTGGCTTACAGACTACTGGGAACGCGTCCCGCGGGCTGGCCGGAACGCCGGGAATTGGTCCGGGGAATTATTTTTTGCGGCCAGGAACTAAGACGCCGCAGGAAATCATCTCGGAGATCAAAGAAGGCTTGTACCTGACCGAGTTTCTCGGCCACGGGGTCAACCTAGTCACCGGCGACTACTCTCGTGGCGCTTCCGGCCTTTGGATTTCCGGTGGGGAACTGGCGTACCCCGTGGAAGAGATCACGGTCGCAGGAAACTTGAAAGAAATCTTCTTCCACATCGCGGAAATCGGAAACGATCTGGAATTTCGTGGCGCGATGGCCTGCCCGACGATTCGGATTGAAGGGCTGACCGTCGGCGGCGAGTAACCCCCTGGGCTTGACGCGACTCCTCTATGGTCTTTCGGAGACGGATGTGCGAGTGTTGCTTCGGAATCCGTCGATGACAGCCACTTTCAGCATTGCATTCGGTTGTGGTTTTTCACAGGATTGCTGCAGACGCTGAATCCGCGCCACGGCACGATCCACCACTCGTGCCAATTCAGCGGCGTAGTCCAGTTTGCGGCCCTTCCGCAAGTGCAGTTTGGCGTTTTCGGCAGAAAACCAGGTGCGATTGCGGCCTGGTTCGGGCGGCGGTTCCAACCGCGAAACCTCACACAAATGCGCGCTGACCTTGATCGGTGCAACCGAAGAGTTACGCTGTTTGTGGTGCGCGTAGCGCGTGAAGGATGCTTCCTCCATGCGGCCGTGCACTCCGGCTTCCTCAAAAGCTTCGAGTGCCGCGGCTTGGGCGTGGGTCAAACCGGGTTCGACACTACCCTTGGGAAACGTCCAGCGTCCGCTACGAGTCTGCACCAGCAGAAATTCGATGGCGTTGCGGCGCATTCGATAACACACTGCCGCGACCTTATCACACTCCTTCAAGCGGCGAAGATGCGCCAGGCGAAGAAATTTGGCAGCGGGCGGCGCCAGCGAGCGGATGCCGATGTTCTTTCCCTCCACACCCATGGCAGCAGAGTGCACGACGGCTGCGGTTTCTGCCTAGAGCACAGTGTGGTTCGAGCTAATTCACCGGGAATCTTTCTGCGTACTTGCGCGTCATCGCCGTAAGGCGGTATTCGTCACTAGGGAAAGGTGTGCGTGGAAAACTTCCGTTGTCTTCGTTGTGGACGTGAAATCGAGCCCGGACACAAATCGGTGGCAGTCTATATGTTTGCGCAGACTGTGGGCATCCGCCCGCGGCAGAAATCGGCAGCACAGCGAATCTGCTTCTGCCCGCAGTGTTCCGTCTCGCTGGCCATGGGTCCTGCGCCAGAGGGCGCGCTTAACGTGGCCGCATGGGAGATGCTGCGGGATTTGGTTGGCTCCGACCCAGCTCTCAATGAGGCCGCTTGGGACAACTTGCGAGGTATCGTGGGGCTGCTCCCGGCGACCGGAACCGATGCCCGGCCGCGGCGCGCGCCTGCCAGCGCGGGTTACTTCGAGTTCTGAGGCGCGCGGCGCTCCCGAATTCATAACCACAAAGGACACGAAGGTACACAAAACCTTGCCCTCTATGTTTTCCTCTGTGGACCTCTGTGTCCGCTGTGGTGATCTTGGGCCTGAAATCGACAATCAAAAATCAACAATCTACAATCGCTTCGTGGGCGGTCTGATCGAGCCATCTCCGCTGGGTGAACCGCAGCGTGAGTCCAACCTGCGGCCGATGCTGATCGGGGTCGTGATCGTTGTTGTGGTCGTCGGGCTGATTATTCTTTTGTCGCGTGGAGCATCAAAGGGGCCGGCCGCGCCGCATCCTTATGCCGCCAGCCTGAAGACATCTGACCTGAAAATGAGCCAGGCGGAGAATTTTGTCGGGGCCAAAGTCACCTACATCGATGGCACAGTCACTAATACGGGCGACAAAACCGTAATCCGCGCCATGGTTCACATCACGTTTAAGGATTCCCTGGGCCAGATTGTGCAAGCCGAAGATCTCCCACTACGCGTGCTGCAGACGGGCGGTCCGTACCCAGATGCAGTCGATTTGAGCACGTCCCCTCTTGGCCCCGGCCAAAGCACGCCGTTTCGGCTGACGTTTGAGCACATCAGCGCTGACTGGAACCAGGCCTATCCTGAGCTGCAGGTCACCGACGTCACGGTGAAATAGAACGTACTCGTGGTTTTCTACCCGCTTGTCATTCCGAGCCGCTTGTAGTCGCGGTGAGCGACGAAAGCGTGCCGAGGAATCTGCTTTTTTCTTTACAATGCTTCCATGCCAGAAACTAAGCCGTTCCGGTTGACGGAGTCCGTCAAAGCCGCGGGTTGAGCTTCCAAGCTGAGTCCGGCGGCGCTGGACGCGGTGCTTGGGAAATTAGCCCGGCAACATGATCCGAATGTTCTGGTCGGCTTCGATCATGCCGACGACGCGGGCGTGTATCAACTCGGGCCAGACACCGCGCTGGTGCAGACGGTCGATTTTTTTACCCCCGTAGTAGACGATCCTTATACCTTCGGTCAGATCGCGGCAACAAACGCGCTCAGCGACGTCTACGCCATGGGAGGCCGGCCGGTCACCTCCTTGGCGCTGGTCTGCTTTCCGGAGAAGGGCGACTTAGCGACTCTCGAGCGTATCCTCGCCGGCGGTCTTTCCAAGATGATCGAGGCAGGATGCACGGTGATCGGCGGGCACAGTATCCGCGACGACGAGACGAAGTTCGGCTACTCGGTTACAGGACTTATCCATCCTCGGAGAGTGCTTACCAATGGCGGCGCAAAGCCCGGCGACCGGCTGCTGCTCACCAAAGCGTTGGGGACAGGAGTGATTTCGACTGCGATCAAGAAGGGTGTAGCCAAGCAGTCTTGGATTGATGCTGCTACTGCTTCCATGACCACGTTGAACAAGACTGCGGCAGAAGTCGTAACGAATTGCGCAGGGACGGCCGCCCTCGGCCGTCCGATCGAGCGAAGCTCGACAAATCCTGCTGCTGCCGAGCTGCGCTCGGCCCGAACGGGCGAGACGCCCGTCCCCACACGTTTTGATGTGCATGCCCTGACCGACATCACTGGCTTTGGCCTGATCGGGCATGCGCGCGAACTGGCCTTGGCTTCGAATGTCTCGCTTCGGCTTCATGCAAGTCGGATTCCGCTACTAGAAGGCGCTCTGCACTGCGTTCGTGCCGGTTACATCCCAGGAGGACTGAAGGCTAACCGCGAATTTGCTGAGTGCATCGTCGCTTATGAGAGCGATATCAGCGAGGAAGTCAAAACAATTCTCTTTGATCCGCAGACCGCCGGAGGCTTGTTGATTTCCGTCGCAGCTGACGACGCAATCGAGCTGACGCGAGCGCTCAGCGCGGCCGGAGTTTCCAATGTGGAGATCGGGGAAGTGCGTGCCAATGGCAAGCCCCTCATAAGCGTCGCGGCCTGAGGTTTGATGCAGGCGCGGACTCCCGGCGCTAGCTTATCAGCTCCCAGATTCGCGCCAGATGATGGTCGTCGTGCTCCGCAACGAAGTAAAGGTGATCCACTAGGCGCATGGGTTGTTTGAGTCGGGGATGGACCAAGGCGCGGCCAAACAGCGATTCATCAACCCCATCAAGCTTGTTCACAAGCTGGCTTCGAGCATCGCGAAAAGCCATCAAAATTTCTTCGAGCTTACGTCCATTGTGATTGGCTTCGTCCGTTTTCCGGTTGCTAAGATCGGCGACAGACAGTTGATCTGATCCGGCTATAAAGTCATCCACTCGCGCCAGCCAAAGGGGCTCGAGGTCAAGCAGATGTCCGGCATGTTCCTGGGCCGACCATTTTCCTTGAGGCTTATCGATCAATACATCTCGTGGCCGGCCTCGGAGAATTTCCTCAAGCCGCGCCGGAGTGCCCAGCAGTCGTATGATTAGATTCGGATAGAGCTCGACAGGAAAGGTAAACTCAAACTTCCGCTCAAACCATTTCGCGACTTGAGTCATGGATTCTTGGTGCGCACACGTGCGGCAACGCATCTATGAACTAGCACATCTGATGCGCACTCATTCACCTCGTTTCTAATTCTTTTTCAGGAGCGAATCATGAAAACCCGCCAACTCGGACGGACCGGTCTCAATGTCTCGGCCATCGGCCTCGGCTGCATGGGAATGTCTGAGTTCTACGCCGGACGTGATGATAATGAGTCCATTGCAACCATTCATCGCGCGCTGGAACTCGGCATCAATTTTCTTGATACCGCCGACGTCTACGGCCCGTACAAGAACGAGGAGCTCGTCGGACGCGCACTCAAGGGAAAGCGCGAGAGAGTAGTGCTTGCGACGAAGTTCGGAATTGTTCGCGACCCCGTCGATGCCAATATTCGCGGGGTGAATGGCAAGCCCGAGTACGTCCGGCGATCGTGCGAAGCCAGCTTGCGCCGTCTCGGGGTCGAGTACATTGATCTCTATTATCAGCACCGGGTCGATCCGAACACTCCGATTGAGGAAACCGTGGGCGCCATGGCGGAGCTGGTGCGACAAGGCAAGGTTCGTTATCTCGGATTGTCCGAGGCCAGCCCGCAGACCCTCCGGCGCGCAGCCAAGGTTCATCCCATTGCTGCCCTGCAGACAGAGTACTCGCTGTGGACGCGTGACCCCGAGGATGAGATTCTCCCGACCTGCCGGGAACTGGGGATTGGCTTCGTGGCGTATAGCCCGCTTGGCCGCGGATTCTTGACCGGGCAATTCAAGCGGTTCGAAGATCTTTCGGCCGATGACTACCGCCGCAACTCGCCCCGCTTTCAGGGCGAAAATTTTCAGAAGAATCTTAACCTTGTGCGTAAAGTCGAGGAGATCGCACGGGAGAAGGGCTGCAAGCCCTCGCAACTGGCGCTGGCCTGGGTTCTAGCCCAGGGCGAGGATGTTGTTCCGATTCCCGGAACCAAACATCGCAGGTATCTGGAAGAAAATGCGGCTGCTGTGGAGATCACTTTGAGTACAGAGGATTTACGGCGCCTTGAGGCGATTTTCCCCTACGGCGCGGCCTCGGGCCAGCGCTATCCCAAGCACATGATGGCGCTTGTTAACCGGTAACTGTTACCCATTCAGGTGTAGGAACGCCCCGCGCTGCGGGGCATGTCCGCCGGACATCTACTGCCGCCGGAATCGCCGTCATAGCCTTAGTCAATTCCAACCTTTACCCGTTTATCCATAAAGCGGGCCTCCCTCGCTTGGAATCAAGGAGGCTTTCAATGGCCACAGGGTTCGGTACAGCTCTTGCCCAATCCAGCGAGCGCGCCGCACAGGTCGACCAGCGAATTGCGGTCTCCAGGATGGTCGCAGCTGCACGCGCTCGTGCTGGCGCGAAGTGGTTTTACTGGATTGCTGCGCTGTCGATAATCAATTCGATTGTGGTTATCGCAGGAGGCAATTTCCACTTTGTGGTTGGGCTCGGCATCACTTCCGTGGTAGACGCTTTTGCCAAGCGCGTGGGCAGCGCAGGCAGCGTGCTCGACGTTATCATCAACGGTTTCGTGGCCGGGGTGTTCGTTCTCTTCGGTACATTCGCCGTCAAGGCGCAAAAGTGGGCGTTCGTCGTGGGCATGATGCTCTACGTTCTGGATGGACTGCTCTTGCTTCGCCTGAGAGACTTTTTAGGTGTCGGGTTTCACGCTTACGCGCTGTTTGCGATCTATCGCGGATACACGGCGGCGAAGCAGGTGCAGGCCTAGATCTTCGAGCAAAAATCTTAGGGCGGCCTTTCGGGCCGCCCACTTGAAGCTAGAAATCGGAAACTCGAAACCACTACGCTCTGGCCGGGCTCTCTCCGCCCTTGGCGATACCCGGACGTCCCGGCTCCGGCTTGAGCACCTGCTGAACACCCTCATCGGGCTTGGCCGGGGCCGTCACTTTGGGAAGTTCCTTGCCCTCGATGATCATCTTGATTTCGTTGGCATCGAGGACTTCGCGCTCCAGCAACGCCATCGCAATCTTGACCAGCGTTTCGTGGTTCTCGGCGAGAACGTTCTTCGCCGTGTTATAGCCTTTGTTGATGATGCGCTTAACTTCTTCATCAATCTTGATTGCCGTAGCCTCGCTGTAATCGCGATGCTGCGCGATTTCGCGGCCAAGGAAGATTTGCTCTTCTTTCTTGCCGAAAGTCAGCGGGCCCAAGTCGCTCATGCCAAACTCGCAAACCATCTTGCGAGCCATCTCGGTGGCGCGTTCAATGTCGTTGCCAGCGCCTGTGCTCATCTGGTTCAGGAAAATCTCCTCGGCAAGGCGACCGCCCATCATGATGGCGATTTCGGTCTCCAGATAGTCCTTGGTGTAGTTGTGCTTATCATCGATCGGCAGCTGCATGGTTACGCCAAGTGCCATGCCACGCGGGATGATGGTGACTTTGTGCAGCGGATCAGAATTCGGCAACTTGGCCGCGACCAGCGCGTGCCCCGCCTCGTGATAAGCAGTGACCTTTTTTTCCTCTTCGGAGAGCAGAAGCGACTTGCGCTCGACTCCCATCAAAACTTTATCTTTGGCGATTTCGAAGTCGTACATGAGCACGGCTTTTCGATTCTGCCGCGCCGCTCCCAGCGCCGCTTCGTTCACCATGTTGGCTAAATCAGCACCAGAGAACCCCGGTGTGCCGCGTGCCAGAACGGAAAGATCGACGTCATCGGCCAAGGGAATCTTACGAGTGTGAACGCGGAGAATTTCTTCGCGCCCGCGGACGTCCGGACGGTTCACAACCACCCGGCGGTCAAATCGTCCGGGCCGGAGCAAAGCAGGATCCAGAACATCGGGCCGGTTGGTCGCGGCCATCAGGATGACGCCTTCGTTCGACTCAAAGCCGTCCATCTCAACCAGCAATTGATTCAAAGTTTGCTCGCGCTCATCGTGTCCGCCACCCAAACCAGCACCGCGATGACGTCCCACAGCGTCGATTTCGTCAATGAAGATGATGCAAGGGGCATTTTTCTTGCCCTGCTCAAACAAATCTCGGACGCGGCTGGCGCCGACGCCTACGAACATTTCTACGAAGTCTGAACCGGAAATAGAGAAGAACGGCACGTTGGCCTCGCCGGCAACCGCACGCGCCAGCAGAGTCTTACCGGTACCCGGGGGTCCAACGAGCAGCACGCCCTTGGGAATCCGCCCGCCCAGCTTCTGGAATTTTTGCGCCTCTCGCAGGAATTCGATAATCTCCCGCAGCTCTTCCTTGGCCTCATCCACGCCCGCCACGTCCTTGAACGTGACTTTTTTCTGCTGCATGGAGAGCAATCGTGCCCGGCTTTTCCCAAAGGAAAGTGCCTTGTTTCCGCCGGTTTGCATCTGGCGGATCATGAAGAACCACAATGCAGCCAGCAGGATGAGCGGCGCCAGATTGAGCAGCCAGCTCGGCCAGCTTCCGTTGCTGATGTCCTTGATGGTGATGTTGACGCCCTTTTCGCGCAGCGTCTTGATCATGTCCGGGTAGTTCGCCGGCACCGTGGTGTGGAACTGCGACCCATCGTTTTGGAATTTGCCGCGAACCTCCATGCCGATGATGGTGACCTCTTTAACGTTGCCTTGGTCCACATCAGTCATGAATTGGGAGAAATTGATTTCCTTATCTTTTTGCCCTGCCCCGCCGGCCTTCACGACCTGCCAAAGCAGGAACGCGGAAAGCACGATCACCAACCAAAAAACCACCGTCTTAACTGTCGAATTCACTCCAGGAGCTCCTAAAAAGCCGACGCCTTTCCAACCCTAGCTAGGCCTTCGCCACGTAATTAGATGCCCGCCACGGAGATTGGATAGAAGGAATTGCCAGCTTTGTCATTCTAACCCGAATTGTGGGAAAAAGGGCGGGCTTCTTTGCGTAACTTAAGTCATAGTTAGACTTCAGCTTGCAGTGACAATCTGGGAAAGGTTGCGGTGCAGCTGCTCGGGCGATCCGAGCCCATAGCCCACGAGGAAGGCTTCATCGACCAGAAAGCCGAAGTAGTCGGGCTGCAATTGGACCCGCCGAGCCGATTGCCGGTCCAGCAACGTGGCCACCTTGACCGAAGCCGCTCCCCGGCTTCGGAGATCGCTCATCAGAAACTCGGTGGTCACGCCAGAATGGATCAGGCCTTCGATGAGTAGCACATGCTGGCCGCGGATGTCCGCGTCATGGCTGAAAAAGATTTCCAGGAATCCCTCCGGTTGGCCCTCCAGTTCCCGGCGATATCGGGGCTTGATGAACTGGCAGATAACCGGAACCTCGAGGGCACGCACCAGATCGGCCGTGAAAATAAACGCGTTTTCCAGGAGCGCGAGGACGTGCACGGTCTTGCCGCGATAGTCGTCGGAGATTTGGCGGGCCAACTCGCGTACCCGCTTTTGAATCTGCTCTGCGGGAATAACCACCCGCAACTGTCCAGATTTCGTGATTTGATTCATCATGTGGAGACGGGCGCCTCAGGCTTCGAACAAAGCTCCAAAATCAATTATTCGCCAATGGGATTTCACGGATCAATACCGCTTCGCAAGCTTCGTCCTGCGGTCGATGCTGGCGCGGCACTGGGAATCCTCGCACCCAGATGATCTC
>DASPSE010000183.1:0-31767 GCA_035624085.1 Terriglobales bacterium
AGCACGCCGGATGCCATTCTGGTGGCATGCTAGACTTCAATCTATCGGCGCCTCATGCGGATTCTGACCCGCTACATGCTGCGCGAAGTGACGGCTCACGCTCTGATCGGTGTGGCGGTCTTCACGTTTATTTTGTTCACCCGCGATCTGGGCCAGATCCTCGAGTTGGTGGTTCGCAACAGCGCGCCCCTGCCCAGTGTTGCCGAAGTGTTCCTTTTTATAGTGCCTGTAGCCCTGACCTTCAGCATTCCAGCGGGGGTCCTGGTCGGCATTCTGATCGGGCTGAGTCGGCTGGCGGCCGACAGCGAAATTACGGCCATGCGCGCCAGCGGCATCGGAATATGGACCTTCCTGCGGGTGATTTCGATTTTTTCGCTGAGCGCATGGTTGTTGGCGCTGGCGAATGGAGTTTATGTAGCACCACGCTCGCAAGCGGCCATGGCGAGGCTGCAAGACCGGCTGAAAACGTCGCAGGCATCTTTCGAAGTTCAGCCTCGGGTTTTCTACGAGGGGTTCCCGCAGTTGGTGCTCTACATTGAGAGCGTGAAGGCGGCCGAAGGCGCCGCTATTTGGAAAGGCGTGTTCATCGCCGATATGAGTACGCCCGCTGCCCCGCGTATTACGCTGGCCGAGCAAGGCATTCTGGTGAGCGAAGGACCGAATACCCTGCATCTCCATCTGAGCGACGGCTCGACGCATGAAGCCGATCCCAAGGATCCCAACCATTACCAGGTTTCAACGTTTGAGCAGACCGACCTGCCAATTCCCTTGCCCGAAGCGGAGAGCAGCAAGACACAAGAACCTGCCCCGGTTTCCCAGATGGAAACCTGGGAACTGTGGCGCCAGGGAAAGACGAAGAACAATCCCATGGCAAGATGGGACTTGATCGAATTCCACCGCCGGTTTGCATTGCCCAGTTCGTGCCTGGTGTTGGCCCTGGTGGCGATCCCGTTTGGTCTTTCCTCCAAGAAAGGCGGCAAATCCACGGGGTTTGTCCTCACCATCCTGCTGGTGTTTGCTTATTACTCAGCGTCGCTTGTAGGAGTGTCGCTGGCCCGCCAGGGAAAGTTATCCCCCGCGCTGGGTGCGTGGCTGGCGGATATCGTGTTCTTCCTCGCCGGCGTCGTTCTGTTGTGGCGCGCCGAGCGCAGGCCGATTGATCTGTCATCGTTGCGAAACCTGCGGAATCCATTCAAATCAAGCAAAGAAAACGGCGTAATTCTCACTCGCTCCACCCGCGCGGCAGACGTTTTTCGGCGCGCCGCTACGCGGCGACGAGTCTTCAGCGCCCGCTTCCCTATGATTCTGGATGATTATGTGCTGCGCGATTTCGCCATCAACCTGGCGCTGGTCCTGGCGGCGTTTTTGCTGCTTCTCCTGGTATTCACGGTTTTCGAATTGCTGGGTGACATCGTACGAAACCAGATTTCTCTCCTGGTGGTGGGAGAGTACCTGCTGAGCGTTTCGCCATATTTCCTGTACAACATTGCTCCTCTGGGGATCTTGCTTGCGGTTCTCATCACCTTGGGTTTGATGCAGCGCTCCAACGAGATCACAGCGATCAAGGCGACGGGAATCAGCATTTACCGGGTTGTGACGCCGATGTTGGTGGCTTGCTCGCTATTGGCGGCGGGGCTGTTTTTCTCCGACCAGCTTTATCTTCCCTACGCCAACAAGCGCCAGGACGCGTTGCGCAACCTGATCAAAGGCAAGCCCGCGCAGACCTATCTCAATCCTGACCGCAAGTGGATTTTCGGGCAGCATTCGAACATCTACTACTATCAACTGTTTGATTCAGAGCGCAACGAGTTTGGCCGGCTCTCGCTTTTTCAATTTGACCCGGCCACCTTTCAGCTGACGCAGCGTATTTATGCGGCACGCGCGCGTTGGGAAGAAACCGTGGGGCAATGGGTTTGCACGCAGGGCTGGGAGCGCGATTTTCGCGGGCCGGCCATCGAAAACTACCGCAGATTCGACGTAGCCACGTTTGCCAGCGTGAGCGAGCCTCCGACTTACTTCAAAAAAGAGGTGAAGCAGTCGTCAGAAATGAATTACCAGGAGCTGCGGCGCTACATCCACGATTTGCAGCAGAGCGGATTTGAGGTGGTACGGCTGCGCGTGCAACTGGAAAAGAAGTTCGCATTCCCGATGGTGGCGTTAGTGATGGCGGTGCTGGCAATTCCCTTTTCTCTTCAAGCCGGACGGCGAGGCACGATAACCGGTGTGGCGGTGGCTGTGGGGATTGCCGTGGTTTACTGGACAGTCTCCGGTTTGTTCGAAGCCATGGGGAACATCAGCGAGCTGCCCCCGTTCCTGGCGGCCTGGTCGCCGGACCTGATCTTCGCGCTGTTGGGCGGGTACATGATTCTGCGGGTTCCCACGTAGGTCGCCGGACGAATGGACACCACACTGGTTGGCCCACCGGTCGCAACCAAGCTGTACGAGAGTAACCCGAAGTAACTCACCGCACATTGTAGAATCGCCTCCAATCAGCAGCTCAAAGTTCTCGCTTGCGCCTGGAGCGCAGGAGGTCACTCACGATGCCAATGGGTCAGCCTAGTCACCGATTTCCAGCACAACGGATTAGGACGGTACTGGTACTTATGCTGGCAGCGGTGTTCTGCCAGCCCGGTTTTGCCGCCGAGTTCGTCGGAACGAACATCAACAACGGGCAGCTGCTTTTCATCTCGACTCCCAACACTGTGATTACGATCACGACCACTGGCGTGGGGCCCAATGGGGTCATTCGGGGTCCATTCCAGCAGATCATCTACGTTCTGTCCGGGGCGGGGGCAGTCCACATTTTCAATCCTTACACCCGTATCGACACGACCTTAGCGACCGGCCTGACTACGCCCGTTGACCTGACCATGGAGCCGGGCTGCAAGAGCATCCTGGTGAGCGACATAGGAGTTAATAAGGTCTTCCGTATCAGTCTGGCCACGCATGCTGTAACGACTCTGTACAACGGGCCGGACAAGATTCAGGGACTCACGTATGACAACAACGGAAATTTGTTCGCCGTTGACGACCAGCTGAACGCGATTGTGCAGATTAGTACTACGACGGGAGCAATTGTGAATCAGACCTCTTCTGATTCTCCTCTGACAGCCCCAGAGGGTTTAGCCTTCGACTCCTATACCGGAGAGCTGTTTGCTACTTCGACCACAGGCCAGATGCTCTACGAGGTCACCACCGACCTCGGAACCGTTACTCCGATCCCATTCACAGCGGAACCGACGCTTCACGGAATTGTCAGTGATGGACAGGGGAATCTCTACGTGGTGGGAACAAATGGGACAACGAGTTACATCCTTCAGTACGCAATCCCAACGGCGGCGGAAAAGACCCTGAACACTGTGCCTGGGCTAGAAGACATTGCTCTGATTCTTATTGGTCCATGCCCCAAAGTGGCCGTCGGCGGCGTCGAAGAAGTATGTGGCGGAATTTGACGAGTAACCTCTACCCTGTTCTGCCCCCGCCTGTTCTCTAGTTCGCGGCGACTGCGGAAGGATTGCCCCCTACAACGGTCGTCGGTTGGCCGAGCGGAGTCAGAACTCCCGAGGTCGTGTTCAAGGTGAACGCCGACACCGTCGAGGCCCCGTTGTTAGCCACGTAAACGAAGTCGGTTGGGTTGGTGAGGGTATTGCCGATATTCGTGCCTGTGGCTCCGGCAATGATGACGAAAGAGAACGGCGTCAGGCCGGTAGACACTGCGGGAGTAGAGAGCGGACTCAGTACGCCACTGCCGGGACCAAAGGAGTATTCGGAGATCTGGCTCGATTGTTTGTCCAGAACGTAAAGAAAACTAAAACTTGGATCGGCGGCGATAGCAACGGGACCGAGTCCCGCTGAGAACGGGGAGCCGGGAACCGGCGTGAGTGTGCCATCCGGACTGTTCGGATTGGCACAGGTGGTGACGACCTTATCGCAGATAGCGAAAGCGGATACGTTGTTGGAGCCGGTATTCGCGACGTAAAGAAAAGCGCCACTGGGCGGGATTTCCAACCCGGATGGCGCCAAGCCCACCGTGTAGGGTGACGCGCCAAGCGCCGTGAGAGTGCCCGACGACCCAATCTTGAAGGCGCCAACCGTGCCGGTGAAATTGTTGGCGACGTACAAGAAGTTCCCGGTAGCGCTGACTGCGACCGCAGTTGGCAAAGTCGCGACTGTGGTGCCTGCGGGGATGGTCGTAAATGGCGAGCCCGCAATCTCCTGCAAAGAAGTGCCACTAATTGAATAAACCGAGATGTTGCTCGATCCCTGATTGGCCACGAACAGGAACTTGCCCGCCGGATCGACCGCCATGCCCGTCGGCATGCTTCCGGTATTGACGGGGCTGCTGCTCACCGCCGAGAGCGAACTATCCGAATTGATGGTGTAGGCAGAAACGGTGTCCGATGCGTTATTGTCCAGGAACAATACATTCAACGAGGGCGTGAGCGCGATCGCAAAAGGCATATTGCCCGTGGCAACGGCGTTTCCGATCGGGTTGACAACACCGGAGCTTAGCGTCGCCGCGTAGCTCTGAATGGACGAATTGCCCTGTGTGGCGAGATAGATAGCCGCCGAGCTTATGACGGTGGGGGCGGTGGTGCTGCGAGAAGTGCAGGCTGTCAGGCCACCGAGCGAAATCACAAGCAGACACGATAAGAAACGAAGCCACATTCCGAAGCTTTCTCCTGGTTTTGTGCAGGACCCCAGCCTGAGCGGCTGGCGCAAGCACCTCGACGTTGATTTCCGGAGCTACTTCAAATGTTTATCAGGAATACCGGGGAAAGAGCAAACGGCGCAAGCCAGCAACGGGAAGGATTGAGAGGGCCACGGCAGCGCTTCACTTCGCTAATTCGCCTGCGAAGTCTGTAGAGACTGGCGAGGACTCCCATCCCCCATCAACTCTTGGCCACGGAGACTGCGGGAGTTTTGCCTTCGTCGGCCACTTCCACCGAGGCCAGCGGCAGGCGAATTTCAACCATCAATCCACCCTGAGGCCGGTTAACCGCCTGGACAGTACCGCCATGCAGAGAAACGGCTCTTGCCGTAATCGCGAGGCCTAGCCCGACGCCACCGGTCTGACGGCCGCGCGCGTCGTCGATCCGGTAGAAAGGACGGAATAGTTTGTCAAGCGCATCTTCGGGCACTCCTGGGCCGGAATCCGTCACACGCAGCACAGCCTGCGGTCCGGCAGTCGCCTGTTCTGAATCCAAGCGAATTTGAACGCTGGTGCCTTCCTCGGTATAGCGAATGGCATTGCGCACGACATTTTCGATGGCGCTGTGCAACAGGCTCGGGCTGCCGATGACGACGTAATCCGCAGCGATTTCCACCTCGACCTCGCAGTGTCGGCTTTGCGCTTCGAAAGTGCCGTCTTTAGCAACCTCTTCAATGAGCTGTTGCAGATGTACAGGGGACTTCTCGAGTGAGTCGTCACCGCCCTCGAGGCGAACCAGCGTCAGCAGCCTCTGAATCATTTCGTTGAGGCGGCCGGTTTCACGGTCGATGCGGTCCAGGGCGCTGTTGGCGTCCGTACCGCTTCGCTGCCGCGCCAGCTCCAGAGCCACGTTTAGCCGGGCCAGCGGAGAGCGCAGCTCGTGCGAAATGTCAGTCAGCAGCCGTCTCTGCGCGCTGACCAGGGTTTGCAGGCGTTCGGCCATGCGGTCAAAGTCGCGCACCAATTCAGCGGTTTCGTCGTGACGCCTCGATCCCGGCATCCCGGCCCGGGCGGTTAAATCTCCGGATGCTAATTTCTGCGTAGCCGCCCGCAGGCGCACAATGGGAGACGTCAGATACCACGCCAGAATGTAACAAACCAAGCCGGAAGAAATAATCCCGATGAGGATGCCCAGTCCCGGCACGCCGTGAGGGCCGAAGAGCGGGTGGGGTTCCGGCGGAAGCTCGGTTATGACAATATAGCGATGCCCATCCGCTGTAGCCATCGAGGCACGCAGGAACTGTATAGGCCGGAGCCTGCCCCAAAAAGTGTCCGCAGTGCTCATCTCGCCGCGCTGAGCGCGTTGCACCCACTCCGGCGGTTTGCGTCCCAGCAGGTCTCTCCCATGCTCGTCAAGAACATAAAGCCGTACGTGGTAGGCCTCGTGCACGCCCCTCAGGTACCTCCAAGCGGCTGTTTCTCCGCCCGTTTGATAAGCCTGAACTGCTTCGCTGAGGAACTTCGCTTGCTGGGTTTGCAAATCAGAGATCTCGCGCGAAGGCCGCAGCGCAGAGGCGACCAGGATGGCCAGCACGAAGAACAGCGCCTGCGCAATCCAATAGGAGACGAATATTTTGACGAATAGACTCTTCATTCTCCGCTCCCGGCATGTTCGCGGGGATGAGCAAAGATGTATCCCACGCCGCGCACGGTCTTGATGTGATCGGTGCCGTTGTCGCTATCTCCCAGCTTCTTACGAACCTTGCTGACGTGCATATCAATGCTGCGATCGAAGGGAGAAAATTTGCGGCTTAGAACTTCATCCACCAAGCGCTCGCGGCTCACCACGCGCCCGGCTTCGCGCAACAGAACGTGCAACAGATTGAACTCGACAGAGGTCAACTCGACCGGCCGGCCGTGATGCCGCACCGTTCGGGTTGCAGGATCCAATTCAATATCTCCGACATGCAGAACATCGGGAATGTGTGCGCCGGCGGCTTTCTCTCCTGCCAAACTCCGGCGCAGGATCGCGCGTATGCGGGCTACGAGTTCTCTCGGATTGAACGGCTTGGGCAGGTAATCGTCGGCGCCGATTTCCAACCCCACGATGCGATCCACATCCTCGCCCCGAGCGGTAAGCAGCAGGACAGGAATTTTTGAGGTGCTGCGAATTTTACGCAGGACATCGAAGCCGTTCATGCCGGGCAGCATCACGTCCAGCACAACCAGCCGGTGCTCGCCGCTCAGAGCGCGTTCGAGACCACGATTGCCGTCGTAAACAGCCTCGATCTGAAAGCCCTCGGGTTCCAGGTACTCACTCACCAAAGCGCAGAGCTCCACATCGTCGTCGATGACCAGGATGCGATCCATCTTGCTCATATCAGTTCTATAACAGGCGTGTTGACCCAGGGGTAAAGAATTGTCAAATTGGCCTTGCGCGCCTTTTACAAAACTTTACTCCGGTTGACTGACACTTTACTACCACGCACCTCGAAAAGTGTTCTTATCTGTAGACACACGGCAGGTTCAACAAGTCAGCGAAGGAGCAGACATTATGAAGTCAGGTCGTATGACAGCAACGGTTGCAGCGCTGGTAATCGCGCTGCTCACGGGCAGTGCAATGGCGCAAGGCCCACACCACCGGGGTGGGGGTTTGTTCGGGCCCATGATGATGGAGATGCTTGATCTCACGGATGCGCAACGGGCACAGATCAAGCAGATCCACGAGGACGCAACGCCCACCCTAAAGCCTTTATGGCAGCAGGAACACCAGAGCCATCGCGCGATGATGAATCTCATCACCAGCGGCAACTTTGATCAGGCAAAGGCTCAGGCGATTGCGAATCAGGAAGCGCAAATCCATGCCCAACTGGAAGTACAGCACGCACAGCTGATGGCACAGGCCTACCAGGTGCTGACACCAGAGCAGAAGACGAAATTAAACGAGTTCCTCACGAAGCGCCAGCAGCACATGGAAGAGCATATGCAGGGACACTCTGACGCTCCGGAAAACTGATCAAAACTCGAAATGAGGTGAAACGGCAGGGGAAGGTATGTGAGGGGGCTACCAGCGATCTTCCCCTGCCCGAGGGCTTTCCAAACTTTGAAAGGACAGGTAGCGACGTCTTGAGCAGTACAACAATATCGAGCGACCTGGTGAACATGATCGCCGAGGAAATGGCCTCAGGCGTGGATCGGGCGGTGGAGTGCTGGATGTCGCAAATCGAGGAGGCCCTGACTGATATGCGGCTAACCTCGCTGGGCCGGCTGCAAGCCGTCCGGCAAGTCGTGGAAAAATATAAGGAGCTCACCGGCAAAGCACAGTTGCGGGATCGAGGCGGACAACTATGAGCTTCGATGTGGTGTATTCCTACTTGATCGATCTGACCTGGTTCTTTCTGGGGAGCTGGGTTGTGCTGCTGGCGGCGGTTTACGTTCTGGCTTTCGCGGGCGAATCGGATGCGTAACACTTCGAAGGGCGCCAAGTAGCACCCATGGGCCCACCCCATATCCCCCCTTTAGTTTGTCTTCCGAACGGCCTTTGGCAAGCCCACTGAAACTGCAGCTGATGCTGGTAGAATCGCATCTACTAGAAGCACATGCTGCCCAAGAGCCTGCGCCCTCTCTTTCCTTACCTGGAGAAATACCGCCGCAGCTACGCGGTGGGGATGCTGTGCGTTTTCCTTAACAACGGAATCTGGATTGTATTTCCGCTAGTCATCCGCCGCGCGGTCGACGACCTGCATTTGGGCGTCACTCGCCAGAAGTTGCTGACCTACGCCCTGCTCCTGCTGGCCGTGGCTGGCGCCAAGGGAATCTTCCAGTTTCTAACGCGGTGGATTCTTATTGGAATCTCCCGTGAGATCGAATTTGATCTGCGCAACGATCTGTTCCGGCACCTGGAAAAACTGTCCTATTCCTTCTACCAGCGCACCCGCACGGGCGACATTATGGCGCGGGCGACGAATGATCTGAATGCGGTGCGGATGCTGCTCGGCCCAGCCATTATGTATTCGGCGAACACCATCGTCTTCACCGCAGGGGCGTTGGCGTTTATGCTCTCGATCAGCCCCAAGCTGACCATGTATGCCTTCCTGCCGCTGCCAATTGTGAGCATTACCATTCAGTACTTCGGACGGCAGATTCACGAGCGCTTCGAAAAAATTCAGGAGATGTTTTCCAACATTTCCGCGCGAGCCCAGGAGAACTTCTCCGGGGCACGGGTGATTCGCGCTTATGTGCAGGAAGAGGCGGAAATTGCCGCCTTTGAAGCCGCCAACCAGGAGTACATCGGGCGCAGCCTGAAGTTGGTGCGGCTAATGGGCATGCTTTGGCCGACCCTGGAAATCATGCTGGGCTTTGCCATCGTGTTGGTACTGTGGCTGGGAGGGCTCGAGGTACTGCAGGGGCGCATCACCGTGGGTGACTTTGTTGCCTTCAATACTTACATGGTGCAGCTCACGTGGCCGGTGATCGCCCTGGGTTGGGTGATCAATATTTTCCAGCGCGGCACTGCGTCGATGGGACGGATCAACGAGATTTTGGTGGAGAAACCGGAGATTGCTGACCGCGCGCAAGTGCTCAGTGGCGGGACGTCCGCGCTTACAGAGATCGAAGGAGAAATCGAGTTCCGCGATCTGAACTTCGCCTACAACACTACGCCGGTGTTGCATGACGTCAACCTGCGAATCCCCGCGGGCAGCAGTCTGGCGATCGTCGGCCCGACTGGTTCCGGCAAGACCACTCTCGTTAGCCTGATTCCGAGAATCTATGATGCGGCGCCGGATACGGTGCTCATCGACGGCAAGCCAATCCGTGAATACCCAATTGAGTTCTTGCGGAAGAATATCGGGTTTGTGCCGCAGGAGACTTTCTTGTTCAGCGAGAGCGTGCGCGAGAATATCGCCTTCGGAGTGCAAGGCGCGCAGGATTCTGCAGTGCGGGCAGCCGCGCAGGGAGCCAGCATCGCTGAAGATATCGAAAGTTTCCCGGCGCAGTATCAGACATTGGTCGGGGAACGTGGCATCACGCTCTCCGGCGGACAAAAGCAGCGTACGGCCATCGCCCGGGCCCTGATTCGCAATCCCCGCATTCTGATCCTCGATGATGCGCTCTCCAGCGTGGATACCCATACGGAGGACAAGATCCTGAACCATCTGCGTGAGATTATGGCGGGTCGGACGACGATTTTCATTTCTCACCGGGTCTCAACCGTACGCAATGCCGATATGATCGCGGTCTTGCACAGCGGCCGAATCGTTGAACTGGGCACGCATGAGGAGCTGCTGGCCAGAAACGGGTACTACACCGACCTGTATAACAAGCAATTGCTGGAAGAAGAACTCGCCGAGGTTTAAGGCTAAGCACAGAGCACACAGACATGGCAGTAAGCTGAGGTTTGTCAATCGACGATGACAATTCGCACCCTCAAACTGAAATAATTCACGATGTGTTCCTGTCATGAAGCGTATCGTCATCCCCGAGCTTCTGGACAGCGATTCCGGCACAGCCGCGGAGATCGCCACTGCCCTTTCCGATCTGTGTCGCATTAACCGATGGTTTGGCGGCGTCGCCACGACGCAGAGCATGGTCGAGTATGTCGCACGCAGGTCTGGAACCAATTCACTTTCGCTACTGGAAGTCGCTGGCGGCGCAGGGGATGTGCCCCGGCTTGTAGGCAAGCGGCTGCTGCACCGAGGAATCCAGCTCCACATCAGCTTGCTGGATCGCGCCGTTTCTCATCTCAGGAATCGAAGCAATGGCGCGCATGCAGTTGGCGGAGATGCGCTCGCGCTCCCGTTCTCTGACAATAGCTTTGACCTGGTCTGCTGCTGCCTGTTCGCCCATCATCTTAGCGCTCAAGATCTGGTGCGATTCGTTAAGGAAGGTTTGCGCGTGTGCCGAGTTGCGGTTCTGATCAACGACCTGATTCGGAACCCGCTGCATTTGGGGCTGGTGTATGCCGGATGGCCTCTGTATCGCAGCCGGTTGACGCAGCACGATGCGCCGGCTTCGGTGAAGGCGGCCTACACGGCAAAGGAAATGCACGAAATGCTGAAACAAACGTCCGCGAGAAGCGTCGTGGTGCGGCGGTATTATCTGTTTCGAATGGGGGTGGTGCTGTGGAAGTGAGTTTCAAAGGCCAAGTGCTGAGTGCTGACTGCTGACTGTCTTTATGTACGATCTCATTGTCATAGGCGGAGGCCCGGCGGGAACCTCGGCCGCGATTTCAGCCGCAACCTACGGCGCGCAAGTTTTGCTGCTCGAGCGTGGACGTTTCCCCCGCCACAAAGTCTGTGGCGAGTTTGTTTCCTCTGAATCGCTGGACCTCCTGGGCAAACTGCTGGGTTCGTATGATGACAGTCTTCCGCGAGAGGCGGTAAGAATTCCACAGACTCGCATCTTTATCGATGACCGGGTTTTGCAGACTTCGATTGAGCCTTCGGCTGCGAGTGTAGCGCGACTCGACTTGGACAAAGCGCTTTGGGACTCTGCGCAACGGTCCGGCGTGGAAGCCCGGCAGCAGGTTGCCGTGCAGAAGGTCGCTGGCACGGGGCCGTTTCTCGTCACCACCTCGATGGGGGATTTTGCAGCGCGTGCCGTGGTGAACGCGTCCGGACGCTGGTCGAACCTGAGTGCCCCAGCGAACAACGGTCATAGCGGAGTAAAGTGGATCGGCCTCAAGGCGCACTTCGCCGAGTCTTCTCCGCCGGCCTCGGTGGATCTCTATTTTTTCGACGGCGGATACTGCGGCGTGCAACCCGTCACCCTGAGGAAAGATTCTGGTCAACCCCGGGTCAACGCCTGCGCCATGGTGCGTGCAGATGTCGCGAGTTCGCTGCCGGAGGTATTTCAGCTTCATCCCGCGCTGCGTCAACGCGCCGCTCACTGGCAGCCGCGGACAGATCCGGTCAGCGTGGCGCCTCTCTTGTTTGGAAAACCACGGCCGGTAAGGGAAGGGATATTCATGGTGGGCGATGCTGCGGGTTTTGTGGATCCCTTCGTGGGCGACGGAATCTCGCTTGCCCTGCGCAGCGGCGGACTGGCCGCAGAATGTTTGGTTCCTTTCTTCAGAGGCCTCATTCCGCTAGAACATGCGGTGCTCCGCTATAGTGATCACTATCAGCAGCAGCTTGTGCGTGTATTTCGCTCGTCTTCGAAGATTCGACGGATGCTGCTTTTGCCGCGAGCCTTGCGCGCTCCGATCACTTCCCTTCTGGCGAATACTCCGGCGGTCACTCGCTATTTGGTGAGGATGACAAGATGAGGACCGACGCGGGGCGCTAGCGGACTACAAGCACTTCGCGGACATTGTCGCGGGTCAAGAAGAATTTGATTGAGGAAAAGTCTCGAAACAGATTTTCGATATTGCGATTGTTGAAAACGCGTTGCAAGCGAAAGCTTTTGTCGATGGTAGTGTGAACCACGCCAGTGGGGCCTTTGCGGAGGTCCCGCCGTGCTTCAATGTGCTGCATCTCGAGCATGTCATTTCCCACGATATGGTAGCGGTAACAAGGGGCGTCGGGTCCGGCTTCGTGGGTGTGAAAGAACGCAAGCAGCATGCCTCCGGGCTTGGCCGTCGACCACAGCCGCGCGACCACCGGTTTGACCAGGCTTTCATCCAGATAATCGGCTAAATTCCAGCAGAGCACGACGTCGAACTGGGCAGCTGAATAAAGCAGATTCTCTGCCAGAAACCTCTTGTGATCCAAGATTCTCTGTCCCTGTTCGTCTTTTGTGGCCAGGGAGGGATCGGTCGAGGCGTCGAGAACGTCTTCGCTGTAAATCTTGTGCCCCCGTTCCGTCAGGTAGCGGATGTTAGCGGCCGAAGTGGAGCCGATATCCAGAATGCACAACGGCTCTTCAGACTTAAACAAACGCGCCAGTTCCGCCAGTCCGCTGGAGCGACGCGTGAGCCGTTGCGTCACCTGGGCAGGTTTCACCCCCGGAACGGAGTCAGTCGAGCCACGAAACAGTTTCATGAAGCTATGCGTTACGGACGACATTGCTGCTTCCCGACAGCCGGTTTACGGATTTCTGCACAATAAATATATCGCAGCGTGCGAGGCCGCACCGGCCAAACGCTCTAATATTTGGTTACTGTAGTGCCTGAAGTCACTGGCGTCGCCACCGCGCCGCTCGCCTTCGCGGATCCGGCCCCCACCGCCGAGGCCGTCGCCATGCCTTTAGGCTCAGGCAGGGAATCCGCCTTACCGAGTGGCGGACTCGGCTTGGCCGCCTCTCTCTGAATGTCCACCTTGCCTTTAAAGTACGCTCCATCCTCGACCGCTATCCTCTGGGTGTAGACATCGCCCACCGCGACCGCCGATTTCCGGAGTTCCGCCCGCTCACTGGCCCGGATGTTGCCGTCCAGCTTGCCTTGCACGACAACTCCCTTGGCGTTGATGTTGGCGCGAACTTGGCCGTTCGGCCCAATGACCAAATTGTTGCCTGGTAATTCGATGGTTCCTTCCACCACGCCGTCCACGTAGAGATCTTCACTTCCGGAGAGCTCTCCTTTAATAACGACGGACTTACCGATGTGTGCGAACTCTGCCGTTCTCGCCGTGTCCATAAACCCAGTCTCCTTGAGGCCTCTTACCGCGGAATGTAAGTGGACAATGGATTCTAACCCATTTGACCGATCGACGGCAGATGCACAGCAGAAATATACAAGAACTGGCTTAGAATCTAAATGGGATGGCTTGGACGGCAAGAAGTATCGAGGCGGGGCGCTGACGGCAGGTATGTCGGCTATCTCGTGCAGCTGTTGCCAAGGTTCCATAAAGTTGACCGTGATGCGATCAAAATTGATCGGTTTGTCCACATGGCTTGCAGTTGCAACCGGGGTCATGCTTTATGGCCAGGAGATCCCTTCCGAGTTGCCGACCGAACTGGTGCGGCAAACCGTCAGTAATGAAATCAGGTCCAATAACGGCGAAGCGAAGTTCATATTTATGGACTACAAGGAAACTCCTCACGAATCCCAAACTAAGCTGATCGCAGAAACTAATGACGGCACCGCCGGTCTGTTAGTAGCAGTGAATGGAAAGCCTCTCACTCCGAAACAGCGCGAAGCTGAAGAGGCCAGGCTAGATGGTCTGATCCACAATCCGGCAGAGCTTAAGAAGAAGCAACGAGCTGAGCGTGAAGACGTTGAACGAACCACCAGGATCATGAAGGCCTTGCCCGACGCTTTTCTCTACCAGCGGGACGGCACCGAGATCGGCAGCGAAGGGATTGGCAAACCTGGGGATGGATTAGTGCGGCTTACGTTTCGGCCCAACCCCAAGTACGATCCACCCTCACGTACCGAACAGGTGCTGACGGGCATGCGTGGCTACATCCTGATTGATGCCAATCGGCAAAGGATCGCCAAGATCGACGGCACACTTTTCAAAGAAGTAGGCTTTGGCTGGGGGATATTGGGCCACCTGGATAAGGGCGGCCGGTTTGTGGTTCAGCAAGGGGCTGTTGGCGACGGCGACTGGGAAATCACGCGCATGGATCTGTCCTTCACCGGCAGAGAACTTCTCTTCAAGAAGCTGGTGATCAAGTCGAAGGAATCTTTCAGTGATTTTCGACCCGCTCCTCCCAACCTGACATTCGCGCAAGCGGTTGAGCTGCTGAAAAAGCAGGAAGCAGAGTTGGCGGAAAATCGCCAGCAAAGCCACCATCCGCAATAGACAGCAGGCTGCATTTTGGGGCTACGTGGTGCGAGGTTTGTTAATCGGCGGTGGCGCGGCTGGCACGAATCGTCTCCTGGCGTTGCGTCAATTTCTTGATCAGGTCTTCGCGCACGCGATAGCCAGTACCCGGCTCGTCCCGAATGACAATTGTGCCGCGCGGGGTGACTTCGACTTCGGGTTCGATAATGTCCTCTTTCCAGTAGCGCTTCGAGGCTGAAACATCTCCGGGAAGGCGAAAATTCTCCAGCGTAGACAGGGCAATATTGTGAGCGCGCCCCACACCGGATTCGAGCATCCCTCCGCACCACACCGGAATCGTCCGCGCAGCGCACACATCGTGGACCTTTTTGGCTTCGGTGAAACCGCCGACCCTGCCGACCTTGATGTTGACAATGCGGCACGCCCCTACTTCTATGGCCTGTGCGGCATCACGAGCGTGATGAATGGATTCATCGAGACAAATGGGAGTTCGCAGTTTCTGCTGCAAGCGGGAGTGGTTGTAAATGTCGTCGTCCCAGAGCGGCTGCTCGATCATTAAGAGATTGAACTGGTCGAATTTGCGCAGATGTTCGAGCTGGTCGAGGGTGTAGGCAGAGTTGGCGTCGCAGCTGAGCACGATTTCCGGCCAGCGCGAGCGAATGGGCTCCAGCACGTTCACATCCCAACCAGGCTTCACTTTTACTTTGATCCGGCGATAGCCAGCGGTGAGTTCGATTTCAATCTTATCCAGCAGTTGTTCAACTGAATCCTGAATACCAATAGAAACGCCGCAAGCAATTTCCCGTTGTTTGCCCCCGAGAAGTTTCCATAGAGGCTGCCGCCTTAGTTTGGCTTCGGCGTCCCAGAGCGCATTTTCGATGGCCGCTTTGGCCATGCGGTGTCCGCGCACCTGGGCCATCAAGGGCACGCTCTCGCTCGCCGTCGCAAGAGTCTGTCCGAGCAGCGCGGGCGCAAGAAAATGCTTGATCGTGGGCCACGCCGACTCGAGCCATTCCGAGCTGTAAAAGGGGTTCTCGCCCGCGACGCACTCGCCCCAGCCGGTAACCCCATCACAATCGATACTCACCAGGAAAATACGGCGATCATAGGTGCGGCCAAAGCTGGTCTCGAAAAAATGAACCAGCGGCATGTGAATTTCGCACAGCGAAATGGCTTCAATCTTCATAACTATGCAATAACCACAGTGGGCACGGAGCAGCTGAGACTAGGAATAATTCCAATTCTCGTTCCAGTGTCCTAACAGAAATCTACCATTGCGCTGTTGATCGCGCTGGTAGCCAAGAACTGTCAACCCATTGCCGAATGCCTTCAAAAACCCTGCGCGATTGCGATCCTGCACTTCCAGGGCCCGGCTTCGGGTTTCCGGACTAGCCTTCCAATCGTAAATCTCAGCTGGAACGGAAATCGTCTTTTCCGTTTCGAAAGGCGGACTCGTTTCCTCTTTCAGCAATTGCTTGACCCGCTCTGATTTCAGCCACCACTCGGCGACGAGCCGGTCCGTCGGCAAACCACCTTGCAGCGGAGACGAGGTGATCCCGTACTGGTTTACGTTGTAGCGGCGCGCGATTGCGCCCAGTTTCTCGATGTTCAGGTATGCGTTCTTGATCTCCAGCGGGTCGAAAGTCCACTCCATCAGCTCAAAACCGCGGCCCAGCGCGTCGTCGCGCTGGAACAGCTTGAGGCGGCGTCCCAGGCCGGAATTCCTGTACTGCTTGCGAACCGCGAGCATATGAGAATACAAAAACGAGTGCCGGTTGCGAACTGCGGGGATTGCAAAGGCGAATCCTACAAGTTCGTGCTGCTCAAACGCCCCGATCACCTGACCACCCACTTTTTCCGCGACTACGAACATACGCAGCGGGATGAGTTCGATGTCGGCAAAGTTCCAGACTTCCTTCTGCAAAGCCACGCAAGCGCGCATTTCGTCCAGATTCCCGCATTTGCGGATGAGAATCGAATCGCTGCTCACCGCGTCGACGGCTCCTGCTGTTTGGCTTGTTGCCACAATGATTCCAATTCGTCCATCGAGGCCTCCCCGGCGCCGCGTCCTGAGGCGCGTAACTGCTCTTCCATCCATTGAAAGCGGCGCTTGAATTTGCGATTCGTTTTCTTCAATGCCGATTCCGGGTCGAGTGACAGATAACGCGCGACGTTCACCAGCACAAAGAAGAGATCTCCAACCTCGCCCTCCAGTCGATCGCGCAGCTCGGGGCTGATCTGGGCTCGTCCCGATCCCGCGACACCACGCCCGGTCGGCTGCGGGCCCGGTTGTGGAAATTCTTTTAGCAACTCCTGGAGTTCTTTAGTTTCTTCCTGAAGTTTTTCGAACAGGCCCTCGATATTGGGCCAGTCGAAGCCAACGTGTGCGGCACGTGAGCTGAGTTTGTGGCCTTCGAGCAACGCGGGCATGGCGCCGGAAACGCCGGCCAGTACGGACTGCGGCTGATCTTCAGTTCTTGCAGCCTTACCTCCGCCTGCCTCGAGGCGTTTCTTCTTCTCCTCGGCTTTCAGCACCTCCCAATTGCGCAGCACGTCGGAGGCTGTCTCAGCTTTAACATTTCCGAACACGTGGGGATGGCGGTCGACCAGCTTATCGGAAAGCCGATCGAGAACCTCGTCGATGGAGAACGAGCCCTGCTCTTGGGCCATCTCAGCGTAGAACAGAACTTGCAGCAGCAGATCGCCGAGTTCGCCGGCCAGTTCGTGCCAGTCACGATTGTCAATCGCCTCCAGGACTTCGTAAGTTTCTTCGAGCGTGTAGGGCTTAATGGAGTCGAAGGTCTGTTCGCGGTCCCAGGGACAGCCGCCGGGCGCTCGCAGGCGGGCCATGATAGAAACTGCGCGCTCGAAACGTTCTCCTGTAGTAGGCATCGGATGAAACTGTAAATGAGGCGAGCTGGTGGGGGCAATCGGGCATTTCGGCTGGAAACTTACGTTATCTTTTCCGGCTCAGCTCAATCAGCCACACTTAGATCTGACTGAAACGCTTTTGAGAAGTGCGGATTCCTCGCACGTCCCTTCGACTGCGCTCAGGGCAGGCTCTCGCTGCGCCCAAGCGCGGTTGCGGACGGCTCGGAATGACAATAGGTTTTGGGATGCATCTAAACACAGCATGAACTCACGGCCAACATTGGAGGGCCAGCACTTTGACGTGCTGGTGATGGGCGGCGGGATCAACGGTGTAGCGATTGCGCGCGAGTGCGCGCGGGCAGGGCGCCGGACGCTGCTGGTCGAGCAACAGGATTTCGCTTCCGGTACCACCAGCCGGTCCACGCGAATCATTCACGGAGGCTTACGCTACCTGGAGCAAGGGGACATCGCGCAGGTTCGGGAATCCCTGCGCGAGCGGCGGAGGCTCGTTCAGCAATATCCCCACTTGGTCCATCCCTTGCAGTTTCTGCTTGCTTTGGACGATAGCAGCCGGCGCAGCGTGTTGGCCGTGCGGGCTGGGCTGTGGCTGTACCGGCGGATGGGAGGTGCGCGACTCACAGTTGACGGCCATGAACAGCAAATTCGACTGGAGCGCCTGCTGGACGCAGGGCGGCGCTTCAACGTGTTCAGTTTCGAAGATGCGCAGTGTGAGTTTCCGGAGAGATTAGTCGCAGAGTGGCTGGTGGAAGCGGTGCGCGCGGGTTGTCAGGCGCGCAATCACACGCGAGTTCTTGCCATAAGAACCAGTAATGGACGCGCTACGGGAGCGCTGCTGCGGGATGAACTAAATGGCCTCGAAGAACGCGTAGATGCTGCGTGGATCATCAATGCGACCGGGCCATGGGCCGATCAGATTTGCCAGACTTCCGGCATTCACACCACGCGAGCCATGGTCGGCGGCGTTCGTGGATCTCACATTGTGTTGCCGAAATTTGCCGGAGCGCCTGAGGCTGCCGTGTACACCGAGGCCGTCGACGGGAGACCGATCTTCGTCATTCCCTGGAACGAGCAAATTCTGTTGGGCACGACTGAGATTCCGGATGACCGCGATCCGACCGGCGTTCGGCCGTCGAATGAGGAGATACAGTATCTGCTGCGTTCGCTGCACCGCTTGTTTCCGCGGATCGGGATCTCAGGCGACGACATCAGATACGCTTTCGCCGGAGTGCGACCGCTTCCCTATTCGCCACAATCAAGTCCTTTGGCGCTCACCCGACGGCACTTTTTCCACGACCATGGGCCGGATGGTGCAGCCGGCATGATCTCGCTGATTGGCGGCAAGTTGACCACTGCTGGCGCCGCAGCGCGAGAATGTTCCACGAAGCTTGGAATTGCGCCTTCACGGATACCGACTGTTGCTGTTGCCGCGGAAGTCGATGTTCATGGGGTTGCGGAGCATGCTATTAACCAGGTTGCCGAAATCGCTGGTGTCAGTCCTGAATCGGCCAACGGAATGGTCGCGTGGTATGGACCACGATCACTACACATTGCGCACAGGGCGCGGAGTAATCCGCAATTGCGCCAGCCCTTGTGTCCGCACACAGATCACATTGTGGCGGAAGCCGTGGATGCATTTGAGAATCAGTATGCGGTCACCCTAGGAGATGTGCTTCTGCGGCGTGTCCCTGTAGCTCTAGGCGCTTGTTGGTCGACTGAATGTGGCTGCCTGGCTGCTTCGCGGATTGGGGCGGCCATGGGATGGAATGACAGCCGCCGCGGCGCTGCGCTTGAGCAATTCGAAGCCGAATGCGATGCTTTTCTGCAGAGAACAACGACGAGCCAAACGGGAAGGGGCTTTTCCGATTAACTGGGCGTTGAGCGAGATCTGGGTCGCAGGGTCCTGACCAGCAACTCGGTCTTGTCCGAGATAATGCCGTCAACTCCCCACTCGGCCAGGCGCAGCATCGCAGACTTGTCGTTAACCGTCCAAGCCAACAGTAGTCTGCCCGCCTGGTGCACCTGTTGCACCAGTTCGGCAGTGATCAGCGAATATTCAGGGATCACATACAGCAAAGGAAGATCTCCCCAGCGTTGCAGTTGCTTGCGGTTCTCGCAGATCATGCCTAAGGGAATTGAGCTGCTCCGAATGCTCAACTCGAACAACACGTCAGGCAGGAATGATGAAACTACGTATCCCCGTTGCGGGGGATGTTCACGCAGCGCGACCAGTACCTGGGACGCCAGTCCGGGCACTTTGAGTTCGATATCCAGGAAAGCTCGTTTGGCAAAGCGTGCCAGAACGTCTTGCACGGTCGGCAAGTCAGAGAGTTGACCCGTCCTAGCCTTAGACACTGTAACCCCGCGAACCTTAGGCTCGTGGCAGATGACCGCGCACTCGCAGCCGGTCAATCGCACATCGAACTCAAAACCGTCACAGCCATGCTTGAGGGCCAAATCGAACGACGCCAGAGTGTTCTCCGCAACTGACGCGGATGCGCGCGCACCTCGATGGCCGAGGAGTAGGGGAGGGCGAGCCATTTTCGCGTGATTGTACGCCTTGCATCCAGGCATTGGACGGCCTAGAAATCCACAAGCTGTGAAAAGATATTTACGAAAATTTACGGCGTGGTAACGTTCAACTCGCAGCCCAGCCGGTTACCCAGCGGTGTGGTTAATCGAGGTCAAAATCGCGGATAGGTTTGCCTGTGTCGGGCGATTCCTTGGCCTTCTTAATGGCCTCCTGAAACTTCTTCTCCAACAGGTCGGAGGCGTGCTTCTGGGCTTCCACGGATTGGCGGAAAATCGAATCCCGGCGACTGTCCTGCTCTTTCATGGCCTTGGCCGCCGCTTCAATGTCATTGAACATCTTTGGCTTAACGGCAGCGGTATGGGCGATCACAGCCTGGGTGTCAGCGTCCACCTTCAGCACTGCATTGCAACACGGGCATGTCACTTCGAAGGCGGGGGATTTCTTCGCCATACAGGAAGAATCATACCGCAAAACCGCTGCCCTAGCGGGACGGAAGCTTGACAGGAAAAATGTGGAACACGTTGAGCATTTCCAGTCCCAGCAGGAAGAGGGAGACAAACACTACGGTAATGGCCAGTATCTCACCGAAGTTGAGGCTGCTCCGGCGAGGATCGAAGCGCCGCAGCACCAGACCAAGTATGTTCAGGGTGGCAAAACCGAAGACCAGGACCCAAAGCACGTTATAAACGCTGCCCTTTTTCTCCGCCCAAATATCGGAGAACTGTGGGACTTGGAGGAGTGCGAGCATCATGAACTGCACACCGATCACTGTCCGGCGCGAGAAAACTCGCGAGCCTGCGGCAACTATTGCGGTAGTGGGGGATTGAAACATGAGACCGTGGTCAGGGAATGATCGGACGTTCCTCCAATGGGTTGAAGAGCTTAAGATATTAACTGTTTTGACGGGCGAAGTCAGCGCAATTCTTCCTGCTTTATAATAGAAAGATTCCGCATCCCTCGTTGAACCCTTCTGAGAACAGGTGACGGGTAGCGGCGATCTCTCCAGTAATGTCCACGGAAACTATTGTTGTTCGCGGTGCGCGGGTTCACAACCTCAAGAACATCGATTTTGAGATCCCGCATAACTCGCTGACGGTTGTGACCGGTGTATCGGGCTCCGGCAAGTCCTCGCTGGCTTTCGACACCATCTACGCCGAGGGCCAGCGCCGCTATGTCGAGTCGCTCTCCGCCTATGCGCGGCAGTTCTTGGAGAGAATTGAGAAGCCGGAAGCGGATGTCATCGACGGCATCGCCCCAGCAGTTGCTATTCGCCAAAAGAACAGCACGCGAAACCCGCGCTCCACCGTGGGTACGGCCACGGAAATCCACGACTATCTGCGGCTTCTTTTCGCCCGGGTCGGACGAACCTACTGCATAAAGTGCGGGCAAGAGGTCAAGAAGGACACGGTAGATGAGGTCGCGGGCAGTGTGCTTGCTTTAGGCGAAGGCACGCGGCTGAACGTGCTGTTCCCTCTGCAAAAGTCCGAACCTCAAACTCACGGCGGGACTGGCGCTGCTGTTCCCAGAAAGCGGGCCCGACGTGGAAAAGATGCCGATGCTGCTGTTTCCGACCCATTGAAGAGCCGTCTTCTGGACCTGCGTACCCGCGGCTTTAACCGGCTCTATCAGAACGGACGGATCTTCGAGTTTTCAACTCCCGAGTCCCTGCTGGATGTGGATTTCGCAGAACTGGTGTTTGTTCTGGTTGATCGCCTCGTGGTTTCAGCGGACGCGCGCGCCCGGATTGTCGATGCTATTGAGATCAGCTATCGCGAATCTGAGGAAGTGATTTTCGAGACATGGGCGGGCGAGGGACAAGTGCCCGAACGGCTGCGTTTTTCTCAGCGCTTTGAGTGCAAGCGTTGCCATATCCGGTATGAGGAACCTGAGCCGCGCCTGTTTTCCTTCAACAATCCATATGGCGCTTGTCCGCGGTGTCAGGGTTTTGGCAATACCATTGATTTCGACCTCGACCTGGTCATTCCGGACAAAACCAAGACCCTGAACGAAGGCGCGATCGAACCCTGGACCAAGCCGAAATACCGTAGCCTTACGACCGAGCTGAAACGCTTTGCCCGCCAGGCAGGAATTCCTCTGGACGTGCCGTGGGCCGGACTCAATCCTGAACATCAGCGGCTGGTGATGGAAGGCGAAGGCCGGTTCTTCGGGGTGCGCGGCTTCTTCAATCACCTGGAGCGCAAGAAATATAAGCTGCACGTGCGGGTTTTCCTGAGCCGTTATCGGGGTTACTCGCTTTGCTCGGCTTGCAACGGGGCTCGCCTGCGGCTGGAAGCGCGGCAGGTGAAGATCAACAGCAAGAACATCTGTGACGTTTGCCGCATGACGGTGGAGGGAGCCGCGAACTTTTTCGCAGGCGTGCAACTGACGGAGCAGGAAGCGGAAATCGCGGGCAAGCTGCTGCAGGAGATCCAAGAGCGCCTCTGCTTCTTGAATGAAGTAGGGCTGGAGTATCTCACGCTGGATCGGCTCTCCTCCACGCTCTCCGGAGGCGAAGCGCAGCGCATTCAACTTGCTACATCGCTAGGCTCGCGTCTTGTGGGAACGCTCTATGTGTTGGACGAGCCATCCATCGGTCTCCACAGCCGCGACACTCATCGCCTTATCAACATTCTGCATGACCTGCGCGACTTGGGGAACACGATTCTCGTCGTCGAACACGATCCCGACGTGATGCGCGCTTCCGATATCATTCTCGATCTCGGACCCGGCGCGGGAGAAAATGGCGGCAAGCTTATCGCCGCCGCCACCTACGATCAGATCCAAAAGATACCCAGCTCCCTCACTGGGCGATATCTTTCCGAGGAGTTGCGAATCCAGGTGCCGGGTTCGCGCCGCAAACCGGGAACGCAGCAGATCAAAATCTTTGGCGCACGAGCTCATAACCTGAAGCATTTCGATCTGGCCGTTCCGCTGCGGATGCTGGTAGCCATTACGGGCGTTTCCGGGTCGGGCAAGTCCACGTTGCTGCACGACGTCTTGTTCCAGGCGTTGTGGGCTGCCAAGAAGCAGGGCAATGGCGCATCGCCGCCTACTACCTGGGATCGCGTGGAGGGAGCGGAGTTCATCGACGAAGTCGTACTGGTGGATCAGTCACCCATCGGCCGTACTCCGCGCTCGAATCCCGTCACCTACATTAAGGCGTTCGACGGCATCCGCGATCTATATGCATCCTTGCCTGAATCCAAGAACCGCGGTTTCACCGCCGGACATTTTTCGTTCAACGTCCCCGGAGGGCGATGCGAAGTTTGCCAGGGCGACGGAACGGTGACGGTGGAGATGCAGTTTCTGGCTGACGTGGAATTGATTTGCGAGGAATGTAAAGGTGCTCGCTACAAACCCCAGATTCTGGACGTGCGTTACCACGGGAAGAATATCCACGAAGTGCTCAATCTCACGGTACAGGAGGCACTGCACTTTTTCGCCAGTGCTCCCAAGATTACAGAGAAATTGCGAGTGCTGGATGAAGTCGGCTTGGGATACTTGCGGCTGGGGCAATCCGCCACGACTTTATCCGGCGGCGAAGCCCAGCGCATGAAGCTGGCCGCACATCTTCAGCCGGCAGTCCGCGAAATTGGCCGCTCTCGAGACGGCGTGCGCCACCGCCACCTTCTGTATATTTTCGACGAGCCTACGACCGGTCTGCACTTCGACGATATCAGCAAACTGCTGGCGGCGTTCCGCCGTCTAATTGATGCAGGGGGATCCATCCTGGTCATCGAGCACAATCTGGAAGTCATCAAGACCGCAGACTGGGTCATTGATCTCGGTCCCGAAGGCGGAGAGCGCGGAGGTTATGTCGTGGGATCGGGAACCCCCGAAACGATCGCTGCGCTGCCGCAATCTTATACGGGGCAGTTTCTGGCGCGGGTTTTGAATGGAAATGGGCTTTCGCGGAATGGGAGCAAATAAGCGCTTAAGGATCGCGTCGCTGGTGGCTTTGCTGTGCGCAGGCGGCATCCTGCATGCGCAGGTCAGCAGCCAGACCGTCCGCCATCACAAAGTCGCCGAACAAGACTCTTCATTTCCGCCAGAACTCGCGCAAGCCGAAGCCGCCATTGAGAAGAAAGACTATGCTTCCGCTGAGGCCCTGTTGAAGAAAGTTGTCGCTGCCGATCCCGCGAATTATCAGGCCTGGTTTGACCTCGGATTTGTTTCCAATGCAATGGGCAACGCGCAGGAAGCGATTGCGGCATATCGCCAGTCGGTCGCCGCCAAGCCGGATGTCTTCGAGTCCAATTTGAACCTGGGACTCATGCTGGCCAAGGCCGGCGATCCGGATGCCGAGAAATTCCTGCGCGCGGCAACTACGCTGAAGCCTACAGCCAATGTGGATGAGGGCCATGCGCGCGCCTGGCTTTCGCTGGCTCATGTCCTGGAGAGCAGCAAGCCTGACGAAGCTGTTGAAGCATACAAGCAGGCGGCCGTGCTCGAAGCAAAAGATGTAGAGCCGCATCTGTCAGCGGGCCTGCTATTGGAGAAAGAGAATCATGTCGCTGGCGCAGAGCGCGAATACAAGGCAGCACTTGAGATTGATCCTGCGTCCACCGACGCGCTGACTGGCTTGGCGAATATTTATATGCGTGGTAACCGCCTCGCCGACGCGGGAGACGTTCTTCGTAAGCTTGTCTCCCTGCATCCGGATGACGTGGCGGCTCACATGCAGCTTGGCCGCGTGCTGGCAGGCGCCGGTAAGAACGACGAAGCGATCGCTGAATTGCGAACCGCCGAGAAACTCGCTCCGGCGGATCCAGGGCTGCAGCGTGATTTGGCCGATCTCTACAGTAGTGGAAAAAAATACGATCAGGCGGAGGCGCATTATCGTTCGCTGTTGGCGGCGAATCCCAATGACGCACCGTCGCATTACGGGCTCGGTGTGGCATTGCTCAACGAGAAGAAATTCCCGCAGGCTCAACAGGAGTTCCTGACAGCAGTTACGCTGAAGCCCGATTTTGGCGCCGCTTACGGCGATCTTGCTGTGGCGGCCAGCGAAAATAAGAATTACGAGTTGGCGATCAAGGCGGCTGATGCGCGCGCCAAATATCTTCCCGAGATACCGGTCAGCTATTTTCTCCGCGCCACCGCTTACGATCACTTGCAAGATTACAAGCAGGCTGCTCAGAATTACCGTAAGTTTCTCGAAGTCGCCAACGGACAATACCCTGATCAGGAGTGGCAGGCCCGGCATCGCCTGATCGCGATTGAGCCGAAGAAATAATCCATGCGCCGCGTCTTCTTCACTATCGGGATGATCATAGCGCTGACCGCCACCGGGCTCGCGGCTAAAGAGCCAACTTTGCAGGATCTGATTGAGCGGGCGAATGCGGCACCGCTGAAAGATCAGCCTTCCCTGTATGTGGAAATCGCTGAGCGGCAGTTGAAGTCCGCCGATGAACTGTACAACGCGGGAAAAGTGGACGAGGCTCGAGCTGCGGTGGCAGACGTGGTTACCTACTCGGAAAAAGCGCACGACGCGGCTGTTCAATCGGGTAAGAGACTGAAGCCCACCGAGATGGCGTCGCGGAAGATGTCGCACAGACTGCGGGACCTCAAGCGCACGCTGAATTTTGAGGATCAAGGACCGGTGCAAAATGCCGCGGATCGTCTCGAGAGTCTCGCTCAAGATTTGCTGAAGCAGATGTTCGGTAAGGAAAAATGAAAGCGCTTCCCCGCCATCTCGGTTTCCTGGCGTTGTCTTGCTTCCTGTGCTCGGTTGCCGCGGCACAATTCCGCCGCGAACCGCTCAATTCGGTTGAAATCGGTCAACTGCGGGATGCGGCCCAGGACCCCGCAGAGCGTATCAAGCTATATATTCAGTTCGCCCGCGCCCGTCTTGTAGCGCTGGAACAAATGCGCGCCGATCCCAAAGTTACCGATCGCGCCCAGCAAACGCATGATAAGCTGCAAAACTTCCTCGATGTTTACGACGAACTGAACGACAACATCGATACCTTCGTGGAACGGCGGGCCGACCTTCGCAAGCCTCTAAAAGCCGTGATCGAGGCCGATACCGAATTCCAAGCCAAGCTGCGGGCGCTAAAGAGCGCAGGAGACGCGACGCCGAGCGAAGCGCAGAAATACCAGTTCCTGCTGGACAACGTGGTGGATGCCGTCGACGGCAGCGGGCAGGATCATCGCCAGCTGTTGGCGCAGCAGGAAGAAGCGGCGAAGCATAAGAAGAAGTAATCTGCCTTGACTTCTGGACACTGAAGCGCCACAATTATTGCCGCTTTTGGTCTCCCCCAACCCTAATCGGACCCCTGGGAACTAAGTCGGTCGCCGCTGTCATTTGACTATGCACTAGTGGCGGAAAGAACGTTCGCTCCCGAGGCTTGTCATGTCTGATTCAGAAACACCTGCTTCCAAAAAAGGGTTGTGGGAGCGGCTTAACAACCTTAACGTTCTTGCGAGCCTTGCCGTCACCCTTGCGAGTCTTCTTGGTGGGATCGTCGGCCTGCGGTCGTGTTCCTTTACAAGCCGCCCGCCTGTCGTGGTGCACTTCTTTGATGTTAAGCCGGCGAGGATAGAGCCTGGGAACCTCGTGCTCCTTTCCTGGGACGTCAAGAACGCTGAACGCGTGGTTATCGAGCCGTCAACAATAGTCGGCGACGTGCAGCCCCAGGGGAGCAGGCAGGTCCCTGTCACAAGCACTACGACGTTCGTCCTGACGGCGTACGCTCCAGGTGTTGCGCCATCCCCAGTGAGCAGGACGGTACAGGTCGCGAAAACACAGGAGCAGCCCAAGCCGACAGTCTATCGCCCACCAGTAATGCCTGCAGTCCAAGTCGGCACAAAGCAGGTTGGCACTACCGCAAGTAGCCAGCAAACGTCAGCAGTGCAAGCCCAGTCTCACACGATTCCTCGGGTCATTGTGCTGGGCTCGCAGCTCTCCTCAAACGTCTATGCATCCTCACTTGCTGAAGAGGCGAGTGAGTCTTTGCGAGAAAACCTGAGGAGTCGCGGATTCGACGTTTTAGCCGCTTCCGGCGGGTCCCAAACAATCGAGCAATACGCTTCTCAATATCGCAGCCTGGCCACCGCAGGGCGCACGACCGACGGTCCCGATCTCGTGGCGCAGGTGTCTTTGCAGATCAGACAGGAACAGCGGCAGTCGGTAACCTCGTCTCTGACGTCCTCATTCATCACCAAACTCACGAAGGCACAGTCCGCGCCTACTATGGATCTGATCTCCACGTGCTCTGCCTCGGTAAATGTCGTCCACCTACCCGAGGGCCAATATGTCGCGCGTGGGCAGAGTGACGACGTTCGCGCGACTAATTCAGTGGACACTCAGATGGCAGGCTGGCAATCGGCACAAAATGACCTGACGATATCATCCGCCCGCCGAGCAGTCGCCCAAGCTCTGAGCCGACTTGCACTCCACCCCTGATGCGTTCGTGTCGGAGTGTGATCACTGCCTGGCTTTGCCATGCTAATCTAACCGCAACGTGAGGGAGCGGCTTCTCCAGATTTTCCAGGAAACTTATCGCGAGCTGCGTCCGCGCGCGCCCAGCCCCGAGTTGAAAGTCGAATTCTTCGCTTTCGCCAACATTAACAACACTATTCGACTGCGCGACGGAAAGCTGTTGGTGCGCCTTTCTGACCTGCTGGAGGGCGCGCCCGAAGCGGTGTTGCGGGCAATTGCTCACATTCTGCTGGCAAAGATGTATCGCAAGCCGATCGAACGGGAGTATTCCACGCGCTACCGGCGCTATGTGGCCAGTCACGGCATCAGGGCTAAGGCGCATCTGGTCCGGCAGATGCGTGGGCGAAAGCGAATCGAGACGGCGCAAGGCAGGACGTATGACCTGAATGCGATCTTCGAGGACTTGAATGCGCGTTTCTTCTATGGCTTGCTGGCGCGCCCCCAGATGACCTGGAGCCGCGATCATGCCCGCAACAGCCTCGGCCATTACGATCCCGCACACAATGCAATTGTCGTCAGCCGCATTTTCGATCACCCGCGCGTGCCGCGCTATGCCGTTGAATACATCGTGTACCACGAGATGCTGCACCTTAAACATCCAGTCAAGCTGCGCGGAAGCCGAAGATGCGTGCATTCGGCGGAGTTTCAAGCGAAGGAGAAATTATTCCCGCACCTGGCAGAGGCAAAGAGGTTTCTGAAGGAGATCTGAAGCTTTGCGTTGAGAGTGTCTATGTTACCGTAGCGACAGGGTATCCGACAGGCGTAGACATGGGGCAGCGTGCATTGGTGCTCGGGGCGGGCGGACACGCCGCCACTGCGTGGGAGCTCGGGGTGATTACCGGCATGGCTGATGGCGGCGTCGACGTTCGCGACGCCGATCTGATCGTGGGCACCTCAGCTGGAGCGCGGGTCGGTGTCCAACTCAGAAGCCATCTGACACTGGAAGAACTGTTCCAGCGGCAGGTCGATCCACATCTGCAGACGAAAGAGCCGGCCCCGCCGGTCGACTTCACGCAATGGCGCGCCGATTTTATGCGAGCTAAAGAAGGCTCAGGGGATGCCGTTACCGTGCTCAGGCGGTTCGGTGCGCTCGCCCTACAGGCGCCGGTGGGTTCGCAAGACACTCGACGGAATATGATCGCTGCGGCGCTGCCCACGCAGATTTGGCCCGAGCGCCGCCTTTTGATTGTGGCCGTCGACGTGGAAAGCGGCGAGCGGCGCGCGTTCGATCATTCGAGCGGGGTCGACCTGATCGACGCTGTGGCTGCAAGCGGTGCGGTGCCGGGGATCTGGCCCGCGGTCGCACTCCGTGGCCGCAGGTACATGGACGGCGGCGTCTATTCCATCGACAACGCAGATCTGGCCGTGGGGTACGAGGACGTTTTGATTTTGACGCTGCCAGCACGCGTGCCACCACTCTGCATCGCAACACTCGATGCCGCAGTCGACACGCTGAGGCGCAGCGGGGCGCGGGTCGATGTCGTCCATCCCGACGAAGCGGCGCAAGCAGCGTTTGCCTCGGTCGGCGGGAATCTGCTCGACCCTTCAGTTCGTGAGGCCGCTGCCCGCGCTGGACGCGAACAGGGCCGGCGGGTCGCCACGGCGGGAGCACGTCGATGAGATCCATGCGACTTCCCTGACGATTCTCCCGGTATTAGCAGAAAGTCACTTGTATCCTCATTGACAGTTGTGGGCAGCCAACTGCTCAATGCCGTTTTCTGCCATGTGATGCAAATCACAACGGCTCGTGACACCCCGCGTTGACCCGTCGTTCTCCTCCGGCTATCCTAAACAGTTGAAATTGAAATTCATTTTCAAAATCGTGGAAACGGGCTTCTGACATGTTGCAGGCTTTCATGATCACCTTGCGGGAGGGCGTCGAGGCCGCCCTGATCGTAGGCATCACCCTGGCTTATCTGGCAAAAATTGGCCGCCCCGAGCTGCGCAAAGCTGTGTACGCAGCCCTGGGCGCGGCTTTTGTGGGAAGTGTCGCGGGCGCCGTACTGCTTTCGCGGCTGCGCTGGAATGAGGACGTCTTTGAAGGCTGGGTCATGCTCGTGGCCGCCTTCTTTGTTATCACCATGATCGTTTTCATGATGAAGACGGGCCGCAAGCTCAAGGGCCAAATCGAAGGCAAAGTGGGCCTGCTGGCGGGCGAAGATGCATGGCTCGGGCTATTTCTGTTTGTCTTCCTGATGGTGCTGCGCGAAGGCGCGGAGACAGTGCTGGCCCTGGCCGCAGTTTCGCTGAATTCAACCGCATTGCTCAGTTTCTTGGGCACAGTGCTGGGAATTTTGGCGGCGGTTCTGTTTGGCGTGACTTTCGTTAAGGGCAGCATACGCATTAATCTGCAAAAGTTCTTCCGTGTGACCACCGTGATCCTGTTCTTCGTAGCGGCTCAACTGTTGATCAGCGGGCTGCATGAACTTTCGGAAAATGGAATTCTTCCTTCGTCCAAACAGGAGATGGCCATCATTGGACCGATCGTGCGCAACGATCTGTTTTTCTTCATCACCATTTTGGCTTTGGCTGCGCTCATGGTGCTGTTTGAGCTCAGGCGGCGCCAACCGGCTGCCGTGCCTGCTTCGCCGGCGGAGCGGCGCAAAGCGGTGTGGAGCGCCCGGCGCGAGCGACTGTGGATGGTATCGGTTTACGTCAGTTCGTTTGTGTTTATCATGCTGGCCACCGCGGAATTTATCTACGCCAAGAGTGTGAGCGCGCTGTCACCGGCCACAGAAGTGACTTTCGTGAATGGGCAAGTCAGCATTCCTTTGAAGGAAATCTACGATGGCGACCTGCATCGTTACCAAGCCAAAGAGAACGGCGTAGAGGTCCGCTTCTGGCTTTTTCAGAAACCGGACGGCAAGATTACGAGCGTTCTGGATGCCTGCGAAATCTGCGGCGCGGTGGGATTCTACAAGCGGCAAAACAGTGTGATCTGCAAGAATTGCGCGGCCCCGATCAATCCGCAGTCGGTGGGAATGCCAGGCGGGTGCAACCCGATCCCCTTGAAGGCAGAGGTGACGGCTGATTCCGTGATCATCCGGGAGGCGGACGTCGCGGCCCGCAGCCGCGTGTTCCAGAAATAGCTCATGTTCATTCGGCTGGTTTACGAGTCGTTCCGGCGGCAGAAGCGGCGGAAAGCTCTGGCCGGGATTGCCATCACGCTCGGCGTAGCCGTGGCCACGGCCATGATTGCCGTCGCGACCGATGTCGGCGACAAAATCAGCCGGGAACTGCGCAGCTATGGCGCGAATTTGCTGGTCACTCCGCAGGAGGACACGCTCGACCTGCAGATCGGCGGAGTGGACCTCAAGCCGCCCAGCGACGGCGCATACTTGAACGAAGCAGATCTGCCCAAAATCCGCGGCACATTCTGGCATCACAACATCGTAGGTTTTGCTCCGATGCTGCCGGTGAACGTAAATGCAGACGGGAAAAATCTCACCCTGCTTGGAACCTATTTTTCAAAGAAGCTGTCATTCGGCAAAGACGACTTCGTGACCGGTGTGCGGATCACGCACCCGTGGTGGAAGGCGCAGGGGTCCTGGCCTAACGATAATTCGCAGGATGTGCTGGTCGGCGAGGGCCTGGCGGCGAGGCTCGCTTTGAAACCCGGGGATCAGATCCAAGTCGGCGGGCAGGCGCATCACATTTCCGGAATTCTTTCCACCGGCGGAGTGGAAGACGGTCAGATCGTGGCGCCACTTGGTCTCGCTCAGCAGATTCTGGGAAGGCCGGGAGCAGTGCGGCGTCTTTATGTCAGTGCACTGACCAAGCCGGAAGATGCGCTGGCACGGCGTGACCCGAAAACGATGAATGCGGAGTTATTTGATCGCTGGTATTGTTCGCCGTACGTGCAGTCGATCGCCTACCAATTGCAGGAAGCGATTCCGCATTCCCATGCGGAGCAGATTCGCCAAGTTGCGCAGAACGAGGGCACGGTTCTCTCGCGAATCAAGGGGCTGATGCTGCTGGTCACGCTGGCGGCGCTGTTGGCTTCGGCTCTTGCAGTCTCAGCTGCGATGGCAACCGCGATTTTCGAGCGGCGGAGTGAAGTCGGACTGATGAAGGCTCTCGGAGCAGGCAATGCCTCGGTGGCAGCGCTTTTCCTTGTCGAGGCTATGCTGCTGGCTTTGATCGGCGGAGTCGTGGGATTTGCGGGAGGAGCCGTGCTGGCGCGGCAGATTGGGCGCTCGATTTTCGATTCGCGAATCACGATTGATCCCGTCCTTCTCCCGGTGATTCTGGCGCTCGCCGTGACCGTTACATTTGCGGGCAGTGCTTTAGCGATCCGGCGCGCAGTCAAATTTGATCCGGTGTACGCGTTGCGAGGTGAGGGATGACTCCGACACTCGCCGCGCGACGTGCTGATGCGCACCATACTTCGATGTTCCTGCGCATGCTGATGCGGGCTGCGATTCTGCGCCGGGAACGTGCCGCCTCTGCCCTGCTCGCCATGGTCGTGGCGGCAGCGGCAACGACAGCCATGTTGAATCTCTACGTAGACGTTCAAGCCAAACTGCGCAAGGAATTCCGCAATTACGGCGCAAATGTGGTGGTGGTAGCCAAGGATGGTGCA
>DASPSE010000193.1:0-9233 GCA_035624085.1 Terriglobales bacterium
AGTCATCCGCGTTGGCCGTGACCTGGGGTCCGGCGGGAACTTCCTGATCCTTGTACTGAAGCTGGTACAACTTGTAGTAAATGCCGCGCTGGGCAAGGAGTTCCTGGTGAGTGCCCATCTCGCGCAACTGCCCTTTGTGCATGACGATGATCTTGTCGGCGCGCTGAACGGTGGAAAGCCGGTGAGCGATGATTACCGAGGTGCGGCCTTCGACCATGCGGTTGAGGGCGTCGCGCACGCGGAATTCGGTTTCCGTGTCCACGCTGGAAGTGGCCTCATCGAGAATCAGGATCCTGGGATCGTGGGCGAGGGCGCGAGCAAACGAAATGAGCTGTTTCTGGCCGGTCGAAAGGGTACTGCCACGTTCGCGGACTTCTTCTTTGAAGCCTTGCGGAAGTGTGCGAATGAAGTCGCCGAGATTCACATCTTCGGCGGCTTTTTCTACGTCTTCGTCTTCGATCCACTCTGTGCCCAGCCGGATGTTGCCCTCAACCGTGCCGGTGAACAGAAACGGATCCTGCAGGACAACGCCGAAACGCTGGCGAAGTTCGGCAAGGTCCATTTCCTTTACATCAGTTCCATCAATCTTTACCGCACCTTTCTGCACGTCGTAGAAGCGCATCAGCAACGAGATGATGGTTGTCTTCCCTGCGCCGGTGTGGCCGACGATGGCAACGGTCTCGCCGGGTTCGATGGCGAAGGTGACATCACGCAAGACCCAATCCGGTTCTTGTGGAGGACGGCCGTCTCCGGCCGTCGAAACGTGCGAGCCGGGCGAGGACGCCCGGCCTCCATCACTTTCGCTGGTGCTTCGATACGCAAACCACACGTGCTCGAATTCGATTCTCCCGGGACCGTCCGCTGCCTTCTTCTCGACTGGCGAAGTCACCTCAGCTGGCGTGTCGAGCAGTTTGAAGATACGCTCGCTCGAAGCCATCGCGGATTGCAGAATGTTGTATTTCTCGCTGAAGTCCTGAATTGGCCGGAAGAAGCGCTGCGCGTACTGGATGAATGCCACCAGCACTCCCAGCGTGGTGGTCTGCCGGATTACGTCTTTACCGCCAAACCAGATCACGCAGGCAATGGCAACTGCGGAAAGGACTTCAACGACCGGGTAGTAAACGGCGTGCGCCATGATCGCGTCTTTGTAGGCGTCCATATGAACAGCGTTTATCTGAGAGAACTTGTCGAAGGCACGCTCTTCGCGATTGAAGAGCTGGACCACGGTCATTCCGCTGACGTGCTCTTGCAGGTAAGCATTGATGCGCGCGATCGCGACGCGAATCCGGCGGTAGGAATCGCGGACTCTGTCGCGGAAGATTGAAGTCGCATACGCGATCACCGGTAACACAGCAAACGTGACGAGCGCGAGCTTGGCATTCATGCTGAGCATGATCCAGATGATCCCGGCAAGCACGAACACATCCTCAAAGATTGAGACCACGCCGGAGGTGAACATTTCGTTCAGCGCGTCCACATCCGTGGTGACGCGCGTGACCAGGCGCCCGACGGGATTCTTATCGTAGAAGCCGACGTGCATGCGCTGCAGATGGCGGAAAATCTGGCTGCGCAGATCGAACATCGTCATCTGCCCGGTCCACTGCATGAAGTAGGTCTGCGCGTACTCGAGCAAAAAGATGCAGATCAAGAGTCCGACATAAAGTGCGGCGATCTGCCCAATGCCCCGATAAGGGTTGGCGCTGAGCATGAAATCGAAGCGCGTGGGCTTGTGGGTCGGGGCCAGGTAGCGATCAACCACAACCGCGGTCAGATAGGGGCCTAGCACGTCCGCGCCTGCCTTGAGAAGAATTGCCGCCAGGGAGATCCCTACCTGCCACCTGTAGGGACGCAGATAGGTAAGCAGCCGCTTCATCAGCCGGCTGTCGTACGCTTTGCCCAGGACTTCTTCTTCGTGGTGGGAGGCCATGCGCTACGTCAAAGATACCTTAAATAGATGGCAGTGGAACGGGGTGGGATGGAAAAGCTTCGGGGGAGGCGAGGGTTTTCCTTTCTATTGTCATCCCGAACGCAGGTCGAGCCGCACCCGCGGTGAGACCAAGTCGAGGGATCTGCATTCCATTCAGAAAAGCAGATTCCTCGGGGCTGAGGCCACCTCGGAATGACAATTTGAGAGGCTCGCTCTGAGGTTACGCGATCTTTCTCAGCACCAGCGCGGAGTTCTTTGAGCCGAAACCTACGCAGTTGCAGATGGCATGTTCGATCTGACTCTTGCGGCCGACATCTGGAACGTAGTCAAGATCACATTCCGGGTCGGGAACATCCAGATTGATCGTGGGCGGAATCCTGCCATGCTCCATTGCAATTAACGTGGCAGCTACGCCGGCGGAGCCGCAGGCGCCTTGCGCGTGGCCGATCTGCGACTTGAGGCCTGACATCGGAATCCGCTGCGCATGCTCGCCCAGAGCCAGCTTCAGGGCGCGTGTCTCCACGCGGTCGTTCATTTCCGTCGAAGTGCCATGCAGGTTCACATACTGAACGTCTTCTGCAGAGATGCCGGATTCTTCCAGAGCCAAAGTGATGGCCCGAGCGGGTTCCTCGGGCGACTCGCTCATGCGCACGCGATGGAAGGCCTCGCAGGTCGAAGCATAGCCGGTAATCTCGGCGTAGATTCGCGCGCCTCGCGAGCGGGCATGATTGTATTCTTCCAAAATAAACATCCACGATCCCTCAGCTAGAACAAAGCCGTCGCGGTCGGCAGAAAACGGACGCGAGGCGCGCTCGGGAGCGTGATTCCACGATTGCGTCAGCGCGCGTAGCAGGCTGTAGCCCTTGATGATGCCCGGAGTAATGGGCGAATCCACTCCCCCGACCAGGAACAGTGGCTGCACTCCCGCCTGAATGTGCTGGTAGGCATAGCCAATAGCGTCGGTCGACGAGGTACAACCCGCGGTGACCACATGGCTGTAACCACGGAAACCGAAGCGCATCGAAACCTCGCTAGGAATCGTCCCCATCGTGCCGCTGGGAATGCAGAAAATACTGACCTGCTTCACGTGTCCGGAATGCCAGAGGCGGTATTGCTCCTCGGAAAATTCCTGCGCGCCGCCGCCGGTACCGAGGATCACGCCAATCTCGCGTTTCTCCTCCATAGACATGCCTGCCGGGTCAAGGCCGGCGTCGCGGATGGCCTCAGTCGAAGCCGCGATAGCCAAGGGCACGACGCGGGAGACATGCTTGCGCTCGCGGGCATCCACCCAGGCGAGTTCGTCGAAGTCAGGGATCTCTCCCGCGATGTGAACCGGCAGTTCAGAGGGATCGAAACGCGCGATGCGCTTCACACCGGATTTCCCCTCCAGCACGGCTCGGCAAAATGCTTCCTTGCCCATGCCATTGGGGCTGACCACGCCGATTCCGGTGATGACTACGCGAGGCAGCATGAAATTACAAACAGCAGGACAGCTCAGACAATCAGATGCCCACCCAAATCAAAAAGTGCCGCGCATGGGATAATCGTACTCGATGCCGCTGGGCCTCTACATCTCGGTTCCCTTCTGCCGCACCAAGTGTACGTACTGTAACTTTGCCTCGGACGTCTTTTCCAAGGCCCGCTTTCCGCGTTACGTTGGCCGGCTTTGCGGCGACCTGGAGCACGCTTCCGCCATCGCCGGGCAGATGGGCGGGCAATTCGAACGCGCCCTTGACACCATCTACTTGGGCGGCGGAACTCCTACTGTACTCGATATAGCGCAGCTGCAGCAGATTTTTGTCACAATTTCGCAAAATTTCGAGGTCTGGCCGGGCGCCGAAGTTACGGTCGAATGCGCCCCGGGCACGCTAACGCCTGGCGTGATCGAGGCTTTCCAGCGACTGGGCGTGAATCGCGTCAGCCTCGGGGCGCAGTCGTTTGTCGACAAAGAAGCAGCTGCTGTGGGACGTCTGCACAATCGGGAGAAAGTGGTCGACGACATCGCACGATTGCGCGCAGCCGGAATTGCTGACATCAACATCGATCTGATCGCCGGGCTGCCGCACCAGACTGTCCAGAGTTGGGAATTTTCTCTGGAGCAGACCATCGCATGCGAGGCGCCGCACGTCAGCGTCTATACGCTCGAAGTGGATGAGGATTCCCGTCTCGGCCGCGAATTGATTGCTGGCGGCACAAGATATCACGCGCACCATGTTCCTGACGAAGACCTCGTGGCAGATTTGTACCTGATGGCTTGTGAGCGGCTGGAGAAGGCAGGTGTGGTGCAATATGAGATTTCGAACTTTGCCTACTGCGCTCACGAATCGCGGCACAATTTGAAGTATTGGACGCGTCAGCCCTACCTGGGCTTCGGCGTCGATGCCCATTCGATGTTGAGAATGCTTCCTGCTGGCGACGTTCAAGCCGTTCGCTTCTCCACTCCAGACTCGTTGGAAGACTATCTGGCCGCGGCGCCCTTTAAGCGAACTCCAGTGGACAAACAAGCGGCGCTTGAGGAGACGTTCTTTCTCGGACTCCGGCTGACTCGTGGCGTCGATCTGGAGAAAGTTTCCGTCGAGTTCGGCGCTTCCGCAGGCGCCAGTTTTGAGCCAGTCATTCTAGAGATGGTTCAGGCGGGACTTATGGAACGACAAAGGAACGTAATTCGCCTGACGCCACGTGGCCGCCTGCTGTCGAATGAAGTCTTCGAGCGTTTTATCTTGACGACTGTGGTGTGACAAGCTTCAACCGCAAAGTTCGCGAAGATCACGCAAAGATCGCCGAGAGGCCCGAAAACAGCGGTATGATTCGAGCAACTTTGTTGCGCGGGGTGCCTATGGGCCTGTATTCACATTACGACGGCGCGCACAATCATCCGGTGAACCGCGCGCTGCACATGATTGCCATTCCGGTCGGATTCTCTTCGCTTGTAGTCGTCTGGTTTCACTGGATCATCGGCCTCCTGCTGATTCCCGCGGCGTTCGCACTGGCCTGGCTCGGACATCTGATTGAAGGAAATAAGCCGGCGTTTCTCACCAATCCGGCTCACGTGTTCGTGGCCCCGCTATGGATGACGCGCAGGATTTTCAAAGGGGGTGCGAAGAAAGCCGTTTAAGTAGTTCGGTTCACGACCAGTCGGTCGGTTGGGTGAGCACCACCAGACCACAAGAACCACCAATGAAATCGCCCTTCCGCGCCACTTCAATCGCTTTGTTCCAACCGTAACTTTCGCTCCGCTGCCCGCTATGTTTTAATCGAATGTTTTGCATCTAAGCCGATTTTGGGCGTAGCGCGCTCGAAATCTGCCGGAGGGACTTTGGATTTCCAACTGAACGAGGAGCAACTCCAACTGAAGAAAAGTGTGCGCGAGTTCGCCGAACGCGAGATCGCGCCCAACGTCATGAAGTGGGACGAAGCGGGCGATTTCCCCCTGGCCACGATCAAGGAATTGGGCAAGCTGGGTTTGCTCGGGACGATTTTCCCGGTCGAATATGGCGGCGCAGGCATGGGCTACGTCGAATACGTTACTGCCGTCGAAGAACTCTCGCGCGTGGATGGTTCCGTGGGAATTATCGTGGCGGCGCACACCTCGCTCTGCACTAACCATATCTTCCTGGTTGGGACCGAAGCACAAAAGAAGAAATACGTCAGCAAGCTGGCGACCGGAGAATATATCGGTGCGTGGGGCTTGACCGAACCGTCATCGGGATCCGACGCGGGCAGCGCGCGCATGACGGCGGTGCGCAAAGGAAATAACTGGGTGCTCAACGGAACCAAGACTTTTTGCACTAATGGCCATTACGCCGATGTGCTGGTTGTCATTGCGGTGACCGATCGCGCCGCGCATACGCACGGCCTCTCGGCGTTCATCGTCGAAAAGAGCGCGAAGGGTTTTCGTCCCGGGAAAAAAGAGAACAAGCTTGGATTGCGGGCAAGCGATACGGCCGAACTGATCTTCGAAGACTGTGTCATTCCGGCAGAAAATCTGCTGGGTAAAGAAGGTGACGGATTCATCGACGCCATGCAGGTGCTCGATGGCGGACGCATTTCCATCGCGGCGTTGTCTCTAGGGATGGCTGAGGGCGCTTATGAGGCGGCGCTGAAGTATTCCAAAACGCGGCGGCAATTTGGAAAAGCTATCAGCGACTTTCAGGCGATTCAGTGGAAGCTGGCTGATATGGCGACGGATATTGAAGCGGCCAAGCTTCTCACGTTCCGGGCGGCTTCGATGAAAGACGCAGGTATGAAAACCACGCAGGAATCGTCGATGGCGAAGTTGTTCGCCAGCGAAGTTGCTGTCCGCTGCGCCAATGAAGGCGTGCAGATTCACGGCGGCTACGGGTTCATCAAGGATTATCCCGCAGAGAAGTTTTACCGCGACGTCAAGCTGTGCACCATCGGCGAAGGCACCAGCGAAGTGCAGCGGTTGGTGATCGCGAGGCAGTTGCTGAAAGAATAGCTACTAGCTCCTGGCTCCTAGCTCCTAGCTGCGGAGCCGATTTCCGGCTCCGCCAGTCGTGCTTTACACTGATGCTTTGAGCCACGACTACCAAGCTTTGATCAAGCGGCTGCGCAACGGCGATGCGCGAGCGCTGGCGCGCGCCATCAGCACAGTTGAAAACCGCAGGCCGGGATGGGCCGACCTGCTGAAAGCACTGTTTCCCCAAACTGGCAAAGCCCGGATTCTGGGCGTGACCGGCGCTCCCGGCGCCGGCAAGAGCACGCTGGTCGATCAATTGGCCAAGCATTATCGAAAAGAAAATAAGACGGTCGGGATCATCGCCGTCGATCCCACCAGCCCTTACACCGGTGGGGCGATTCTGGGCGACCGTATCCGCATGCAGGATCACTTTTCTGACCCGGGAATTTACATCCGCAGCATGGCTACTCGCGGCTCACTGGGTGGTTTGGCCCGCGCCACGGCCGATGTAGCAACGGTGCTCGATGCTTCCGGACGCGACCTGATTATGATCGAAACGGTCGGCGTCGGGCAGGATGAAATTGACGTCGTGCGGCTGGCCGATATCACGGTCGTGATGCTGGTGCCCGGGATGGGCGATGACGTGCAGAGCATCAAGGCGGGTATCATGGAAATCGCCGATATTTTCGTGATCAACAAGAGTGACCGCGAGGGAGCAGAGCGGGTGGAGCGCGAGATTCGCGCCCTGCAGTCGCTTGCGGTGCGTAACGACCGCTGGACTCCGCCGATCATCAAGACGGTTGCGAGCGAAGGTAAAGGGACTGCCGAATTAGCCGCGGCGATTGCGGAGTACGAGGCATATCTGCTGAAGGAAAACCTGGTTCTGCAGCACAAGACGCATAACTGGCAGCAGCGGCTCGTTGAAATGTTACGTGACGCTTTACTGGACCAGGCCCATCAGCAATTGGCCGATGGAAGTTTCGCCCGGTATGCCGCAGAAGTCGCCGAGCACAAGCGCGACCCATATACGCTGGTCGAGAAGATTGTTGGAAAATTGGGAAAGTCCACGTAGGGGCGGACTCCCTCGCGAACTTGTTGTCATCCCGAGCGAAGTCGAGGGATCTGCAGTTTCTGGTCGCCTGTGAGCTGCAGATTCCTCGGGACTAAAGTCCGCTCGGAATGACAAGAATCAAAAGGAAATGGGCGAGCTTACGCTTGCCTGCCCAGACGAGACGTCTGGGCCTACGTGGTTTGTTGACGGGCGAAAACCATGTTCAGCATTGACCATCTCGGCATTGCAGTGAAATCGCTGTCCGCTGCAAAAGGCATTTACGAGAAACTCGGGCTGACTGTGTCGCCCGAGGAAGTCGTCGAGGCCGAGCATGTACGATGTGTCATGGTCCCGGTAGGCGAGAGCCGGCTGGAACTGCTGGAAGCAACCTCCGACAACTCAGCCATTGCAAAATTTATTGCCAAGCGCGGCGAAGGGTTACATCATGTCTCACTGCGTGTGCCTGACTTGCCAGCGGCCGTGGCGCGCTTGAAAAAAGACGGTGTCCGCCTGGTTTCTGATGAGATCAAGATTGGGGCCGGCGGCCATCGTTACGTGTTTGTGCATCCGTCTAGCGCTGGCGGAGTTCTGCTGGAGTTAGTAGAGGCAGGACACTGAAACGGATCGATGCTTCTTCTCGCCACCGACACATCGGGCAAACATGGCAGCATCGCGCTGGCTGAGTGCGGGCCGGAGGACGAATGCAGGATCCTGGAAGTGGTCCCGCTGACCGGCGGAATGTTTTCGGCGCAACTAGTCCCGCAGATCGCGGTGTTGCTCGAAAAACACAAGTTCACGAAGCACGACATCGCTGCACTGGCGGTAGCTTCCGGCCCAGGATCATTCACCGGGCTAAGAGTGGGGTTGGCGGCAATCAAGGCTTTGGCTGAGGTGCTCGAAAAGCCGATTGCCGCGGTCTCGCTCCTGGAAGCTATCGCCGACTCCAGCCACTCTCGAGGCAAGATCTTAGCAACCCTCGACGCTGGACGAAATGAAGTCTATGTGGGCGACTTCGAGATGGGCAACTCAGAAACGCGCTTGACCTCCGAGAAACTGATGAACCGTGAGCAATGCTTCGACTCAGCCGGGAATGCGACGATCGTCACTCCTGATCAAAGTCTTGCGAAAGCGGCACGCTCGGTAGGGCTGAGGGTTGAGGAAGTCGAATATCCGCGAAGCGATACCATCGCTCACCTTGGCTGGCGCAAGATTCGTGCCGGGCAGACGGTTTCTCCGGAAGAGTTGGAAGCCAACTACATCCGGCGATCGGATGCTGAGATTTTCGCAAGGAGCGGCCCTGGATGAAGACCTTATCAAATGCCAGTGACCAAAAAGAACTTCTTCACCGCTTGACTAGTGTGCACCCGGACAGCCAGGCACACTGGGGAATGATGTCCGCTCATCAAATGGTTTGTCATTTAAGCGACTCCTTTCGGGCGGCTTTGGGTGAAAAAGATGTGAGCCCGTCGACTACGTTCTTCAAGCGCACGCTTCTTAAATGGGCTGCGCTATGGTTGCCAGTTCCTTGGCCTCACGGTTTCAAGACGCGCCCCGAGATGGACCAACGCCAGGGTGGTACGCTACCCACTGAGTTTGCATCGGACTTAGAAAGATTGCGCAATTTGTTCGCGCGTTTTTGCGCTTTCAAGGGAGTGTTCGTGCCGCATGCGATCTTGGGGCCCATGTCACGGTCCGAGCGCATGCGCCATGCTTATCTCCACATTGACCACCATCTGAGGCAGTTTGGAGCGTAGGCTTGTTCCGGGAGTTGGTGCGGTGCGTCACGCTCAAGGCGGGCGAGACCCGCGCAATTACACAAAACTCTTGCACGTTCG
>DASPSE010000217.1:0-7750 GCA_035624085.1 Terriglobales bacterium
GTTATCCGGCAAACATTGCATGTCGGCCACTTTCTCTTCCACATCGTGCGCGTATTTGTATCCCGCGCCGTAGCCCAGCCCTTTCATCAGCCCGGTCGGCGCATTTCGTAAATGCAGTGGCACCGGCTCAGCTACAGTGCGTTCCACGTCCTGCTGAACATCGGAGTAAGCGGTGTACAGCGCGTTCGACTTGGGCGCCAGCGCGAGATAAACGACCGCTTGTGCCAAAGCCAGATTTCCTTCCGGCATTCCGATGAAATCAACCGCATCCCGTGCCGCCATGCACAATGACAGCGCATCTGGATCAGCCAAGCCGATGTCCTCTACCGCCATGCGGACCACTCTGCGCGCAATATAGAGCGGATCTTCGCCTGCTTCTAACATGCGTCCAAGCCAATACAGCGAAGCATCCGCATCGCTATTGCGGACCGACTTGTGCAGCGCTGAAATCAGGTTGTAATGTTCTTCGCCGGCCTTGTCATAAAGCAGAACGCGTTTCTGCAAGGCGTCGTGAACGATTTCGTCAGTGATCTCGGTACCCGTGCCCGCGCCAGCCAGCTTGGCCGCGACCTCCAGCACGTTGTGACCACTACGCGCATCGCCGCTCGAATAGGCTGCTATCTTTGCCAGCACCTCGTCAGAGGCTTGCAGCTTCATCGTGCCCAGCCCGCGTTCTTCATCCGTCAGCGCCCGCTTCAGCAGCAGCACGATCTGTTCCCCGGTAAGCGGCTTGAGTACGTACACGCGACAGCGCGATAACAATGCCGAGATGATCTCGAACGACGGGTTTTCCGTTGTAGCACCGATCAGGCGGATGTTTCCCTTCTCCACGTGCGGAAGAAACGCGTCCTGCTGCGCTTTGTTAAAACGATGGATTTCGTCAATGAAAACGATGGTCCGCGTACCATATTGCCGGGCGCGCTCGGCATCTGCCATGACCTGTTTGATCTCCTTGATTCCGGACAGTACTGCGGAAAACTCGATGAAATCCGCCTTCGTCAGGCGCGCAATGATCTTGGCCAGTGTGGTTTTGCCGGTTCCGGGAGGTCCCCAGAAGATGAGTGAGCCAGTGTCGTCGCGCTCGATTTGAGTGCGCAGCGGTTTGCCTTCTGCCAAGAGGTGTTCCTGGCCGACAAATTCCTCGAGCGTTCGCGGGCGCATACGGTCCGCCAAGGGCCGCGTGCGGTCGGACGACTCGTCACGGCCCGGAATGGGCTGGAAGAGACTCATAGTTCTTTTATCTACCACGGAGACACGGAGGCACGGAGAAAACCAGCGTAATTAGCCTTCTCTCAGTGGCTCCGTGCCTCCGTGGTGAATCCTCCTCGTTGCCTTGCCACTTCGTATAGCACCAAACTCGCCGCCACACCCGCATTGAGTGACTCCACCTTTGGCAAATGTGGAATTGCCACAACTTCGTCCATCTCGGCGATCAGATCGCGTGGCAAGCCCGCGCCTTCCCCGCCAATAAAGATAGCCAAAGGACCAGTTAACTCCGCCTCGGGTAACAAGGTTCCCTTGTGCGACGAAGTTGCCACCAAACGCAACCCATGATCGCGGAGCCGGTGGAAGGCCTCTTTCAATTCGATCTTGACTACCGGTAACCGAAACAGCGACCCGGCCGATGCACGAACCGCTTTCCAGTTGAAGGGGCTGACCGTACCTTCACCCAGCAGCACTCCGGCAGCGCCAAACGCCTCGGCCGAACGAACGATGGTTCCAAGGTTCCCGGGATCTTGTAATCCTGTGACCACAACTATCGGCCCGGCCTGCGACTTTGCCAGCACTTCTTCCAAAGTAAAGCTCTTGCAGCGCACCAGCGCCGCGACCCCTTGAGGCGTCTCGCTCGGAACCGCAGTAGCGAACAACTTGTCAGGAAAAATGACTGTCTCCACGTGTGCTCCGAGCTGGGGCAAAAGCCGCTCGGCCTTGGCTTTGGCAAAAGCGCTGAAGAATACCGCCTGGAATTTCAGACCGCTGCGGATCGCCTCCTCGACCACTCGCAGACCCTCCACAGCGCAGCAGCCATCCGAGGTAAGTTCCCCGCCCGCAAACGCTTTCCGCAGCTCTTTGACTAGCGTGTTATGTCGTCCCTCGATACTGCGCAAACGGCTGACTTGTGGTATGTAAATCTTTGGCACTGACTGCGCTCCTGCCTGCCACATCATACGCTCTCGGCTTGCAGGGCTTGACCGTGTTATGTTAGGTTTCGCCATTCCAGATTCGTCTGTCCCAAGGACTCATGTGCGCGCGGAAATCGTCAAGATCAACAGTGAGAAACCGGAGATGTCTTTGATCCGCTATGCAGCGGACCAGATTCGCGCCGGTGAGGTCCTCGGAATGCCGACCGACACGTTTTACGGCCTGGCCGCCGACCCGTTCAATCTGCGGGCCGTGGACCGCGTCTACGACATCAAATCCCGTTCCCGGCACAAGCCTCTGTCGCTGCTCATCGAAAACGTCGATCAGGCCGAGGATCTGTGTAAGCCCCTGCCCGAGGAGTTCTATAAGCTGGCCCGCCGCTATTGGCCGGGTCCATTGACCATCATTGTGAAAGCCGCATCCCGCCTGCCGTTGAAAGTAACTGCCAATACAGGGAACGTCGCGTTGCGAGTGCCCAATGCCAAGATTCCCCTGGCGGTGGTTGAGGCTGCCCAGATTCCCATCACCGCAACCTCGGCGAATCTCAGCGGAGAATCCGAGTGCACCACGGCTGAAGCAGTGCGGAATCAGCTCCAGGGACGCATTTCCATCATTGTCGATGGCGGTACTTCACCGCGCGAAGTTGCTTCTACTATTGTTGACCTCACGGACGAGGAAGCCCGCTGGCGCATCATGCGTGAGGGCGCCATTCCCGCTCAGGAGATTTCCGAGTTCTTCGCACAGGGATGAGCGAAGCTGCCCCGATTTTGTCGACCAGAAAACGCTGGATGCGCTGGCTCGGAATTCTGGCCGCAGCGGTTCTCCTCGCGTATCTGGCATCAATCTGCGTGGGTATTGAACGCGCCGCTTCAGAAGAGCAAATCCATCCCGCCGATGTCATCGTGGTCTTCGGGGCGGCGGAATATTCTGGTCGACCTTCGCCGGTCTATCGAGCGCGGCTCGACCACGCCTACGGCCTCTTTCAGCAGGGTGTTGCGCCGGCGATCATCACGACCGGCGGGGCTGCCGCCGATCCTAGCTACAGTGAAGGCGGCGTCGGGCACGATTATCTGCTGCATCGCGGCGTGCCAGACGCGAATTTGATCGCCGAAACTCAGGGTTCGGACACGGCTCAGTCCGCGGCTCGAGTCGCTGTGATCATGCGGGCCAATCACATGCGAAGTTGCGTGGCGGTGAGCGATGCCTATCACGTCTTCCGCATCCGCAAGTTGCTGCAACACGAGGGAGTGCAGGTCTACCTTGCCCCCCGCCCCGATTCGCGCCCGCATTCGATGTCGCAGCGCGCGGAAGCCGTGCTACGCGAAGCTGTGAGCTATGTGTTGTGGCGGATAAACGTGACCTTTTAAATTCTTGGCTTCTGGTTTCTGGTTTCCAGCAACTAGGGCGCTGGAGAACCACGCAACGGAAACCAGAAACCGGAAACTGTCTCTTCACCATCCCATCCGTTTCCTCAACTCCGTCACATGCGCCACATGATGACGTCCATGCCAGGCGTAGAGCGCCAGATTCTTTTCAAGGGACACAGTTCCCAGCTCAGGATGGCGGAAAGCGCGTTTCCAATCTTCGGGTCTCAAGGATCGTAACAGCCGCACCCAGCGGTCGTGCAAAGAGTCGAGAAGCGCCAGAGAAACCTCCAAGGGAGTGGCCTCAACGTCCTCCGTTTTCGCCCAGCGATCTTCCATGTACGGCTTGATCGTCGGCTCATCCTCCGTCAGCGCCAGCTTGAATCGGATGTAAGCATTCATGTGGCTCTCCGGCACGTGATGCACCACCTGCCGCACCGTCCAGCCTCCGTCGCGATACGGCGTCTCGATTTGCTCCCGGCTAAGCCCGCTGACTGCGGCCCGTAACGCGACCGGCGCCTGAGCGATCGCATCAATGAATTGCTTTCGTTGAGCTTCGTCAGCAGGACCGCTGAAGGAAAACTTTCCAATTGGGTATCGCGGGTCACTCATACCATCTCCGTTTTAGTCACCATGGAGGCCGACGTCTCTCAGTACACGATCGCTGGTGAAATGAGATGAGAGCGCAGTCAGGAAAGCCGCAAAACTTCATCAGCGCACTAGCGCAAAGATTCGCACCGGGCTGCCAGATCCGCTTTCCAGTTTCATGGGGGCAACCACGACTGTGCCTCCGCTGGCCGGAACCTGCCCGAGATTCGCCACGTTCTCCAAATGATACAAACTGTGGGCCAGTGTGTAGTGATGCACGGGGAAGTCCCGGGATGGTCCATAATCGATGCTGAGCGTATCGATCCCCAGTCCCACCACTTGGCGTGCCTCCACCAAAAACCGTGCAGCTTCGAGCGAATATCCGGGAAAGTGCATGACGCCTTGCGCGTCTGCATCGCGATAGTCCTTCGCCGAGTTCCAGCGCGAATCCCAACCCGTATACGCCATTACTACAGCATGGATTGGAATCTGCCCTTGAGCTTCCTCGTATCTGGCGACGTCTCCCACTGAAACCTGATAGTCGGGGTTGCTTTTCGCACCTGCCGTGACGTCGAGAACAACCACAGGCGCCACCAACCGCTCGGGCGGAATCTGATCTACCGTCCACATCCCACGCGCGAAGTGAGCCGGAGCATCAAGGTGAGTTCCGAAGTGCTCCGGCAAAGAAATTTCGCGAGCGAAGTACCCATCTTTGTCGAGCGAGGCTACCGTTTTCGCCTTATAAACGGGCTTATCAGAAACTTCATACGTTGGAACCTGAGAATCGATCGTGTGCGTCAAATCGACAACCGAATGGAAGTCGGGAAGCTGAACTGAATCCTGCCGGCGCTGCGCAAACAAAAACAGCGCCAACGCCAGGGAGCAACCGATAATAAACGTCTTAATCTTCATGCAATTTCACACTACTACTCAGATGCCGTCTGTTGCACAGGTGCTTCAATTTTCGGCTGAGAAAGGCCGAGCTTCAAGGAACTCTGGGACATGGCCGGTGGAAGCTCACGGCCACTCCACTGCGGCAGCTTCAAGAGAGCAGAAGGGCAATCCCGGCCGCCGCCAGCGTGCTAAGAAAATTCACCCAGTCGTTGTTGAGCAATTTCCGCCGTTCGAACAGGGATCCCAGACAGCTGTCCACCATCATCCCGGCCACGCCGGCAATCAGGGAAATACCAGCCCATCTCGGCGGGACCAAGCCAGCCAATAGGCTGACGCCGCTCACCATCGCGGCCGCCACAACTCCAGCTATCGTTCCCGTCGCGCTCACTCCCCCATCAGTCCCCGCGGGTACAACCTCCCATGTCGTTATCAACCTCGCCGTTGCACTGTGCGCTTGTCCCAGCTCGCTCGAGACCGTGTCCGCGGCTGCCTCCGAAAGCGCAGCGACAGCAGCAACCAGAAAAACCATTCTCTCGGTCACTCCAGAGGCTCCTGCGAACACAGCCGCAGTAGCCAGGTTTGCTAGAACTTGCGATGCGGTTCGGCCTTCCCCGCTCTCCGCCGTTCCCAGTTTCTGTTTTCGCCGATAACCAAACCGGGTGGCGGCCCACGTAAGCACAAACACCAAAACCAGCGCGGCAAATGCGCCCGGTCCTGCCGCCGCATACAACACCAGGCAGATTACCGCTCCTGCGATGGAACCCGAGAAGCTGACTCCTCGAAGCCAGCGGCCAAGGACGGTGAAAACTACAGTGACAAGCGCAGCCGCCCAAAACCGGCGTGTCAAACTCGACCCCGTCAGCATTACGACACTGGACGAGAAATGTGGCACTCGGATTTCGGACGCAGCCTTGGCGCTCCGAAGTGCCATAACACCACTAGATATAGTGTCGATTACAGTCCTACCCCACCGCATCGTAATTCCACTCTCGGTTACCGCTGACACCTTTGTGCATCAAACCCTCGGTTGTAGTTTAAACTCACGGTCTCGGCGCGGCTCTGGCGCCAGCACAACTACAGGTGAAACTATGGCGGCCTCCGTTTGGTCTGGATATATTACCTTCGGCCTGATTTCCATGCCGGTACGTCTTTTTTCCGGCGCGCGCAGTTCCGGCATCTCCTTCAACATGCTGCACCGTCCTGACCATTCGCGGCTGAAGCAGCAGTACGTTTGCCAGGCAGAAAACGTGGTCGTGGATCGGAATGATATCGTGAAGGGCTACGAATATCGCAAAGACGAATACGTGGTCATCGAGCCGGACGAGATCAAGAAGATTGAGCCTAAGACTGCCAAGACGATGGAGATCTTGGAATTCGTGAAGGCCAGCGAGGTCGATCCCGTTTACTTTGAGTCTTCCTACTACATGCTGCCGGAAGAGGCCGGTCGCCGGCCCTATGCGCTGTTAACCAAGGCCCTGGAAGAAAGCGATTATTTCGCTATCGCCAAGCTCACCATGCACAATCGCGAATATACCGTGATCGTGCGGCCGCACGAACGCGGGCTGATGTTGCATACCATGTACTATGCCGATGAAGTCCGTACCGTGGAAGGTTTTGGCGCGCCGGATGTCGAGCTCAAAGAAGCCGAGATCAAAGTGGCTCACCAGTTGATCGAAGCTTTGGCAGCAGACTGGGAGCCGGAAAAATTCCACGACACCTTTCAGGACAATCTCAAGAATCTGATCCAGACCAAACTGGAAGGCGGCCAGATCGCTGAAGTCGAGAAGCCCAAGAAACTCGCTCCCGTCGTCGACCTGATGTCCGCCTTGAAGGAGAGCCTCGCCCAGATGGAAGGCAAGAAAAAGCCTGCTGCAGCCACGCGCGAAGCCGCCGCTGCAAAGCGGTCACGAGGAAGAGCGTAGAAACGGCCGGCACTTGTCCTAATTTGGCGTCGCTCTGCGACCTTGGCGAGTTCTTAGCGTCCTTTGCGGTGAAAAGCTTGTAACCGCGAAGATCGCAAAGGAATCGCTAAGGGCACAAAGCGGTCAAGCAATCGAAACTAGGACGCTGCCCAAGCCCTGGGTTCTGGCGCAGATCGCATCCAACCTTTAGAATAAGGAATCTTTCCTGATCCTATGTCCTTCCTGATCTCCGGGTTGGTGTGCCGATGAAGTCAGTGCGCATGGCGCGGGCAGTGGCCACTTTCTTACTGCTGCTGCTTTGGACCGCCTGCGGAGATTATTACCGGCCCGTGGCGTATCCTCTGACCCCACCCCAGCCGAGCCCGGGCTTTTCCCATGTTGCCGTGGTCATCAGCGGAAATGGAACCAAAAACCCGGGCGCCAGTACGACGATTGACGTTTCTGGCGACTCGGCCACTTCTCAGGCAAAGGTTGGCATCATGCCGGTGCATGCGGCCCTCGTGCTGAATGGCGCAAGGGTGTACGTGGCCAATAGTCTGGACGACTCAGTTTCCACGTTTAGTTCATTAAGCCCCGCACCTGTAGACACCATCAGTTTGCCCACAGGTTCGGCTCCTGACTTCGTTGCATCAACCGAGACCACGAACGTTTATGTGGCCAACTTCGGTAACGGCACCGTTTCCGCGATCACGACTACCAACAACGTGGTCGCCGACACGATAGTTGTGGGTGGCTCTCCGGTCTCTATGGCCGAGCTTCCCAACACCCAGAAGCTCTACGTAGCCAACGCGAGTACAGCCGGGGGCAATGGCTCGGTAGTAAGCATCAATACCATCGACC
>DASPSE010000221.1:0-2335 GCA_035624085.1 Terriglobales bacterium
GCCGGGCGCGTTTCCGTGGAAAGAAAATGCGTCGTTGGCGGCGCCAGAAGGCGCGACATCGGCGTCCACAGCCAAGAAAGCGTACACGGACATGCAAAGCGCGGTACGTTTTCCGATCAAGCTGCCGATTTCTCTAAAATCGAAGTCCGGTGAGAGCCAAAGCGAAACTCAAAACATTTCCGCGAATGGCGTGCTGTTCCAGGTGGTAGACGCGCAAATGCCCGTGGGTTCGATGGTGGACTTCACGATCTCGTTGCCGGCAGCGGTCGTGGGCGCGGAAACCGATGTGCGGCTCGACTGCAAGGGCCGCGTAGTTCGTAACTTTGAGGAAGCCGGGCGCCACGGCGTTGGCGTGGTTATCGACGAGTATCGTTTCGACCGTCGCTGAGCAGCGAGGGAATTGATGGCAAGCAGTCCAATCAGGGTCGAAGAAAAACCGGGACCGCCGCAGGTGGGTGAGGGCAGTGGCCAGTTCATCCGCGTGATCGTGGCGGACACCCAGGCCATCTTCCGTGCGGGACTGCGCAAGATTTTTGCCTTGGAAGATGACGTGCGCGTCGTCGGGCAAGCCGAGACTCTGCCGCAGGCCTTTTCTGCCGCCCAGAAATTTTCTGCCGACATCATGCTCTTCGAAGCCGCGCTGGCGCCCAATCCGGTGGAAGCGGTTTCCGACCTCTTGCGCCAGCACCCCGGACTGCGGGTGGTGGTGGTAACACCAGAGCCTCAGGAAGAAATGACCCTTGAGCTGTTCCGTCGCGGCGCTCACGGCATCGTGTCGCGTGAGGTCGAGCCGGAGCTTCTGGTCGATTGCCTGCGCGCAGTCTCCAAGGGCCAAGCGTGGCTCGACAGCCAGGGAGTTCAATGGGTGCTGGAGGCTTATCGCACGCAGGGCACGCGCCCCGCAAACGCTCGCACCAAGGTGCAGCTCACCCCCAAGGAGTCACTGATTGTTTCCTGCGTGACGCAGGGCATGAAGAACAAAGAGATTGCGCAGCGCGTCGGCACCACCGAGCAGGTGGTCAAGAATTATCTGCGCAAGGTTTATGACAAGCTGGGTGTCGCCGATCGCCTCGAATTAGCCTTGTACTGCCTTAACAATCGTATGGTGGAAAGTACGGCTAAATCCAATAGCCAGCCGTCAGCAGCGCCACAGAACCCAGCGGCCCCAGAAGTTCCCGCAGTCGCCGCCGAATCACCGGAAAAACCCTCCTAAGCTCTCCGGGAAATTCAAGTTCAGGGCGTATCATTCTGAGAGTGGGGTCGAATGAGAACGCTGAAGATCACTTTGATCGCCACTGCGATCGCCACTGGGTTAAGTTTCTGGGCCGGGAGACTTGGCTTGATGCAGAGATTGTGGCCGGAACATCCGCAGCTCGCTGGTTTTATTTTCTGCCTGGCGGCGTGCATCGCTGTGCAACTGTTCTGGCCGAAAGAATGGCTGAACGGACACCGGGACAAGAGTTAACTGCTAGACTGTATCGTTAGCTTCCCTGACAGTGATATATTTCCTGCCAGCACCCAAAGGCATTTAGCACTTAGCAGTGGGCATTTAGCCATGCAGGCGTTTCGTTAAGGTCCAACGGCCCGTTACGACTAAATGCTAAATGCCAAGTGTTAACTGCTAGGTGCTGAACGCTATCTTGCGAGGCGAATCGTGAAAGGTGATACCAAAGTCATTGCTGTTCTCAATCAAGTGCTGAAGGCCGAGTTGACGGCCATCAACCAATATTTCCTGCACGCGGAGATGTGCGAGAACTGGGGCTACCAGAAGCTGGCCAAGCACACCCGCGGAGAATCCATCGAAGAGATGACCCATGCCGAGAAGCTGATGGAGCGCATCCTGCTGCTCGATGGCACGCCCAACATGAGCGATTATTTCAAGATCAATATCGGGCAAAACGTGAAGGCGCAAATCCAGAACGATCTGCAGGTCGAGTACGACGCCGTGAAGCGCTTGAATGACGGAATCGAAACCTGCGTGAAGGCTGGGGATAACGGCTCTCGCGACCTGCTGGAAGAAATCCTGACCGACGAAGAGGAGCACATCGACTACCTGGAGGCGCAACTGCACGCCATCAGCGAGATGGGCATCGAGAACTACCTGGCGCAGCAGCTGGAGGAGAAGAAGGAGTAGCTAGTTGGTTTCATGAATGGGTTTTGGGTAGGGCACGGCTTTAGCCGTGCCGCTTAGGCCCCAGAAAGACGCGGGCTTTTAGCCCCGGAGGGCTGAGCTCGTGGAACTCCAAAAGGCGCCGCAAGCGCTGACTCCTGATTCCCTTGCGATTTTCTTCCCGTGACCCATAGAATCGAGAACGATGCCTAGCTACTAGCCCCC
>DASPSE010000226.1:0-2011 GCA_035624085.1 Terriglobales bacterium
GACAACCGCCGAGCAGCTCACGGCTGGCCCCGGATATGACTACCAGCCCGATTGTTCGCAGGACGGCCGCTGGGTCGTGTACTCGTCCTACTACAAAGATGCCATTGAATTGTGGGCCTTGAATCTCCAGACGAAGCAGTCGCGGCAGCTCACCTCAGGCGGCGCCGTCAACGTCGAGCCGCGTTTTTCGCCCGACGGCAAACGTATCGTGTTCGTCTCGACCTCATACCATGGTCACTTTCATATTTTTCTTGGCGAATTCAGCAACGGCGATCTGGGCAACGTCCAACGCCTGACCGGGGAAACTCGAAGCGACCTGCCTCGTTACTACTACAGCGAATTTGATCACGAGATCAGTCCGGTTTGGTCGCCGGATGGTTCGGAGCTGGTTTTCGTTTCCAATCGCGGTCACATCTACGGCACTGGCGGTTTCTGGCGGGTGAGAGCCGAGCCTGGCGCAGAGGCCCGCGAAATCCATTACGAAGAGACCGCCTGGAAGGCCCGGCCCGATTTTTCTCCCGATGGCAAACACATCGTTTATGCATCTTATCTGGGACAACAATGGCATCAGCTTTGGGTGATGCCGTCGCAAGGAGGCGATGCGTTTCCGCTTTCTTACGGCGATTTTGACAACATCAATCCGCGCTGGTCGCCGGACGGAAAGAAGGTTGCATTCATTTCAAATCGTGGCGGGAATATTTCGCTGTGGGTCCAGGAAATTCCGGGCGGTGCTCAAACGCAGCTAGTCGTGAAGGAGAGGCATTATTTAAAGCCGATGGTTCGCCTTTTGATAACGGTGCTTGATCCATCGGGAAAGCCGACTCCGACGCGGATTTCGGTCACTGGCGAAGAGGGCCGCGCCTACGCTCCCGATGACGCGTGGATGCATGCTGACGATAGCTTTGTCCGCTCCGAGCGGCCGTTCGAGCCGCACTACTTTCACACGTCAGGCACTGCAAGACTCGACGTTCCGCCCGGAAGTGTGACCGTGGAGGCTATGAAAGGCCTTGAGTATCGCGTCGCTGCGCAAACCGTGCACATTGCCGCAGACGAAACTGCAAAACTCACCATCCGGCTCCAGCCACTCAGTGTTCCACATGACCCGCACTTCCACTGGGTGAGCGGCGACGTTCACGTTCACATGAATTACGGTGGGGCCTACAGGAACACGCCTGTGCATCTCGTAGCGCAGGCTGCAGCGGAGAACCTGCCGATCATTGAAAATCTCATCGTCAACAAAGAGCAGCGTATTCCCGACATTGCTTACTTCAGTACGAAACCGGATCCGGCTTCGACTGCCACCAATCTGCTGCTACACGGCCAGGAATTTCATACTAGCTATTGGGGCCACGTTGGGCTGCTGAATCTCACGCGGAATTTCTTGATTCCCGGGTACGCAGCATATCCCGGCACTGCCGCCGCAAGCCTCTTTCCGACGAATGCAAACGTTGCGGATATGGCCCACGAACAGCATGCTCTCGTCGGCTATGTTCACCCGTTCGACACAATTCCGGATCCTGCAAAGGACGTCTCGCTCAGCGACGAGCTTCCGGTCGATGTTGCGCTTGGCAAAGTGGATTACATCGAAGTAGTTGGCTTCAGCGATCACAAATCCACCGCCAACTTATGGTATCGGCTTCTGAATTTAGGATTTCACTTGCCGGCTGCTGCGGGAACGGATGCCATGGCGAACTTTGCTTCGCTGCGCGGACCTGTGGGCCTCAACCGGGTCTACGTAAAGGTTCCTCTGGGTCCTCTCGACATTTCGTCTTGGCTAAGCTCTCTGAAGCGGGGACACACCTTCGCCACTAACGGACCGCTGCTGGGCTTCACGCTCGGCGATAAAGAGCCGGGTGACGAGCTCAAGCTTCCTGCGGGCCAGAACCGCGTAAAGTTCAAGGCCTGGCTTCGATCGATTGTCCCGGTGGATCATCTGCAGGTAGTCTGCAACGGCGCTGTAGCACGCGATCTACAGTTGAGTGGCGATCGCGAAACCGCCGACGCGGAAGAC
>DASPSE010000444.1:0-2338 GCA_035624085.1 Terriglobales bacterium
TCCTTTTTGGCAGGTAAAAACCCGCGAGGCCCAGGTGCAACCGCTGCCCACCCGCGATTGATATGAACACTCGCTGACCTGGTTTCCGTCCATGTACTGGTCCACGGCCCAAAACGTGAGGTCATCGTTCGGATCAGAGGACACGCTCTCATATTCTCCCCAGAAATTATCTGTCTCGTCCTGCCCGCTCGATCCGCTGTTGCTCAGAATCGCTACCGGTGTGCCCGGGTTCCCGCTGCTGTCCAGTGTCACGAAAAATGGCGACGGATCATAATTGCTCCGGCTTCCGTGAGACGCGTTGCCTGTGACGGTGTACGTTACGCCCACATCGCCATTTTCATCCATGGCCACGCTAGACATCGAAAGATAATAGTCGTTCGTCGTGTCCTGTACGTTTTGACTGTAAACGACGGTCGGACTGGCCCCGGCACGAATACTGTAGACCCGAATTCCGGTACGCCGACTTGCCCCCATTTGTATTGCGTGGGCCACTGCCAGATACTCGCCAGTCCCACCGCTGGTCAGATAACGGTAGACCAAGCGATAAGTGAGCCGATCCCCCAAGCTATCGATCACACCGCCATAAGGTTCGGGAACGCAGTAAGTATTGTATGGATGCGTGGGGCTATAACACCCCGGCGTGAAAGCCGGCACCGAGATGAATGTCGGTCCGTCACCGTTCACAAACCCTGACCAGGTCCAGAACGCCAGTTGACTTGAGGTACAGGGAGATTTGGAACATTGCACATTAGTTCCCGGGTTACTCGGATTTACCTGCGCAAGAAAATATTCCCCTGCCGTATTGTCCGGAATAGGATTGCTGCCCTCGAAATCGGCGGGCAAGAGTGTATGGATCAGGCTATTATTGGTCCCTCCCGTGCCGGTAACGTAGGTGGGAATGTATGTGTAACATGTGGGCGAGTTCGATGAAAGACCCGCGATGATATCAGCCTTATCCAGTTCGCACACCTCGAAACCCACGATGTCGTAACTTGCGTCTACGTCTTCGAGATCCCAACTCACGTAAAAGCCGTCTTGCCAGGAACCGAACCTCGCATAGTCTGGAAAGTAGGGAGTGCCTTTCGCATTTGTCGGAATCGCTGCACTGATGTTATAGGCGTACACATTCCAATGGCTCTGGGAATTTTGTCCTTGAAGATTGTTCGCTGGTTCCGTCCCGCTCGGGGCGCTTACTCCGATGCAATAGTAATAAGTTCCCCCTGGATGGAAGATGTTGCCAATTACGAATACTCCGTCTAGCCGATCATAGGTAGCAATGCCATCCAGCGAAGGATTGCCGCAATACGTATTACCATGCGGTGCAAACAAGGAAGAGATCGGCTGCGGCGCTGCACCGCTATTGGCCTGATTGCTGAAAATACCATTGCCCGTTGCCCGATCAAATGCCTGTATGAAATTGTCGGCAAACTCCAAGTACTGACCTACTCCGTCGGAGTTAGTCGGGCCTATTCCGCCGTTGGCATCGGCTTGTGCTCCCGGCGTGCGTCCCGAATTCAAAATGCTGCTGGCGTCCAAGCCTTCAAATTGGCCACTCCAAGATCCGGAGGCTGGGGGCGACGTCACAAATCCGATCCAGGTCTTCCCCCCTGAGCAGGTGCTACTGCTGTTGTTGCCACCGCACCAGACTTGTACCGGGGCTGGCGCTGCACAAGTCCCTGCGGGCGGCGTGGCTGCGCAATTGTTTTGCCCGGCTGCAGTAAAGCTGGCAGAAGCCACCCAAACGAATGCCGCGATCCACTTTCCGACACCCATGGTTCGGTCCTCCAAAAAGTCGAAACTTTTGCTGTCGTTCAGTCCAAAGATAGTAAGTCTCGCCTGGCACCCCAGTGTGCCAGTTCTCGACTGCAGGGGAGTTTTGGCTAAAAGGGGAGCAATTCGGCTACCACATTCGGTGGCGGCCAAGTTATCAGTTTGAGCGACTTAGCAAGAAAACTGTGCCCTTTCTTACTCCATGAGTGCACACACTTGCACTTGCCCACCCTTCGAACAGTTCCTGACAAAGACCGGGGATGACGTAAACACGAGCCTAGTCCCGCGTAGGCTGGCGCGTGCTCCCGCTCGGAGTTTCGCGTCGGATGCCCCTAGTGTGATTCCTGCTTTTCTTTGTTGATCTTTTTGCTGTTTTGGTTGAGTTCGCGGTTGAGCTGGTGCGATTCCTGCTTCGTCAGGTGACCACCGTTCGCGGCCATGTCTTTCCGCTCCTGGTTCGCGACCCGCTGATCGTTCTTGCCAAGCTGATGGGCTTGCTTGCCGCTGATCTGTCCGCTCTTATATTCCTGGTAAATGCGCTTGGACTGATTCATCTGGCGCTGGTTCA
>DASPSE010000254.1:0-2056 GCA_035624085.1 Terriglobales bacterium
TTGAACCCGTCAAGGACTACGTTCGTGAAGAAACGGCGCCGGTTGTGCCAACCAGCCTTGTGCCGTTGAACCGATTGGTGGACGCCGTTCGTCCGGAAAGTGCCATGGCCCGCCAATTCGCGGATTCCGTCGATCGATACATCGCAGCAGGTGGAAAGGATGCAGACAGCAGAAGACTCATAAAAACGTTCTTGCTCACGCGGAACCCCAACCCGTTCCTATATCAGTCATTCTTACTGAAAGAAGCGGATCCTCTGGCCACTAACCTCTCGCGTCTAGCCACGGCGGGCCTGCAGGCAGTCGATTACCTGGATCGCGGCGAACGGCCACCGGACGCGTGGATAACGCAGCAGACTTCTTTATTAGAAGATGCGGGAAAGCCGCAGGCGCAGTTGCTGCTGATGATCGTGCCAGCGGTAGAAAAGTTGGTGCAGGCCGCGGCGGCTGGTCAGAGTGCGGCTCCGGCTGGCAAATAAGTGGACATCCAGCCTCACTTCCACCAAAAGGAAGTGCCGATCAGGGCAAGAATCTCCAACGCCGCCATTGAAATCCATAGCCGCTGCCGGAAAACAGACCGACGCAAGTCTCTTTTCAGATCAGCCTCGACCGCGTGGATGAACTGCATTTCTGCAGCATCCGGCTTAGGTTTTGTGACCGTGGGTTTCGGGAGCGTGAGCACATAATCCTGCTTCGGCTTATCCGGCAGGAAAACTTTCGGAGTGCTGATCACCGACGACCAGCGTGGAAGCTGCATGGAATCAGTGTTTGCGCCCAGATCCATTGGTTTTGAAGTCAGCTCGAGCGGCGGCAGTCTCTCCGGCGCGACTTTGTCAGCCAGGTTGCGCACCAGCGATGTCCACCACGGATGACTCATCTGGTCGGCAATCAACTCGCCCACATCTACCGGCTTGGACTCCAGTTCCAGCGGGGGCAGCGTCTCCGGCGTGATAACGTCGCCTATATTGGTGAAGATGGTGCGATACCAGGGCAGGCTCAAGCGGTCGCCGTACGACATGCCAACGTTGACTGGGCGGGACGTCAGCTCAAGTGGAGGCAAATTCTCCGGCGCGAATCTGTCTCGCAACTCGCCCAGCAGACGCTTCCAAAGAGGAGTGTTCCAACTGTTGGCGAGCAAAAGCTGGACTTCCGAGTCCGGGGAGGGGCTGTGCGAGACAGTCTTCGTTTCAGGGGGCTCGGGACTCTTGGATTCAGGAAACACAGTTCACCCCAGGGTTCTCGCGGCTCCGGCTGCTTTGAGTGTAACCGATTTCCACATCGATGTGGTGAAGAGATAGTTTACCAGCTGTCGCACTCAGCTTGGGAGAAGCGTCTCGCACTCTTGTCACCGCAAAGGGCGCGAAGGTTTCGCAAGTTCACAAAGCACAATTTGTAGTGGAAGTGGGATAACTAACCATTTGGCCCACAGTGTCCTTCCGTTAGGATGAGTCTGTGCACGTCTGGACCGTACCGGTAATTGCAGCGGGCCTGTGGGCTCTGGCTCCGGTGCTGGCGTTTGGCTTCATCGGTGATCAGATCATCCGCCTCTGCCAAAAGTTGCCTGTTCTCTTCCGCCTCATTCTTCCAGCTTTGCTCGGTGTCCCTTATCTGCTGGCAGGGTCACAATGGAATCGTGGCCATTGGCTGGTAATTTACTTCGGGCTGCCAGTTGTGATCTCCGTCGTGCTGTGGCACGCGGGGCAGGATGATCCGCAACAGCGCGGCGATTGGCGCGATTTCGCGATTCTTGTTCTCTTAGGACTGGCAGTTGACCTGCGCTGGTTAGAGCCCGCCTGGCCCGCGCATCTCAGCGTGATCAGTAAGCTGATCCTCCTGGATTCTGGTCTCTACGGCTTTCTCGCGATCCGGCAACTCACGGATGTTGGATTCGATCTCCGCATGCGCATGAACGATGTGTTCATCGGACTGCGCGAATTGCTTTTCTTCGCACCGATCGCCATTCCACTCGGGCTAGCCCTCGGATTTCTTCGTTTTCATGGCTATCTTCCTCAACCCCGTTCTGTTGCTTTGACCGTGATCTTTACCTTCTTCTTTATCG
>DASPSE010000264.1:0-8653 GCA_035624085.1 Terriglobales bacterium
AACAAATTCTTGTCCATCTTTGTTTCATTTTGGAAAGAAGATCTCTGTTGGCAGGACGGTTCTATCCGAAGCGAGAGGGAGTTTATGCTAGGGATTTTGGGTGGAGCAGGGCTTTAGCCCTGCAAAGAAGGCACTCTTATGTGACCGGCTTCAGCCGCCGAGGTGGCCACTTCACTCAACTTGCCTTGGTCTTTGGGTGGAGCAGGGCTTTAGCCCTGCCGTTTCATGGCGGAAAGAAATGAGGCGCCGTTAAGGCGCAACTGCGACAAATCCCTGCGCTGTCCCGCAAAGCGCACGGCACAGGGACGAGGTATCCCGCTCATTCGTGCAAGACAAACGCCCCGGTTTGCGCCGGGCCTCGCCAACGACGAACGACGTACGACCAACGACTAAATGTCGTAGTACAGGGCAAACTCGAACGGATGCGGCCGCAGGCGAACCGCGTCCACTTCCTTCGAGCGTTTGTAATCGATGTAGGTGCTCAACAGCTCCTCGGTGAACACGTCGCCTTTGAGCAGGAATGCATTGTCGCGGGCGAGCGCGCTGAGCGCGTCTTCCAAAGAGCCTGGCATCGACGGCACTTTCGCCAGCTCCTCGGGTCCAAGATCATAAATGTCTTTGTCCAGGGGCTGGCCGGGATCGATCTTGTTCTCGACTCCGTCCAGTCCCGCCATCATCATCGCCGCAAACGCCATGTACGGATTGCAGCTCGGATCGGGCGGACGGAACTCGACGCGCTTCGCCTTCGGCGACGCCGAATACATCGGAATACGACACGCCGCCGAGCGATTGCGCCGCGAGTACGCCAGATTCACCGGCGCCTCAAACCCCGGCACCAGCCGCTTGTAGGAATTGGTCGTAGGAGCGATGATCGCCGAAAGCGCCGGCCCGTGCTTGATCAGTCCTCCGATATACCACAGCGCCAGTTGCGACAAGCCCGCGTAACCATCGCCCGCGAACAGCGGTTTGCCATTCTTCCACAACGACTGATGAGTGTGCATGCCGCTGCCGTTGTCCTGGAAAATCGGTTTGGGCATGAACGTCACCGTCTTGCCGTACTGGTTGGCGACGTTCTTCACCACATATTTGTAAAGCATCATGTGGTCGGCTGAGCGCACCAGCGAGTCGTATTTCAGATCAATTTCCGTCTGCCCGCCGGTCGCCACCTCATGATGATGACATTCCACCTCCAGCCCGCAGTTCAGCATGGTCATGACCATTTCGCTGCGCAGGTCCTGGTAATGATCGGTCGGCGGCACGGGGAAATATCCTTCTTTGTAGCGCGGCCGATACCCCTGATTATTTTCTTTGCGCCCGGAATTCCACCGGCCCTCTTCCGCGTCGATGAAGTAAAACCCGTGCTGCTCACGCTGATCGAAGCGCACGTTATCGAAAATGAAAAATTCCGCCTCAGCGCCGAAATAAGCCGTGTCGGCGATTCCCGTGGAGCTCAGATACAGCTCCGCCTTTCTTGCAATGTAACGGGGATCGCGATCGTATCTTTGTTTAGTCACCGGATCGATCACATCGCACACCATCACCAGCGTGGGCACCTCGGTGAAGGGATCGAGCATGTGGGTATTCGGATCGGGAATGAGCAGCATGTCGCTTTCGTGGATGGCAGCCCAGCCGCGAATCGACGAACCATCCATTCCGAAACCTTCCTCGAAGGAAGACTCGGACAACTGCTCAATGGGGAAAGAAACGTGGTGCTGCAATCCCGGCAGATCTGTGAAACGGAGATCAAGCATCTTGATCCCGTTCTTCTTCACGAACTCCAGGACGGTCTTCGGGTCAGCCATAAAACACTCCTTTTATTTGTGCGCTGAGTAATTTTGGGGGAGAGCTCGACTGCGATAACTTCTGGCATTTCACAAACAGGCGAGTGTAGAAGCCGCCTCGCACCGAGGGAAATTGATTGTTTTTATGGGAAGCATAAGGCCGGGTTATGGCGGGTGATCGCTGTGGCTTTCAACAGACCAACCAAATCACAACCGGAACGGCGCCGCCAGAAGCCGTGCCGGCAGCGTGACCACGGCCCAGACCAGATCCAGGACTCCGCGCACTGCAATTCCGACCAGACGAAACGGCAGCAGAAAAAGCCACACGATCGGATAAAGCACTAACGCCAGCAGAGCCACCGGCCAGCAGATCACGAACAAAATACACCATAGGAAGAATGCTGCCATACATTCCCTCCCACTGAGTCTACTCGCAATCCATGTTCGAAAGGGGCGTTCCCTCGCGTCCGCCGGAGGAGCCAGGGCGCTTCTCGAACCGCCGCAGCCGTCCCCTCAGAAGATAAACTTCAACGCTAACTGCAGAATGCGGGGGTTGTGTACCGCATTGGCGTGGAGGAACGCCACACCTGCCCCAGTTGGCGCGGGGAGGGTACAGGACGGATCGCCGGCCGAGTTGTTTGCGCCACCATAGCAGCTGATCGAGTTAGTAGGGCTCCCAAACGGCGTGTTGGAAGCTGCGGAACCGGAATCGCCTCCCAGCCACGCCCATTCGATGTGGTTGAACACATTGAACGCTTCCGCCCTGAATTCGAAATACTTGCTTTCGGTGACCGCAAAATGCTTGAGCAGTGCCATGTCGAAATTGGTGCGGAAAGGATTGGTGAGGAGATTCCTGGCCGAATCGCCGAACGTCAGTCCTCGCGGTGCGTCGAACGCCGACGGATTGAAGAAGAACGGTCCAAATCCGGTGCCCGGCAACTGCTGCACCGGGGCAGACGGGTTGCCGACGAGGTCAGGGTAGGATGCGCCGGAGGTGGTAACGCCGTTGCCGGAGCCGGCATTGTCACCGGGAACACCGTTGCCGCCGCCGTTGTAGACCGTGAATGGCGTCCCGCTCTGAATCAGCGTGATGCCTGACCACTCCCATCCTCCCAACAGTTTGCGTTTGAGACCGGCACTCTTGAAGAACGGCAAATCGTAAACATAGCCAAAGTTGACCACATGCCGCTGATCGAAATTGGAGCTGGCCCGGTAAGCGCTCAGGTGGTACGTGTCCACCGAGCTTACATCCCCAGCATCCGAAGAGTCGTCGATGGAGTGGCTGTAGGTGTAGGCAAAAGTGAGTTGAAGACTGCCGACGTTATGACGCAGGGCCACTTGCAGCGCGTGGTAGATCGAGGAAGAGGATTGTTCCTTGCGCGTGATATCGCCGATGCCATCGTACGGGCGAAATGGATCCGCCACGGTGCCGCAGGCTGCCACTCCAAGATTCACGGCTGGACCGGAGGGAGGGCCGCCATTGACTCCTGGGATGTAGGCCACAGTTGCGCCACTGGGTGTAGTGGCATCCGTGGGAACGCCATACGCATCGAAGGCTGTGCCGCAATCATTGTGACCGTTCATGTTGATGGATTCACCCGCCACGTATGGATTTTGCGATAAGAGGACGGTGTGAAGCTGATTGAGGTCAAACTCGCGGGTCAGGTGTGTGCCCTTGCTTCCCACGTATGAAACCGTAGCTACCGTGTTTTTTGCAATTTCATGCTCAATATCCAGATGCCACTGCTGAACATACGGCCAGGTGGCTTTGTCGGGAATGGAAACGAAGCTCAATGGGGTGGTTGTGGTTCCCAGCAGACTGGGAGTGATGTTCCCATACCCAATGATGTTGGCGACCGTTGTAGTCTGCGTGAGCGGGTTGTACTGCTCCAAAGAACCAGTCGTGGCCTCATTACCGTTGGTGTGTTCGAAGAAAATCCCATATCCACCGCGGACCGCCCATTTTCCGTTCCCCTTGGGATCGAACGCAAACCCCAGGCGTGGCGCGGGATTGAACAGATGCCCCTGCATGCAGCCGGCAGGAACTCCCTTCGTCACGCCGCAATCGACCCATCCGTTATAAGGATTGCCTACCACTAAATCGGAGGCATTGGTGGAGCTGGCGCCCGGCACGTAGTAATTAGGATCAAAATTCCAGGCACTGTGATGGATTTCCCGGTAAGTGCCGAACATGCTGATTCGCAGGCCAAGATTCAGCGTAAGACGCTTGGTGGCGCGCCAGTCATCCTGCAAATAAGGTTCAAAAATCTTGTAACGGTTGTAGGTCTTAATAACAGATTTTTCCTGCGCGAAGCTAGCCACATTGCCCAGGAGTAAATCGGCAAATGCGTTCCCGGTAGTGACGACACTGTCGCTGGTGCTGTAAGTCAGAATGCCGTTAGTGCTTGTGCCGGGCTGTGGGATTTCGTTCTTCTGTGCGGCTACAAAATAACCGCCGAACTGCAGATTGTGGGCTCCGATAATTTTGGTGACATTATCCCGGTAGGTATAGGTAGGATTCGAGTTCAACGGTCCATTGGGGATGTATCCGGGGTCTTCGTTGATTCCGTTGTAAATGCCGCCATTCAAGCTGATGCCCGGCACTTTGCCGCCGAACCCGTTCTGGTAAACGCCCACGTTTACACCCGGAGGGCGCTGCCATGCACCCAGCAGGTTGAGGGTAATGTGGTCTGTCGTGTAGCTGGCCACGAACTCGTTCAACAAGGTGGGGGAGGCGGTGGCAGACAACCGGGCCACCATGCTGACTCCAGGGCCGACGAAATTGGTCTCCACGGTTGGGAAACTGGTGCCGCTGGTCCACAAAGGTGTCGGGTAAATCTGCGACCATGAATCGTGGATGTAACGGAAAGTCCCGCGAATCTTGTCGGTAAAATTATGATCGATCCGAAAGAGTTCTTCCCGCCAGTTAGTGGGCAGAGTCTGCGCCACTGTCCACGTGTTGGAGCCAACATTGGGAGCGGGAATCAGATCTTCCAACGCGGGGACCAAGGGACCCGGAGCGATCGGGACCTGGTTTCCGGGAAAGTAACTTGGGTTCAGCGTGTTGAGGCCCTGGGTTGGGCAATCCGGAAATGCAAGAGCGGTCGTGGGGGTATATGCTGTTCCAGCCACTGGACACAAGTCGCTGAAGTTCCCCCCCCGCTCCGCCACCGTAGGGACGGTTGTAACCGGGAAAATCGAGGGTACGCGATCGCGTCGCCATTCTTCCGAGTAGAAAAAGAAGGTTTTCTGCCTATTCGTGTTGTAGTGCCCGGGAATGAAGATCGGTCCGCCGATGGTGTAACCAAAATCGTTCTTCTTATAAGAAGGAGGCGCAGTCTGGAAGTATGGGGTAGCGTTGAAATCATCATTACGCACGAACTCGTAGACATCGCCGTGAAAACTGCTGGTTCCGGACTTGGTTTCTATTTCCACCGTACCGGAACCGTTGCGACCGTATTGAGCTCCGTAATTCGAGGTGAGAACCTTGAATTCGGCGATGGCATCGATACTGGGATAAACATTTAAGGTGGTGTTGCTGCCATTATCGAGGGCATCTCCGCCGTCCATCTCCCAGTTGTTGTACTCGGTTCGACCCCCGTTCACGCTGAACGAGACGTTGCCATTCACTCCGACCTGGGCTTCGTCCTGACCGCTCTGGTTGGTCACTCCAGGGACCAGGGTAATGAGTTGGGTAAAGTTCCGTCCGTTGAGCTCGAGCTGGGTGATCTCTTTGCCAGTAACCGTGCCCCCGAGATCGGAGGATTGAGTTTCGACCTGCGCTACGCTGGTCCCTTCAACTGTAACCTCAATATTCTCTCCCCCCACTTCCATACTCACATCAATGCGGGCCTTCTGGGCCACCCGCAGAATGACGCCGCGCGCTTCGTATCTTTTGAACCCCTTTGCCGCAACCGAGACGTCGTAGGACCCGATCGGCAACGCTGAGAACAGATAGTCCCCGCTGCCGTTGGTTTTGCCCGTGCGTTTAAGGCCCTGCGCCGGACTGCTCACGGTCACTTGCGCGTTGGGTATCGCCGCGCCCGTAGAATCGGTTACCGTGCCGGTTATCGAAGCTGTGTCCTGCGCCAACAGAGCGGCGGGAAAACTGTAAGCGAATAGGACAATGCACAGCCACGACAGATGGGATTTCATCATCCACTCCAATTTTTCTGCGAAAGGAAATTCAGCCGGATCTCACCCCGCAAAATCCAGCTTTACCCCACGGTTGACCCCAGTCGCCCAGCTTCGGCCCAAAAAGCCTTTATTAAAACGTATGAATAGTGCTGCAAAGCGAGGATCGCAGTCAAGCGAAAAAATATCCGAAAAGCGGCCCACGGTCTGTGATCCGGGTCACAACAGGCTGCGGGTCGACTCCCGCACCGCCAGCTCCGGGGCCATTCTGCGGTGAACGGCGGTGAACTCGCGCTTTTCCAGCACGGCGTTGATCCCCTCCAGGGCGATGCTGACTGCCATGGTTCCCATGGCCTCCATCGGTTGGCGCACGGTAGTTAGCGCGGGAGTGTACAGACTGCACGCGGCCACGTCGTCGAAGCCGATCACCGAGCAATCTTCCGGAACCGACAAGCCTGCTTTCGCCAGAGCGCGTATGCCGCCAAATGCGGTCAGGTCGTCAAAGGCCATCAAGGCGGTGAAGGGACGCTTTTGTTTCAGCAACTCCTCCGTTAACTTGTAACCGGCTTCCGAGCCGGAGATCGGATCACTCGATTCGGGGAGTTCCACGGTCAATCGCGGATCCAGTTCCAGACCCCTGGACTTGGCGAACGCGCGGATACCCTTCCAGCGCGGAGCGCTGTCCGAGAGAGTCTTGGGCCCGCGGATGAAGGCGATCTTGCGGTGCCCGAGCGAATAGAGGTGCTCGATCGCTATGTGAGCTCCAACCTCATTGTCGACGATGACAGAACTGATCGGCGCATTCTGCAGCTCATGGCCAATCATGACCGTCGGAATGCTGCTCTTTTCCAGGTCAGCCAACACCTCAATATTCACGAACAGCCAATTCGCCAGCACGATAAGAGCTTCCACTCTGCGGTCGAGCAGCATCTCCAGATAGCGCTCGAAGCGGCTGCGCTCATTGTGCACATCGGTGACAATCGGCAGGTAGGAAGATTGGTAAAGCGAGTTTTCGATTCCGCGCAGCACCAGCGTGCAGTACGGATCGGTCATGTCAAACACCATCACCCCCACCGTGTGGCTGCGTTTGCTGCGCAGGGAGCGGGCAAACAGGTTGGGCCGGTAGCCCAGTTTCTGGGCCGCCCGCTCAATCCGCTTCTTGGTGGTGGCCGGAATGTAGCGCGCCAGGGGAGCGTTATTAAGAACGATGGAAACCGTCGTGGAGGAAAAACCGCTCTCCTTCGCCACGTCACGAATCGTGACCATTGTGCTTTTTATCCTTGTGTCACGCATGGTTGGGTTTCACCCGACGCCGAGGCTGCTTGAAAATCAAGCTGCCGCTGGCGGACACTACAGCAGAGAGTGAAATCGGTGTCAAGTTTTGCCTTGCAAGCCCTGATCGTCGCCTACTGCTTTTTCGCGGCTGTACAGAGCCTATCCGCTTCCCCGCAAAAGCTGGGTCAAGCTGGAGACCCAGCCTCCAACTCTGCCGTACTTTCTGCCCAGAACGGCGATCCACAGCAACTTTTCCAACGCGGAGAAGCCGAGCTGAAAAGCGGAAAGCTGGACGATGCCGAGCGATCTTTTCGCGCCGTACTCGCGCTTAACCCCGAAGTCGCTGGCGCGTACGCGAACCTCGGGGTGATTTACATGCGGCGGAAACAATGGTCGCAAGCCCTTGCCATGTTGCATACGGCAGACCATCTGGCGCCCCAGGTCGCGGGAATCCGCCTGAACGTTGGCCTCGTTTACTACCGGCAGAATGATTTTGGCCGTGCGATTCCGCCGTTTGAATCGGTGCTGCGCGATGCACCGGACTCGTACCAGGCCCGTTATCTCTTGGGTCTGTGTTACTTCTTCAAAGAACGTTACGCCGAGGCCGCCAGCACGCTCGAGCCGCTGTGGCCGCAAGCTTCCGGCCAGTTGAACTACTTATATGTGTTGGGCATCGCTGCGGGAAACGCGAGCCGCGCCGATCTTGAACAGCGCGCGCTGAGCCGGCTGGTCGAAAGCGGCGGAAATTCTCCGGAGTTTCATCTGTTGATGGGAAAAGCTCATCTGAACCGCGAGGAATATGACGACGCCCTCACCGAACTCGAGCTTGCTGCCAAAGCCGATCCCAAACTCCCCTTCGTGCATTTCAATCTCGGAATGGTGTACATGAAGAAACAGGATTTGGAGCAAGCTAAGGGTGAGTTTTTGAAAGACATCGCTGTCGAGCCGGACGTGGCTTACGACTACGATCAGCTCGGCCTTATCGATTACTTGCAGCAGCAGGATCAGGAAGCGGAGAAAATGCTGCGCAAGGCCTTGCGGCTTGACCCCCAATTCTCCAGTTCTCACTTCCAGTTAGCCAGAGTTTATCTGCACGAAAGCAGATTCTCCCTGGCTCTCGCGGAAATCGACGCTGCCGGCAAACTAGCTCCAGACAGCGAAAGCATCCACTATGTACGCGGGCAGATTCTGCAACGGCTGGGGCGCCCACAAGAAGCTAAAGCGGAGATGCAAAAATTCACCCAGATGTCCAATGCATCCCGCGAAAAACGGCATCAGGAGCTGGAAGCCGGTCCAATACCCGATCCACAGCTGACGCGCGAACCTGATTGAATCAGATTTCAGCCGGATTATCTGGAATGCTGGCCGACTGAGCGCATGAATGCTTTCTCGCGCACCGCTATTCCACGTTCCAGCCACTCACTTCGACCACGGGCTTTGCAGCGGCCAGATCACTGGCACGA
>DASPSE010000266.1:0-2276 GCA_035624085.1 Terriglobales bacterium
GCCGGGCATTCTTCTATGGCAGGAACCTCGACGACCTGAGAAGCCTTGCCGCAGAAGGGTTCTCGATCGGCAGCCACTCCGTGATTCATTCGCGAGGATTCAACAAGGCTGAGCTGGGAACGGGAGACGAGACCTACGCCACCTATCGGCCTCAGGGCACCGGTTTCGAAAGCTTTACGGGAGCAACCGTGTTCGGCGAAGTGCGCGTGCCCAAGGAATTGCTCGATGGAGAGCTTCCCGGCCAGCGGACAATCTTCTTCCGAGCCGGGCACCTGCGTGTACCGCAATCACTGCCGGAGGCTTTGCAACGCACCGGATATGAGTTTGACTCCTCATTTACCGCCAACGACGTATTGACGAATTTCCCCTATGCACTGCCACTTGGCCTGCTCTACGAAGAAGACAGCGGACTGTACGAGTTTCCGGTTACGTTTGAAGATGAGGAGATGCCTCCCTTGGGACAGCGCGTCGATGCCGCACTCGATGTGATTCGGGCGAACGCCACAATTGGCGGTGTGAATGTTTTGCTCATCCATCCGAACCAGGCCGGCGACAAACTCACGGCCGAAAAAGAACTGCTGGAGCGGCTGCCGACCGGCGCGAGCGCCATGGACTTGCAGAGTTTCGCTGTTTTCTGGCGGGCGCGCGATCACTTGAAGTGGTCGGTCGTCGCGGGAAGAACGGCGCGGGAGGTAATCCTGAATGCAACTGCAGATGAAGCGGTATCGGGGATTACCTTCGAGTTTACGCGAGAGATCACTGCTGTCGATGCAAATGCGAAGGTTCTTCCCGACAAGCATCGGATCGTTCTGCCAGAGCTGAAGGCAAACCAGGGGATTAAGGTTCACATCCAGTATTCCGAATAATGTATTAGAGCTCCGGAATAAGCGGTAGTGCGTCATTTTCGAAAGCGGCCGTTCCTGGTTCAATTGTGGCGCTGCGATCCAACCCATGGATCAATCAACGATGTTGCCATGCAGCAAACAAATTCACCAGCGCTCGGACCTCTCCGGCATGATTTCAGACTTTCCGAGCACGCTCGGACTCAACTTCCGAATAGCCGACGATCCGCTCAATACTTGCTTTAGAAACTAAATGTTTGACAAATCAAACTACTGCCTTACGATGCTTGCTATGTTTGATGCCCAGATCCGGCGGCTATTTGACGCTTATCCTGCGATTTATCTCGCATGCCACCGGCGCCATATTCGCGACGAAGAGAGTGGAGCGGTTGTGACGGCGCATCAGGCAAGTGTCCTGGATCATTTGGACACCCAGAGGCTGATGACGCTTTCGAAACTAGCGGAGCATCTGGGCATTGGGCGCTCGGCCATGAGTATTCAGGTGAACCGGCTAGTGCGAAGAGGCTATGTACGAAGAAAGGCAGTGCCTGGAGACGGCCGTAAGGTCGGCCTAACCCTGACCGAAGCCGGAAACCGGATCAAAAAGGAGAATGCCGTACTCGATCCAGCACTAGTCAGAGCAATGTTCGCATTGATGCACGAATCCGAGCTTGAAACAGCATTAGAAGGGATCGAACGACTTGCCAAGTATGCAACGATCCTAAAACGGCAAAGGGCAAGGAGGCAGAACAGATGAAACTCTTGCTGGTCGCAGCGGGTACGTGTGTCGCTTTGATAGCGCTGGTGGTGGTCGTTGGAATGCTGTTGCCGAAGACGCACACCGCATCTAGAAGCGCTGTGTTTAAGGCCACGCCAGAGCGGTTGTTCGCCTTGATAGATGGGCCTCAGACGTGGCGCAGTAACGTCAGGAAATATGAGCCCGTCTCCACACCGGACGGGAGCCGGCAGTGGCGCGAAACGGATAGCCGCGGTCAGACAATTACTTACGAAGCGGTGGAGCGCCGCCCCCCGACATTGCTAAAAACCCGCATGGTCGCCGCGAACCTCCCGTACTCGGGCACGTGGACGCTGAACTTACAGCCACTGGACGGCTCCACAGCGCTGCGAATCACGGAACAGGGTGAAGTGTATAACCCCCTGTTCCGATTCGTGTCGCGATTCGTGATCGGCCAGACTCATACAATGGAGACCTATCTTCGCGATCTAGGAACTGCAATCGGCCAGCAAGTTGAAATCCGAAAATGAAAGATGGACGAGTTCCGGCAATACTGCCGGCGCTGATCGCCGTCTGCTTTACGAGGCGGCAGGACTCCTTCGGGCGGATCACGGACAAACCGGGAAGTGACCCGGTATCCTCCTCTTCATCCGGTTGCGGGGGAGCAACCCCGCCAGCTATCCTTCTCTGCTTATGGC
>DASPSE010000268.1:0-7562 GCA_035624085.1 Terriglobales bacterium
TAATCATTGCCAGTTTGATGTTGGCTACAGCAACCGATGGCACACCTAGCCTTTTACAAAAAGAACAAACAAACTGCACGGCTGTCTCGGAGCGCGATGCGAGAATTCTTGTCTATTTGATTCCTGCAGCGTTCGATCTACGCGCAAAGGGTCGCGATGTCGTTTTGGATCGTCAAACTGGATCAGAGCAGAACGAGCTGAACAAATACGTTTTCCAATTGGATGCTTCTCCTCAAAACCGTTTTGGTTCTTCGCTGGTTGGCTATTTCGACGTCGACAGGTGTACAGGGGAGATAAGGGACGACGCAACGGGCGACGTTATTACGAGCGACGCCCTCAGGGGAGTGCAGAAAATCATTACGCAAACGAAGCCGTGATGATGAACAAAGTTGCCGCAAAATCGGGGCCCGGGGGGACAGGCAGCCTATATGGTTTCTCCCCCGGGTGTCGTTCAGCCTTTCATGCAGCGGCGCTCCGCAGGGTGCCCAATGTAACGTCAGTCCGAATTCTGTGAATCTAGCGGCGAACGAGACGACAAACTTTACCGTCACAGCCACGACCACAGCGGGGGGCTGGCCCATCCTTTCTGAATCGAGACGCCCGCGGTTGCCCCACCCTTCCCGCGCTGTTTGCGGGAGGGTGGGCTGATTTTACACCGTGCTCCATTAAAGTGCGGAACCAGAACGTCCCCACCCTGTCGCACAAAAACGCGACAAGGGTGGGGCAACCACAGTTCAACGGGCGGGTGGCCCAGGTTAGCGTCCAAGAGAATCGACGCGAACCTGCGGCACCCAGCCCTACAACAGGTTCGTGAAAGAAATGTAACCCTTAAAAAGTGAATTTGGCGGCGAGCTGCACCAGTCTCGGCGATGCTGCGCTCACAATTTGGCCAAAATGAGGATCGTTCACTTCTCCATCCACTGCGGCGGCACCATAGAATTGAGCATGATTGAATGCGTTAAACGCTTCCAGCCGGAACTCGAACGCTTTCGACTCGGTTACTTTCAATTTTTTTGTCAGCGTCAGGTCAAAATTGCTGATTCCGGGACCGTAAAAAAATCGTCGAGGCACATTTCCCAATTGCCCAAGCGTCTCCGTGATGAAGGCGGCGGGCGTGTTGTTGAACGCGGGTCGCCCGTTTCTCGGATTGGTGTTGATATCCAACGGCGCACCATGGTACTCCGGCGTATCCAGCAGATAATTGTTGACACCATTCCCTAACGTTCCCAACAGCGAGTTATCTGAGTCGTCTAACAGCGTCACGGGCAGACCGGTGCTGAAACGGGCAGTGCCGGCGACGCTCCATCCGTCGGTTAAGCGATTCGCACGCCCGGAAAGTAGATCAAACGGCAGACCTATCTCGAAGCTCCCCACAAAATTATGCTTCATATCCCAGGCGGAAATCGCGCGCGTCGCCGCGTGGTTCAAGGGATTAAGCTGTTCGCCGAGATTCGAACCTTGGTCGATGGATTTGCTGTAAGTGTAACCAAGCAGGAAATTGGATCTGTGGCCTACGTAGCGCAAATTCGTCTCCAGCGCGTTGTAGGTAGAATTCTCGATCGTTTGTTGCCACGTGTCCTCCTGGTAGTTGGAGCCTATACCTTCCCGCACTCCGTGATACACATAGCCGCTGGCGCTGGTGATGACTGCATCCTCACCAAACGGGCCGCATGTGGGGCTGCCGGGCGCCACTTCGCTGGGTTGACTCAGGCTGAGGCAAAGAGTCTGGTCGGCGGGGTTGTTCGACACTACCGCAAGAATGTGGTGCCCCTGGTTTCCTACGTAACTCACGGTGAGCAAGGTACGGTTTGTGATTTGCCGCTCGAACGAAAGCATGTAGTTCTCGGTGTAGGGCACGGCATCGCGATAGTAAAAGGAAACGTCGGCAGAGATAGGAATCACGCTGGCGAAGCTTTGCCTGTCCGGATTGCTGGCTGACACATTGTGCGGAGGAAACGTGAGCGGGAACGGATCCGTGTTCTGGCCCCCCTCCGCAACGTTGATGAAAGGAGTGGCAAACAGTGGCGGCTGGGGACTGAGGTAGTTGTAGCCAAAGGGTGGAACGCCATACATGACCCCGGCCGAAAGACCCGGAAACGCGGTATAGAAGATACCGTAGCTCGCCCGAATGCTGCCTTTACCGCTGTCTCCGAAAATTCCCTTCAGAATTCCGTGATCAAATCTTGGGGCGTAGGCGAAGCCGATTCGTGGGGCGAAGTTGTCCGGCTTGGACGGCGAAATCGTGCTCGGAATTCCGGAATCGCCGGGAACCACCAGGTCGGGAGGCAACCCCGGATAGAGGACGGATTGCCTGCCGGGAATGATAGTCTGCACTTCGTTGTATTTCTCCCAGAACGGCATGATGTAGTCCCACCGCAATCCGACATTGATGGTCAAATCCGTGCGTGCCCGCCAACTGTCTTGGGCAAAGAGGCCGGCATATCGGTTTCGCAAATAGAAAGGTTGACCCGAGGTTTGCGTGAAATTGCTGGGTACGCCGATCAGGAAATCGGCAAACGCAAAGCCAGTTTCGGTTCCGTCGATGTTGAAGGTGCCGTTAAAGGTCGCATTGGGATGTTCGTTCACTTGATCCCAATGAAACTGCCCGCCAAATTTCAGAGTGTGAGTCCCGATCACTTTTGAAAACGTATCCCCCAGATACAACGTGTTGTTGATCTGCGTTTCATTGGTGATGGGAACACCCATGACGAAGGAAGGAAAGACAATGTTTTCCACGCCCTCAAATTGTGGAGCTTGGATCGTGAATCCCCCGTTCGCGGAGCTGGTCGAGAAACCCTGCGCCGCCTGGCTTACACCCAAACCGCCTTTCGGCTGCCCGATGACGTTGGCGTAGCGGAGATATCCAACGTGAAATTCATTCACCGTACCGCTGCCAAAAAGCTTCGTGTCTCCGAGGCTGACGAGCTGGGCGCGGCCGAGCGTTAGCGCGTCAAAACCGGGGATGCTCGCTCCCCCTTGCTGCCCCGGATACGGATTGTCGAGCCGATAGTCGTCGAAGAAGTAGTATGCCGAAAGCTGGCCCCAGCGGCCGACGTTCGCGTCGAGTCGACCGGAACTTTTATCGTCGCGCACGGTCTGCGGATAAGACGAGGTCGAGAATTGATCGACGCTGATATTGGGCGACGGAATGTATGGCAGTAGCGCGGTAGCTGGCGCCGACCATGCTCTCTCGGGAATTATGGCGTTCGGGAATACGCACGATGAGTTCGTCGTGCAGCCCGCCGTGTAGTAGCGCTCTCCTGCGGAAACTCCATAGCCGAGTTTTTGCGAAAGTAAACTCGCGAGAAAGGTTCCGCTCACAGATCCCGTCAAAGATGTCGCCTCGTCGGACAGATTACCCGCGCGGTCTTGCAGCGACGGTACCGAAATATCTCCCGTCTCGACGCCTTCATTGGTTCGAGTGCCTTGATAATCCGCGAAAAAGTAAACTTTGCTGTGCCTGACCGGGCCACCCAGAGTTCCGCCAAACTGATTCTGCCGAAAAACGGGCCGGCTCGGATCGAAGTATCCGCGGGCATCCAAGGCTGTGTTTCGTAGAAACTCGAACATGTTGCCGTGGAAGGAGTCGTTGCCTGACTTGGTTATGACTGTCATCATGCCGCCGTTGTAGTTGCCGTACTCAGGGTCGAAATTATTGGTGAGAACGCGGAATTCATCGATCGAATCCAGGTTCGCGACGATGGATGTGCCACCATTCATGTGCTCCTGCACATCAATGCCGTTCACTAAGAAGCCATTCGACGATTCCCGCTGTCCGTCAATGGAAAGATTTCCCGGGTTCAAATCTCCTGACGGCGAAAGCCCCCCGGTAACGCCGGCCATGATTACGGAGGTCGGCAATAGCGTGGACACTGGAACGATGCCGGGTTGGATGGGCAGCAGATCCGTGTAGCTGCGGCCATTCAATGGCAAAGCTGTCATTTGTGATCCGGTCACCAGCTCGCCGAGGTGGGTCGCAACAGTATCAACCTGGGCTTCGACCGACGCGCCACTAGCCTCCACGGTCACTTGTTCGGACTGGTCACCGATTGTCAGGGTTGCATCCAGCTTTAGTGCAGCGTCAGTGTCAACGATCAGGCCGGATCTCTTCTGCGTCTTGAATCCTGAGGCTTCGATCGTGACGTTGTAGTGACCAACTGGGAGTGCAGGGAAGGAATAGAACCCCTGTCCGTTCGTGACGGCAGTGTATTCAGACTTTAAGGCGGTGTTGACCAACGTCACCTTAGCGCCAGCAATTACAGCGCCGGTCGGATCTTTCAAAGTCCCGGAAAGGCTTCCGTTGGCCGCCGCGAAAAGCGCTGTAGACGCGGAGATCAGAACGCAGAGGCTCCAAAGGCCGCGGCGAACTGGAGAGAACGTTGCTCTGGCTCCCTGCATATTACGTTACCCCGAATCGTGCTACCAGACTGTTACGAATTTCACAATCATGCTACCAAGAGGCGTTCTTGTAAAGGGCAAGCGCACTCTTTTGGGATTTACCTATTGGAGATCAGAATTCTCCTGTAGTGATTTGCTCCTCCAGTGGATAGGGTCGGGGGACGTCTGCAAGTCAGAACCGGATCGTAGGTGATCAGTGGTGCGAGTGGCGGTGTGGTGACACGGTGTCAGGGGAACTGATGACCAGGCGCCCATGGCGCACTCCCTTTGTGCTGATGAGTTTGTCGGCCAGTTGTTGAACCTCACGAGACTTGCCGCGCAGGACCACTACCTCAAGGCATGTATCGTGATCGAGATGGGCATGGAGCGTCGAGATGACCACTTCGTGATGTTCATGTTGAAGGTCGGCCAGTTTTTCGGGGAGAAGCCGAGTGTGATGGTCATAGATCAACGTGACGGTTCCCACGACCGGAGCCCTGGAGGCCACGACTGCCGTCCCCACAAGCCGATCGCGTATCAGATCGCGGAACGCCTCGGATCGGTTGTCGTAGCCCTTTTCAGCGATGAACTTGTCAAAGCGATCGAGTAGATCTGACTCCAAAGACACTCCGATTCTGCTGAGCTGCGCCATGGATGCCTCGGATAACAAGAATTGCGCTTCAGCGTACCACACATAGCGAACGAAGTAACACGCCGGTTCATCCAAAGAGCAGGAGATACCATTGGGCGGGAAGGGATGGGCCAGCCCCCCGATGTCAGGCCGTTATTCGCGCCATTGCTGCTCAGCAAGCCGGCGGGGATCTTCAAAGATTCTCGCAGTTACTGCTCCGAAGACGCAGCCGCCGACGTGCGCCAGGTAAGCCACGCCGCCCGTCTGCACATTTGCCACCGCGCCAGCGTTGAGAAGCTGAATCAGAAACCATACTACGATCAAAAGCGCCGCCGGGATTCGCGTGATGCTGATGAAAATAAAGATGACCAGAAGCGAGCGCATGCGGTCGTGAGGGTAGGTCACCAGAAATGCGCCCATCACGGCGGCAATCGCGCCGCTTGCGCCCAGGTTCGGGACGGTGGAATGAGGGCTGGCCACGACTTGCGCCAGTGTGGCCACAAGCCCACCAGCAAGGTAGAACACTGCGTAGCGAAGGGGATTCATGGCGTCCTCAATCTCTGGGCCGAACGCCCACAAGAACACCATGTTGCCGATGATGTGCAACCAGCTTCCGTGCAGGAACATCGCCGTAAGAATTGTGATCCAGTGATGGCCGGCGACGATGTCAGCAGGAACCACCGACCATTGCTTGACGAACGCCTCTCCACCCATCAATTCGGCAACAAACACAATCACATTGATGAGGATGATCAGCGCCGTTATGACAGCGAAATGTCTGGGGCGTCGCGACGCGTCCGATAACGGGATTACAGTTCCCACCCTGTCGTCTCCGCTCTTGGCGGTGTATCCGGTTTTCTGCCGAGGATGCCCGAGGTTTCGGGCCGTGCGTTGGGTCCTTATTAAGGCAACTTGGCAACCACGCGGCGGGCGGCCAACGATAACGACAAACGAGCTGTGCCACTGAAAAGCATACTGATCCCCACCAGCGTGCCAATAACCCATTCGGTGCTTGATGGCCAGCTCCTCCAGATCAGGATCGCGAGGATCAAGGTGACGACTCCATCAAACAGCAGCCAGGTCGAGCCGGGCATCGGGCGGAGACGAAAGCACAGGACCAGTTCCAACACTCCCTCCGCAAACAGGTAAATCGCAAGTACAAGCGTAAGAGAAGCTAAACCCGCCACGGGGTGAAGCAAGGCATAGACGCCGACCCAGATATAGAGAACGCCCAGGAGCAGCTCCCACACAAATCCGCCCGTGGTTCGCGTGTGCCAGGCAAATACTAAGTGGGCGGCGCCGCTGAAGGTAAGCAGCCAGGCCACCACGATCAGCACCGCGATTCCAGCCGCGGGCGGAATCGCGATGGCTAGAATGCCCGCCAGAAGCATGAGGATGCTAAGCCCGATAGACCATCCGATTGACTCCTTCGCGATTGTGCCCAGTGACGTCGTGCTCATGACCGACCTCCTGTGATTCGCGGGCCGAATTATATACCCTTCTCGCTTACGGGCGGGTCGTCCGCCTTTTCGGGTTTGGTACGGACGAGCGTTACTGAATGGCAAATCAACGCGAGAAGCAATAATCAGGAGTTAGACAAAGCCAGGGACTTGAGTAATTCGCTGGCCCCATTCCACAGGATCTGCACGCCAATGCAAACCAGCAGGAACGCGGACAGCTTCAAAATTACGTTCATTCCGGCCGGCCCAATGACTGCTCCGAGGCGATCGGCGAAACCATAGCATAGATAGATAGTGACTGCCAGGACTGCAGACCCGATGGCTGCGGCGAGAATCGCCAGCAGGTTGGCGCGTAGCTGATGCGGCTCATTTGCCCCCAAAGTGATCGCGATCGAAATCGAGCCCGGACCGACCGTTAGGGGGAGGGTCAGAGGGTAGAATGCGTCTCTCAAAGCATCAGTGCAACTGACTGATCGACGGACCATGTTTCGATCATTCTCGTCCTTTTGAGTCAGCATCGCCCAGCCCGTTGAAATCACGATCAGCCCGCCACCCACTTGCACCACCGGCAGGGAAATTCCGAAAAAGGAGAGCACATGCGATCCAATGGTGAACGAGGCAATCAACAAGATGAAGCTGTCGACCGAGATTCGGCGGGCTAGCAAGCGCCGTGTCTCCGGCGAGTAGTCTTTCGTAAGAGACAAGAAAACCGGGCTTCCTCCAATCGGATCAACGATCGGAAAAAGCGCGCTTACCACCAGAAGAATGCTTTTGGCGACTTGAATCATCAGACGATCCGCCTGTCAGCGCGATCCATTGTACTCTGGAGTAGTGCGCGAACCCGGCGTGGTACCAACAGAAAGCCCTGAATGTGAGGATGTCGCTTTTCGCCATTTGCAGATTATGACCCAAATGCCGAGAGGCACATGGTAGACGAGCGCTTTGTTGGCGTGATGCCGCCCGCGGCACCCGAGACGGACTGACGGGTTCCGTCTGCTTCACCTTGCTGAGCTGACCAGTAACAGCACGATCAGCATCGCCAGAACGAAGCTCGCGATCAGCGAGAACGCGGAATGAAACGGATGGCTGTGGAA
>DASPSE010000283.1:0-8832 GCA_035624085.1 Terriglobales bacterium
ACATCCTTCGCCGGCCAGTGCGCGGGCGATGGCGAGACCGATGCCGCGATTGCCACCGGTGACGAGCGCGACTTTGTCGTGAAGTCGCGAACGAGAAATTTGTGATTTCATCGAAGAGATGCCTTAACCGCAGAGGACACGGAGCGCACAGAAGAAGTCCAAAATTCCTTAAGTGCCGTTCGGACGCTGGCGGATCAGCGATAGAAATTCGGAACGCGTTTCCTGCTCGTCGCGGAAGCAGCCGAGCATGGAAGATGTGACCGCCGCGGAGTGCTGCTTCTCGACTCCGCGCATCATCATGCAGAGATGCCGAGCTTCAATGACCACCCCCACCCCCTGCGGTTCAATTGCCTGCTGAATGGTTTCCGCGATCTGTGTGGTGAGCCGCTCCTGAATCTGCAAGCGGCGGGAAAAGATTTCGATCAGCCGCGGAATTTTACTCAGCCCGATCACTTTGCCATTGGGAATATATGCGACGTGCACTTTGCCGAAAAATGGCAGCATGTGATGTTCGCACAGACTGAACATCTCCACGTCTTTCACGATGACCATTTCGTCGTACGTGACCGTGAACAGCGCGTTCTTGAGCAGCGCCTCGGGATCTTCTTTGTATCCCTTCATCAGGTATTCGAACGCGCGGTGCACGCGATTCGGAGTGCGCGTCAAGCCTTCGCGCGCAGGGTCTTCGCCCAGGCGGACAATCATCTCTCGCACCAGTTCTTCGAAGCTGGCGCTGGTGAGGATCGGAGTTTCAATTGAAGACTTCATAGCCATGGGAATTTGTAATTCAGTAATTTGTAGTTCAGTAACTTAACCCCGTTACGCACGAAGGTTTTTCAAATTACACGATTACCAAATTACTCAATTACAAATCTGCTCCCAGTTCTCTTCCGCCCGCGTATTCAAAGGAATTCATCATCGTCTCTTCGAACCGCACCTTTTGCAGATGAGCGAGGCGGAATCCGCGCTGCAAAATTTCGTAGATGGCGATACACAGATTTTCCGTGGTCGGCACAGCTTTGGCAAACTCTGCCAGTGTGTTCAGGTTCTGGTGATCGAAGCGCTCGAGAATTTCCCGCTGCACAAAACCATCGAGATCCGCCAGGTTGCACACCATGCCGGTTCGCTCGTCGATCGGGCCGCTGACCGTGACCTCAAGCGTATAGTTGTGCCCGTGTCCGTGCGGATTGTTGCACTTGCCATAGGTCGCGGCGTTTTCTGCGGCGGACATGGCATCGCTGTGCAGCCGGTGCGAAGCCGAAAACATGTACCGCCGCGTCAGATACGCTTTCATGCTTCTCCGTAAAAATCGGCGAACAAGTCGGGAGTTTCATACACCCGGACTCGATGCAATTTCGCCTGTTTCAGCTTGGGTGCCAGCCGCTGCCAGATCGCGATCGCAAGATTTTCTGTTGTCGGAATGCGGGTGAGAAACTCCGGGACCTCTCTGTTGAGGAAGCGATGGTCCATCGCGTCCAGCACTTCACGATTGAGCACGTCCTTCAATTGCTTCAGATCGACGACGAAACCCGAGCGAGGATCGACGTTTCCCTTTACGGTCACTTCCAGGGTGTAATTGTGCCCGTGGCCGTTCGGGTTATTGCATTTGCCAAAGATGCGCTGGTTCTCCTCCGCACTCAATTCTGGATTGTGGTAGTAGTGCGAAGCGGAAAACTCGGCTTTACGCGTCAAGTACACCATGATGGCAGTTACGCGGCAGCGCCGGCATCCCGCCGGCTGCCTTGTGAGCATTTCGCGTGTGATTCGGTCTCATCCACGTCTGAGGCACCTCGTCCTGTGGAGTACTTTCTTCCCTTCCAAGTCACATCGCCTCGGTTATGAAAGGCGCGCGATCGCAAGAGGAGATACGAAAATAGCGGCAGCCCAAATACCGCCAAAGCATTTGCATCCCACGAAAAATGTGCCCGGCGGATTCTCTTCAGAAAAAGAGCGATCAAAATTGCTGCGATCCCGCCGGCGACAATCGCCGGCTTGCTCCTTCCGTTCGCTGCCGCGGTGATTGTGACTGCCGCGCTGCTCACGATCAACGCGAACTCCAAGAGGCGCAGAACCGCCAGGCGCAGCGGTGATGGAAACAGCACAACCAGATTCTTGGTCCAACCTTCTCTTAATTCAGCAAAGCTGCGGTACATTCGCGTGCGCACTGCATCGCCGCCGAAACGAAAGAATATTTTTCGCCCCGATGCTTTGACGGCCCGCGCCAAAGCAACATCCTCCAGCAAGCTCGTGGCGACTGCCGCATGTCCGCCTGCACCCTCGTAAGCTTCCCGCGAGATCAGCAAATACTGTCCATTCGCGGCTGCTGCTGGGGATGCCGGATTGCTAACCTCTGGCGGCCGGTAGGTCGCGGCTAATTCCGCGAAGATCACGGGCATCACTGCCTTCTCCCAAAACCCATGAACCTCCTGCGCGGGAGAATACGAAAACAAAGCAGCTGCGTGCTGCCATGCCTCGGTGACGGCGCGGGCCAGCGATCCGGGAAGATGCACCGTGTCCGCATCGGTGAACAACAGCCAATCTCCCCCAGACGCTCGCGCTCCGGTCAACATGGCGTTGGTCTTGCCGCTCCATCCTGGCGGCAACGGGTCCGCATTGACCACTCGCACTCCTGGAAAAGACTCGGCAATGGCCCGCGTGCGGTCGCTGGAACCATCGTCCACTACAGTAATCTCGAAGCTGACCCCCGCCTGCCCCTGAAGCGATTGCAAACATGCTCCGAGAGAGGCCTCTTCATTCCTTGCCGGCACAATCACCGAGACAGTTGGCCGAGCAGCTTCTGGATTTGGCATCATCATCCGCCGAATCTATTATTATATCTTTGTGCGACGCGCCGCCGTTTTCCTTGCCCTCATCCTAAGCTTGGCGCTGAGCGGCTGCTATGGCGGCTCTCGTCCAGCGCGCATTGGCACACCGGCTCCGGACTTCATCGTTCAAGACAGCGACCGCAAGGTCGAACTGCGCGACTTCCGCGGCAAGACTGTGGTCTTGAATTTCTGGGCCACGTGGTGTCCGCCTTGCGTGGAAGAAATGCCATCGCTTACGGAACTGCAACAACGCTTCAAGGATAAAGATGTGACGGTTGTAGGAGTGAGCGTTGATGTGGACAGCGATAGCTATCACCGGTTCCTGAAAGACCACAAAATCGATTTCCTGACTGTGCGCGATCCGGATCAGAAGGCCAACAGTCTTTACGGCACCTTCAAGTTTCCGGAGACTTACATCATCGACCGCAAGGGCATCGTCCGCCGCAAGTTCATCGGGCCGGTGGATTGGAGCCAGCCCGAAATCGTCGATTTCCTTAGCAAGCTGTGAGGCTCCCTGGCGAATTTTCGAAGGCCCCAAGCTTTGACTCAGTCCCCATCGCAAAACTGGCTTTCCGATTTGTTTTGATCATCGGGATCGTCAACTTCTTCGCGGACATGACGTACGAAGGGGCGCGCAGCATTGTGGGACCTTTTCTGGGTTCTCTGGGTGCGAGCGCCACAGTGGTTGGTTTCGTTGCCGGATTCGGTGAGCTGCTCGGCTACGGCCTCCAGTCTATTTCGGGACCGTTCGCCGACAAGACGCGCAGATATTGGGCCGTGACTTTTGTCGGATACGCGGTCAATATGCTGGCGGTTCCCGCTCTTGCACTCGCAGGAAACTGGCCGCTTGCGGCTGTGCTGATTGTTGCGGAGAGAACGGGGCGAGCGATCCGGCGTCCCGCGGTGGGGACAATGCTCTCGCACGCCGGAGCTCCCCTCGGATACGGGTGGGTATTCGGCTTCAATGAAGCTCTGGATCAAACCGGCGCTACCCTCGGGCCGCTGATCACGGCTTGGGTTTTATACCGGAGAGGAAGCTATCACGATGCTTTTGCGGTACTGCTGATCTCAGCCCTGCTGTGCTTGACCGTGCTCCTCGTTGCCCGGCTGCAATACCATCGGCCGGAGCAGTTCGAAAAAAAAGTACAATCGTCGTCCACACGCGGATTTCAAAAAACCTACTGGCTCTACCTGGCTGCGAGTGCCCTGATTGCCGCAGGTTTTGCGGACTTTGCTCTCATTGCTTTCCACTTTCAAAGGACCGCGACCGTCTCTGTGGAACTTATTCCGATTTTCTATGCGGTGGCGATGGCAACAGGCGCGGTGGCTTCGCTGATCCTCGGGAAATTGTTGGACAAACTTGGCACGCCCGTCCTTTTCGTGGCATTTGGACTGCCGGCGTTCTTTGCGCCGCTGGTTTTCCTGCACGGAGCGACCTTTGAATTCCTTGGGATGACCCTTTGGGGCCTGGGAATGGGAGCGCAAGACTCCTGCCTCAAAGCAGTCTTGTCCCCGGTTGTTCCCGCCGATAAACGAGGCACCGCCTTTGGCGTTTTTGACACCGGATTCGGCATTGCCTGGTTCCTGGGCAGCGCAGTTATGGGCCTGTTATACAGCAGATCTATTCTGGCGCTGGTGGTTTTCTCCGTTGCACTGCAACTTGCGGCTCTTCCGGTTCTTGCCTTTGCCGCGAAAAAACAGCGTTAACGTTCACCTTTTGAAGTTGCCCCGCGCTTGACCCTCTTTCAGAAAAGTTCCCTCCTGCAGCTCCGTGAACGCTTGCCGCAACTGCTCCTGCGTGTTCATCACGATCGGGCCATACCACGCGACGGGCTCTTCGAGCGGCTTCCCGGAGACGAGCAGAAATCGAATGCCATCATCACCGGCCTGAACACTGACTTCGTCGCCGCGGTCGAAGAGGATCAGCGAGCGGTTGTCCGCGTCGACGGGAGGAGCCGTGTCCAGCCATTTAATCGCTTCGGTCGGGACCGCGAGCGGACCGGATGCATTGCAGAATTTTCCACTCCCTGCAAAAATATACGCGAAAGCATGACGAGTCGTCTCGATCGGAAGAGTTTTTCGCTTGCCCGGAGAAACCGATACATCAAGATAAATCGGATCGGCCGCGACGCCCTCCACCGGACCGGTCTTCCCCCAGAAATTTCCGCACACCACTCGCACGTGAGTGCGGTCATCATCAGTGATTTCAGGTATGTCAGCGGCCTTCACCTCCTGATATCGCGGCGAGGTCATTTTGAGCGATGCTGGAAGATTGCCCCACAACTGAAATCCGTGCATCCGCCCTGCAGGATCACCTTGCGGCATTTCCTGGTGAATGATGCCGCTGCCGGCAGTCATCCATTGCACATCCCCGGCGCCGATCACTCCGCTGTTGCCAATGCTGTCGCCATGGGCAACGGTTCCAGCCAGCACGTAGGTGATAGTCTCGATTCCCCGATGCGGATGCCAGGGAAATCCCGCGAGATAATCCTCCGGAACATCATTGCGAAAATCATCGAGCAGGAGGAAAGGATCGAAGTCTTTCGTATTTCCAAAACCGAAGGCGCGGCGGAGATGCACACCTGCGCCTTCCAGTGTCGGTTTCGACTTGATAAGCCGCTTAATAGGACGGATTGACATATTGAACTCCTGTACGAAACCTCGCCTTCTTCACTTAGAGCGCCAAGATCCATTTACGCCGGGACAAAAGTGCGTCCGCTCAGCTCGCCGGGGAAAACCTCATCCACATAGCACCAGACCCAGGCTTCTCCGGGTTCAATCGAACGCATGAGCGGGTGCTTCGTATGATGGAAGTGTTTGGTCGCGTGCTTGTTCTTCGAAGAGTCGCAGCAGCCAACGTGGCCGCATTCCAGGCACATGCGCAAATGGACCCATGTGTCACCGATCTTTACACAGTCTTCGCAAACGTGCTGGGTGGTGCTTGTAATCGCAATCTGATTGAGATGCGTACATTGCGTTGCCATTTCTCCTCCGTTTTTTGAGAGACGAGGAACTTAAACCGCTAAAGCTCCGCCAGCGCGCGGTGCACGAGGTGTACCGAGATTGCCCCCTCGCCTACTGCCGAGGCCACACGCTTCACATTGCCCGAACGAACATCACCCACTGCAAATACACCGGGAAGACTCGTCTCCAGCATCAGCGGAGCACGCGCAAGCGGCCAAGCAGGAGAACCGTTAGTGCCGGCCGACACATCGAAGTCTCGTCCAGTAAGAATGAATCCCTTGTCATCCAGAGCAAGACAGCCGCGCAGCCACTCCGTGCGAGGCGATGCTCCCGCCATAATGAACAGGTGGCGGATCTCATGAGTTGAGGTTTGGCCGGTCGTCTTGTCGATCCAGCCGACGCGCTCCAGTTGAGTGTCGCCCTCCAGACTCACGATTTCCGTATTGAAGTGCAGCTCGATCGACGGATTTTCGGAGATCCGCTGAATGAGGTAACGGGACATCGTCTCCGCCAGGCCTGCGGAGCGCACCATCATATAAACCTTGCGAGCGGTCTGCGACAGGTAGATCGCAGCCTGGCCGGCGGAGTTTCCGCCGCCCACGACGATTACGTCTTCGTTTCCACACAACTGCGCCTCGATATAGGTGGCGCCGTAGTAGACTCCCTGGCCCTCAAATTTCTTGAGATTCTCAATTGCCGGCTTCTTGTACTGCGCGCCAGTGGCAATGACGATGGCTCGCGCCGAGAGCACACTGCCGTCGTCCAGAACGAGCTTGTAAGGGCGGCGATCGCAGTTCAACTTTACGATGCTGTGCGCCACCATCATCTTCGCCCCAAATTTCTGCGCTTGCGTGAGGGCGCGCGCCGCCAGCTCCTGTCCTGAAACTCCAGTCGGAAATCCGAGATAGTTCTCAATCTTGGAGCTGGAGCCGGCCTGCCCACCGGGCGCTTCGGTCTCGACCAGGAGAGCATCCAAGCCTTCCGAAGCAGCGTAGACAGCAGCTGCCAGACCGGAAGGGCCTGCGCCGACGATGATCAAATCACGAACCTGAGAATTGTCGATGCTGACGTTGAGCCCCAGACCATCTGCGAGCTGCTGTGTGGAAGGGTTCCGCAAAACCGTTCCGGTGTGACAGATGATGACAGGAATTTCCTCCACTTTCACGGCAAAACGGTCGAGAAGTTCCTGAGACATTTTGTCGGTGTCAAGGTCCACGTAGGTATAAGGATGGCCATTGCGGCCGAGAAACTCGCGCAGATGCAGCGTGGCGGCAGAGTGGCGCGAACCCATCAAGATCACGTTTCCTAGCTGGCGCGTGATGAGCGCGAGGCGGCGCAGGATGAACGCCCTCATAATGATCTCGCTCAGTTCCGCGTCTCGCGCAATCAGCGAGCGCAATCCGTCGGAGCTTATCTCCAAAAACTCGCCAGCTTGAGTCACGCGTCCGAGCACCAGGCATCGCTGCCCGGAGATCATGCTAAGTTCGCCGGTGAATGCTCCCGCATGGTGCGTGGTGATCAGACGCACACCGCTAAACACCGGCTGCACGATCTCCATACTTCCCGAAAGCAGCACGAAGAACGGAACCCCGGTGTCGCCAGGACGGAACAGTATCTCGCCCGGTTCCACGCTTCGCAGCTTACTGCCCGGGCGGATGCGATCGATATGCGCCGCCGTCAACGCCGGAAAAATCTGGGTGGCGGCATCAAGCGCGCTAGGTGCGGGCCAGGAAGACATGTTTCGATCCTACGAACCAGCCGAAAATAGTAGATGATGTTCGCGGGCTTCTGGGTTCAAGGGCGCTCTGGCAATCTACGCGTCATTTCTGCTCCTGTGCAAAACTGGAGGTCGGTCCCACAAAATGTAGCAATCCGCCAGCCTTCGGTAGTAGCAAAAAATACTGCATCTCATGGTAATCCGCTACAATCTCTCCCACCAGACAGAGTGGAGCAAGCGTAAGGGCAAGCGCGAACGGCAACATCGCGAGCGATAGGCAGGCGGCGTTAGTCTGATCCGACACATCACTCTGCAACGAAGGTCGTCGGCTTGAACGGCTGTGATCATCGCAAGAAGGAGAAGCGAATGGCAAAGAAGCATAGCAAAACACAGAACATCAGCGCTCAACCCCGTCTTCATCAACACGCCGGTGAAATCCAATCCTACGGCACGGTCAGCCACATGTTGCCGCTTGAGCTCGAAGAACCTGTTCGACTGGAGATGACCGAACAATTGAACCAACTGCTCGCGGATACCATGACGCTTCGCGACTTGTACAAGAAGTCTCATTGGCAGGTCGCCGGTCCGACTTTCTATCAACTGCATCTGCTCTTCGACAAGCATTATGACGAGCAGGTTGAGTTAGTGGACTCGATTGCCGAACGGATTCAGCTCCTGGGCGGGATCAGCCTAGCGATGGCTCCCGATGTAGCTGAAACGACGCAAATCGAGCGGCCGCCCCGCGGCCGGGAAGAGGTTCCGGTTCAATTGTCGCGCTTGCTCGACGCTCACCAGGTCATCATTCGACAAGTTCGAACGCTGGCACGCCGTGCCTCTGAACTTGGCGATGACGGCACAAATGACCTGGTGGTCAGCGAAGTGCTCCGTACCAATGAACTTCAGGCTTGGTTCCTGAGCGAACACCTCGTCAACGTGCCACTGGTCGAGGCAAAAGAGCCGTCGGTAACGGCTGCGTAGCAGAGCGCGCGCGTGGATTCCACCCGGCCAGCGCGGGACAGTCATCGAATTTCCGGCTGAGAGGAAGAAATCCGCCTGATTCCCGTCGCCTTTCTACCCCTTGTCCACTCCCGCGGCGTATACTTCTGCGCTGAAAGGCTGGGCCGATGCCACCTGATCGGACCGGCGAACGCAAAAGCAAGGATCAACCATGACCTGGAAAAGTAAATTGGCTCTTGGAATACTCACCGCGTTAGCCATGTTATTGCTCACCTTTGCGCTACCCAGAGGAGGCGCGTTGCGGGATGCCACATTGGTTCAGTTTCCAGTAACGGTGGGAGTATGGGCAATTTTCGTTCTGCTCTTCGT
>DASPSE010000306.1:0-2162 GCA_035624085.1 Terriglobales bacterium
TTGAGTCGGGGGAATCAGAACAGCGCGGCGGCGGATGGCATGCTTGTGTACCGCCTCCAATACCTCGGGAGCCTCGCTGAGCGCATGCTCTTCTATATAGGGAGCGAGAGCAACTTTACCTTCCAAAACCAGAGACAGTGCTGCTGGATACTGCTCCGGCGGGCATCCCCAGTTGCCGCGGGCGGTAGCGTCAAAAGCCATCAGGTTAGAAAGACGAATTTCGACCGGTCTGGGCGAGTAGCCGACCACCGCGAGATAGCCGCCGTGATCAAGCAGCCCAAACGCCGTCGTCTGACCCGCGGTAGTTCCACTGCTTTCGAAAATCTTGAGACCAATTCCGTTCCGCCCGCTCTGTTTCACGAACGAGCGGACGGCGGATTTAAGGTCCTTATCGTTCGTCTGGCTGGCATCAAGCGTAAGAGAAGCTCCGTGCTGTGCCGCCAATTCCAGCCGCTCACGATCGATATCAATGGCCACGACTGCCGCTCCCAGCGCGGCTGCGATTTGCACGCCAAATCCGCCGATGCCGCCCACACCGGTGAAGACAGCAACGTTGTCCGCACCGAGCTGCGCTCGCCGGATCGCCTCAAATGGAGTTGTGACCGCATCTGCGACAACGGAAAGTGCAGCTAACGTAATCCCGCCGGGTAATTTGTCAGGCACAGCAGAAAGCCCGCGGCCGGGAACGACCACATGCGTGGCGAAACCGCCGTCGCCGTCGTTGCCAGGCATAAACTGCTTGCGGCAGATGGTGGCGCGTCCCGCCCTGCACGCCGGACACTCCCCGCAGGGAATCACAGCGGGGACAATCACGGTCTGCCCCTGCCAATGGGAAACTCTCTCGCCCGCCGCGACGACCTGGCCGACGATTTCGTGCCCAAGCACAAGGGGCAAGGGATGTCGCGTGGGCACGCCGTCGAAGGCATAGCCGATGTCCGTATGGCAAACACCGCATCCCGCGACCTTGATTACTACCTGATCGGGGCCCGGCTCCAGCGCGGGAAATTCCTGCAGTTCTAGCCGCTGGCCAACCCCGGGCAACCGGAATCCGTAGGCGCCTTGGATCGCATTAGCAGATTTCTCTTTGTTGTTTGTAACCGTCGTGTCAATCACAGTAGACATAAGGCCTCACGAAACCAGTTGCGAGCTAGCCAGACTCTCTTTTGCAGCCAGCCTCTTGTGTCCAAGAAGCGCCGCTCCGAGCGCGCACACGTAATCGCAATCGGGCGGGACATTGACTTTGGCTCCCAGTTTCTGTTGCAGCGCCTTCACCATGCCGGCTTGAAGGGCGACGCCTCCGATCAGGGTCATTTCGCCTTCCATACCGACGCGCTTGAGCATGCCGGCCGCCCGATCTGCCAGCGAATCGTGGATCCCACGTAAAATGTTCTCCACGCTCGCCCCTGCGCTGACGTGGTTGATGATTTCGCTCTCCGCCAGCACGGCGCAGACACTGCTGATCGGCTGCGGGTTGGTGGCTTGCAGGGAGAGTTCGCCGACATCTTCAATGGAAATTTCCAGATACTTAGCAGCCCGCACGATAAACATACCGGACCCAGCTGCGCACTTGTCATTGGTTTTGAACGCACGAACCTTGCCTGACTCGCCCATACAGATCGCACGCGTTGACTGGCCACCGATATCGAGAACACAGCGGCAGGCAGGGAACAAATGATGGGCGCCGCGAGCGCCGCTGGTGATTTCCGTGATTTGAATATCGCGGAAGCCTACGCCGTAGCGTCCGAACCCCGTCGTGGCCACGTAGTGAACCTGGTCCCTCGTCAGGCCTGCGTTTTCCAGAGCTGCCCGTAACGCAGCCTGCGCAGCCTCGTCCACGTTGATCCCGCTTTTCACCCGGCCCTTGCCCAACACGGACGAGCCGGGAGAACGGTTCTGCGCCACCAACACGGCTTTGGTGAAGTTGCTGCCGCAATCAATGCCCGCTACCAGCCGCATGTTCGGGCCTCCAGGTAGAGAATTCAAAACTCTGCTCCATTTTTTCCAGCGCGAAGACCGCCGCACCGATCGCCCCCATGAAGTGTGCGTCGGGGCTCACCTGCATTTTCGTTCCCAGGACTTCTTCCAGCGCCCGTACCATCCCGATGTTGCGGGCTACACCACCAGTCATAGTGATGTCCGGTTCGATTGGGACTCGTCGCGCC
>DASPSE010000346.1:0-7833 GCA_035624085.1 Terriglobales bacterium
GGCGCGGAGGTTGTGCTCGGCAATTACAACGCTTCCGGTGGCGAAGCAACATTGTTTTTGATCTCCTATCCCACTCCGCAGATTGCGGGTGATCATTTGCGCAAGATCCAGGCCGCACAACAGCAGAATCCGGAGCAACCAGGCAGTCCCTTGCTGTCGAGCGTAGGACCGATGTTTGAGAAGCGTACTGGTCCGATCGTTGTGATCGCCGCTGGTCCGCTTTCGCAGAGCGAGGCCAAGGCGCTGCTGGCTTCGGTGAACTACGACGCCGACGTCACCTGGAATGAAAACACTTACACCACGAAAAAGGACAATCTGGCCAATCTGCTGGTGAATGTGATCTTCCTCTGCTTCATCATTATCGGTTTCGCACTCGTGGTTGGCGTAGCATTCGGGGGCGTTCGAATTCTTGCCAAGCGGCTCTTCCCGGATCGGTTGTTCGACCGTCCGCAGGATGTGGAATTCATCTCCCTGCACCTGTCGGAAAACGTCTCTGAGTCTTCCGAAGCGAATGTAAGTTCATCAATCAAAGCAGTTTAGGCACAAATTGTTCCGCTTTTGTCTCACAATGATGCGTCGTCCGAGCCTGTTAACATATTTTCTAACCTATTGAAAATAAAGATATTTATTTCTCAAAAATTCCTTGACACCCCGGTTTTTCCGCTCATAAGATTTCGCCAGAAAGTTTTGACGGTAGATTCCTCCGTTAGAACTATTCTCCCTTGAAGAAGAGGCCGCCCGAGTTGCCGGGTGGCCTTTTCGTTTGCGCGGTAAAATTGAGCGAGGTCGCAATCGCCGCGGCGGCGGGAACGTTTGTCCTTCGCGATCCGTATCTGACGCTAGAGGGCAGTGCAGCCGACAAGGAGGAAGCCCATGTTCTGCGATAAGTGCGGTGCTCCAGCGCAGCCGGATCAGCGTTTCTGTGGCCGGTGCGGGAGAGAATTTGCGGCAGGTCCAGTAGGTTTCCCGCGGCGCAGTCGAGTTGGCGAACACATTCGGCTGCTGGGCATTCTGTGGCTGGCGCTCTCGGCGCTCAATGCGGTGGGAGGAGTGATTCTATACATCCTCGCTAACACACTTTTCGTGCACCTGCCGGAAATGAGCGGGGGGCCACGGGCGGCAACTGCCTGGCTGCATCCGTTCTTGAGCGTGATTGGAATTATAGTGATAGTGAAAGCCGCCGCGGGATTCCTCGCAGGCTGGGGTTTGCTGCAACGCGAACCGTGGGCCCGCATGTTGACCATAGTCCTCGCCTTTTTGGCGTTGTTCAATATTCCGTTCGGAACCGCGCTCGGCATTTACAGCCTGTGGGTGCTTTTACCGGCCGAATCCGACGCCGAATACCAGGAGCAGGTGCGCAGCGCCGGAGCCGCGTAAGCTCGATGTGGGCGCGGTTTCGCGCTGAGCGAGGTCGAGCAGGCTTGCCCCGAGTCCCATTTCGCGCAGCTCACCCTGTTGCCTTTGGTCATCAGGATTAATTCAATCGTCAGCTTCCATCGAGGACTTCTTTCAGCCACGCACCGGCACGCGTGATCGAGATCACGGTATTCAGAGACAACAAGGGTGAGAATTAAACTGTAAAACTGTGCGTGGAGGCGGGCCATGAAAATGTCTAGCTTCTTGTACGGTCTGGTCTTCGCCGTTGTGGTGATTTCTGTTCTGCTGCTGATCGCCGGCGTCGGCTTCCATCGCCCGGTATCGCTCCAGGGCGCCGCGCTCTACAACTCGTCCAACGAGATCACGGCTAAAGGAGTGGTGCAGGAAGTTCAGGAGTTCGATTGTCCGGTGAGCGAAGGTGAACTGGGCAGCCATCTGCTGCTGAAAACCGACGGCGGAGTGCTGCAAATACACCTGGCTCCGGTGCGGATCATGACGGGACAAAACCTGAGCTTTGCTCCCGGCGATCAGATTGAAGTGGTCGGCGCCAAAGTACGGCTGGCTGGAACAAACGGAGTGATTGCACGGGAGATCATCCGAGGCAATGAGACCTACATCTTCCGCGATCGCGAAGGCAAGCTGCTGCTGACCCAGTAGCCGCGGAGAGCATCGCCGCCAGTAGACGCGGGCCAGTCCGCGAATGTGGCGCAAGACTCTTCTTATCACACAGATCGTCACATGTCGGAGTGTTGACCCACCGCCTATAGCGGCCTAACATTCGAAACATGGCCAGTTCCGTGCCGCAAATTGGTCAGAGCGTCGGGCATTATCGAATCGTTGAGCGCATCGGTGCCGGCGGCATGGGTGTCGTCTATCGCGCACATGATGAGCAGTTGGACCGTGATGTTGCCATCAAAGTATTGCCTCCCGGAACACTGACCGCAACCGCGCGGAAACGCCTGCACGCGGAGGCTCGCACGCTGGCGAAACTCAGCCATGCCAATATCTCGCACGTATACCAGTTCACCAGCCAGAACGGGGCCGACTTCCTGGTCATGGAGTACGTTGACGGGATGACGCTGGCAAAAAAGCTGGCAAAGGGGCCTGTTGCTGAGGAGGAGTTGTTGGCGCTGGGCGAGCAAATTGCCAGAACCCTGCAATATGCTCACGAGCACGGCATCATTCACCGCGACCTGAAACCCGGCAACATCATGGTCACCAGCGCGGGACAGGTGAAGCTGCTCGATTTTGGATTGGCGAAGATGCTGCGCACGAGCGCAACGGCGGCGACCGAAAGTCTCTCCGAGGTGCTTGGTCCGGCGGGAACGCTATCGTATATGGCGCCGGAGCAATTACGCGGCACCGAGCCAGATTTTCGCAGCGACATCTATTCAGCCGGCGTCGTCCTCTATGAGATGGCCACAACTCACAAACCTTTCGAGGACAAAATTTCGACCGCGTTGGTGGGTAATATCTTGCACAAACCGCCTCCTCCGCCGCAGATGCTCAGGAGCTCGCTTTCCCCAAAGCTGCAAGACATTATTCTCAAGTGCCTGGAAAAAGATCCGGAAAACCGCTACCAGTCAGCGAAAGAACTTGCTATCGATCTGCGGCGCTTGGCATCCCCCAGCAGCGTCTCCGGCCAGATTCCGATCGCCCAAGCTCGAATCCCCCGCCGGCCACCCGTGGCGATCGCGGTTATCGCCGTCGGGTTCGTCCTCGCACTGCTGTTGGCTCTCAATTCGGGACAGTGGTGGCAACGACTGATAGGAAAGGCTGCAACCGAGCAGATTAAGTCACTGGCGGTTTTGCCGCTGGAGAACCTGTCCCATGACCCAACCCAGGATTATTTCGCCGACGGGATGACTGACGAACTCATCTCTGACCTGGCGCAGATTGGGTCGCTGCGCGTGATTTCGCGGACCTCGGCCATGCATTTTAAGGGAACGCGCGAACCTCTGCGGGAAATCGCCCGGGAGCTGAATGTGGACGTTGTGGTGGAGGGATCGGTTCTGCGTGTCGGCGACCGGGTGCGCATCACGGCGGAGCTGGCCGATCCCCGTTCGGACAGAGCTCTCTGGGCCAATAGCTACGAACGTGACCAGCACGATGTGCTTGCTTTGCAACGCGAGGTCGCGCTCGCCATCGCTCACCAGATCAAGCTTACCTTGACACCACAGGAGCGTCAGGTATTGAGCACGGCGCAACCAGTGAACCTCAAGGCGTACGAAGCTTATCTTCAGGGACGGTTTTACCTCAGCCAAAGAACGCCCCAGGCATTGACTACCGGAGTCGAATACTTTCAGCGAGCCATCGCCGAAGATCCGAAATATGCCATCGCCTATGCGGGGCTCGCGGATAGTTACGGGTTGCTGACCAGTTATGGCGTCCGGCCGGCGACCGAGACCATGCCAAAGGCCAAGGCGGCCGCGCTGCACGCCCTGGAGCTCGATGACAACCTCGCTGAGGCGCATGCTTCGCTGGCGATGATCCATTGGGGTTTCGATTGGGATATGCCTGGCGCCGAAAAAGAGTACAGGCGAGCGCTCGAACTGGCTCCGGGCTATGCGACCGCTCATCACTGGTACGCGCTCTATTTGTCGTCTTTGGGGCGCCATCAGGAAGCTATCGCGGAGATGCAGCAGGCGCAGATTCTCGACCCTCTGTCTCCAATTATCAGTACGAATATCGCCTGGTGCCGTTACCTGGCGCATCAGTACGACCAGGCGATCCAGCAGGCCCGGGTGACATTGCAGCAGTTTCCCGATTTTGCCGCGGCTCATGAAGTGCTGGGGCAAGCCTATGCAGAGAATTCAATGGCTGAAGAGGCGATTCCCGAGCTGCAAAAAGTCATCCTGATAGCCGGCGATGCCCCGTTGGCGCAAGCGGAACTGGGCTACGCCTACGCAGTTTACGGTAAACGGGAAGAAGCGCTCACCATCCTCGCAAAGTTAACGGATGAATCCCATCGGAATACGGTGCCGCCTTACGCGATGGCCATCCTTCATGTCGGCTTGGGTAATCGGGACGAAGCGTTGCGTTGGCTGGAAAAGAGCTATCAGGAGCGCGACGTTCGCCTGGTCAATCTGAAAGTGCATCCCATGTTCGACCGCGTGCGCTCCGATCCGCGCTTTCAAGACCTCCTGCGCCGCATTGGTCTGAGTTACTGAAGAAATTGGGACGGATGCTGGAGGTCAATCTTCAGCTTTGCTTCTGGCCAGGGGCCCCAATGTTTGCCTCCAGGTCGCGTGCCTACGCCGGCAGCATAGAGGACGGATTCGGTCACGCCATCGATACCCAGGTCTTTTTCTATCCGCGTATCGGCCAACGCCAGGGTGCAGAAAGGGGCCAGGCCCAGCCAGCTCGCTGTTAAACAGAAGGTCTGGCACAGGTGGCCAGCCTCGGTCAGAACCACACGATAAGCGCGTGGCGATGAATACTTCCATTGCGTGCGAACAAAAACTGCAGTCATAAGAATGAGGGCGCCAGCAGGACCAAACCACCATTGACCGGACAAATAGTCCACCAGCTGCCCGCGGCTTGCGCCGCGACGCAGCAGTTCCAACCGATGCGCATCTGCGTCGTAGTGGTAAAGTCCACTGGGCAAACCGTCCACGCGTAATGCCAGAATGTAGGCTTCGATCGGATGAAGTGCTCCTCCCGATGGCGAAGTTTTCAGCGCCACCGAACCTAACCCTGGCAACTTGACCCAGCGCTGCACCCCCCAAGTCAGGCCAAGCAGAGTAGCCAGCTGCGCCAGTTCTATAGGTCGCCGGGAAAACTCCCGCCACGTCCTTCGCCTCAGTAGTATTTGTGAGAATTCGCTATCGGTGGCGGCGGCTGGAAGCTTGAACTGGCGGGCGGCCGGATAGCGCTTGATCGATGACGGCATCGGATCGCGCTTTGCCCGCCGTCGCAGCCGCCGGTATGTGGCTCGCATGTCATTGCTATATTGAACGTCTTTCGTGGAAAAATGAAAAAAGCCGGCGTACGGGTTCCACGGCTCCCAGGTTGGCATACGTTGGGAGTCGGCGCCAGCCCGATCGGATCGTTCAAGTAGCGAATGCCGTACCAGAGCCCTGATCGCTTTGCGCACCGAGGATGGGCTGAACTCGGGCAGGTGTCGCAACAGACTCTCGTCCGAGCGCCAGCGATCAAAGAGCCTCAGGATTTCGAACGTTATGGGCGCAGCCGTGATTTTGCTGCGGTCAATATAGTTTTCGAAGATCAGCTTCCCGCCTTGCCAATACAGGACCAGGTGGGGCGAGCGCCGATATAACACCTTGCCCGAAATGCTCATCTCCTGGGCGCTTTGGGCAACGATAGCAGCATATTGAATTTGCCCTGGCAGCACTCCTCTCTGACTCTCTTGATCAACAGATCCAAGCGCTTCAGCTTGCGATTAATGGCCGCCTTCTGAACAAGCGGAGCCGTGCGGCTGTATGTTCGTAGCTGGCTCTGAGTTTTCTTGATAGCAGTCTCGACCGGTTTCAGGGATACATTGGCCATTGGTCCTCCTTTTCACAGTGGCTGCCGTGGCGAAGTGCTGCCCCAACGTCTTGCACAAAAAATGCGGCACTCCGTCAACCCGCCGGAGTCTAGTAGGAGCATCCCGGAAAGTCAAGAGGGTGGGCGGCGAACGCTCCCAGTTGTTCGCGTCTCATCGACCTCCTCGCTGAAAATTTGCATCTGTCGCGTGCGATTCGCCCATTCTTTATATTATTGTCGATAATCGCGCCATGTCTGGCTACTACGCCGATAAACTCGCTGCTGAACGCCTCCGCGCTTGCTATGATCTCGCTCCTCCTCGCATCAAATCGTACCTTGAAGCGGAGATCGAGTTCGTCCTATCAAAGACGACGTCCTCCATGCTTGCCTTGGAATTGGGTTGTGGTTATGGACGGGTTCTTGAGCGGCTTCTTCCCAGAGTGCGCATGGCGTGCGGGATCGACACGTCGCTGTCCAGCTTGCGCATGGCACTGGAATATCTGGGACACAAACCATCCGTATGCCTTGCCTGCATGGATTCCGTTCAAATGGGCTTGCGCGACCGCGCCTTTGATTTGACCATCTGCATCCAGAATGGCATCTGTGCCTTCGCGGTTGATCAGCAGCAGCTTCTCCAGGAGGCGATTCGAGTAACCCGATCAGGCGGGCTTGTGATGTTTTCCAGCTACACTCCTCAGTTCTGGAAAGATCGCCTGGAATGGTTTGAGCTTCAGTCCGCGCACCACCTGATTGGCGAGATCGATTACCGAGCTACAGGCAACGGAATGATTGTCTGCAAGGACGGTTTTCAAGTAACGACCGCGGATAAGGCGACTTTTGAGAAACTTGCTGCGAGTCTGCAAGTTACACCCCGCATCACGGAGGTAGACGGCTCCAGTTTGTTCTGTGAGTTCGTTTCTCCGTGAAAACGAGGAACATTTTCGCCGTTGACATGAATAGTCGGAGAACCGGGAAACAGGAGGTCTTAGCCGGTCAACCCACCTTTCGCGGTGTTTGAAAAGTGGGAGGGTATCTGGGAAAGCCCCGAACCAGTCTCATAAATGCCGAGGCGCTAATTGGTGTCATTCTGGAGATGCTCTGAGCAACTCCCTATGCGCCGATGGCTGGACGCGCGGAATCGAACGATGAACAATGGGCGGATGCCCGCAGGTATAGTAGATGAACTCGCACAGAGTCTCGGGAGGAGGATGGAATGAGCTTTCAAAGGCGCCAAGTACTTCAAATCTTGTGTTACTAAGACTGTGAATAAAATCCATGCCAATCGAAAAGACCCAGGCCAACAGGGAATATGCCCAAAGGATTGACCGGGTCATTGACTATCTTCGCGGGAATCTGCATCGGCCGGTGAAGCTAGGTGAGCTTGCCAGCGTTGCTTGCTTCTCGGAATTTCATTTCCATCGGATCTTTAGCGCGGTCTCTGGCGAAACTCTAAATAATTTTACGAACCGCCTTCGTCTTGAAAAGGCGGCTCGTCTTCTTCGTTATTCCCGCCACAGTTTGACCGATATAGCGTTCGATTGCGGTTATTCATCATCGGCAACTTTTTCGCGTGCCTTCCGATCCGGCTACGACACTTCGCCAAGTCAGTTTCGAAAGAGCGGCGAAATCAAGAAAAGCAAGATTTGCAAAGAACTCTACTCGGCACAGGAATATCTTCTCCCGATGAGTGCGGAAGAAAAGCGAGCTGCTTTTCCCGTGAGATTGATCGACGTTCCCGAAAGGCAAGTCGCCTATATTCGGGTTACGAATGCCTTCGAAATGGAGAGAGTACTTGCCGCCCTCCAAACGATGATCGAATGGGCCAAATCCCAGGATATTTTTTCCCAAGGAATTCTTTTCGGAATGTCGGTGGACGATCCACACGTGACCCCAAAGCATCTCTATCGATATGAGGTCTGTCTTGCGTCGTCTTCTCCCTTTGAGTGCATTGAGGGAATGTCGAAATTG
>DASPSE010000362.1:0-43451 GCA_035624085.1 Terriglobales bacterium
GGGATAGCTTGCGGCAAAACTGTGGTGGGCGAGATGTTTGTGGCGCTCGGCGCGCATCTCATTCAAGCCGACACGGTCGCACATCAGCTCATGCAGCCGGGCGAAGCCGTGTACGAGGAAGTTGTGCGCCGGTTTGGGGCCGGCATTCTCAATCCTGACCGGACGGTGAATCGAGCGCGCCTGGCGGAGGCAGCTTTTGGCGGGCCGGGTCAAGCCTCGCGCATTGCGGAATTGAATCAGATCGTTCATCCGGCAGTGATTCAGCGGGAGAACCGATGGATGGAAAAGGTCCGCCAGCAAGATCCGCACGCGATCGCGATCGTGGAGGCGGCACTGATCCTGGAAGCAGGGACGGCAAAGCGCTTTGATCGATTAATGGTAGTGACCTGCCGGCCGGAACAGCGCGTCGAACGCTGGGCCACTCGCACGAGAGTAGATTTGGAAACGGCGCGACGAGAGGTGACTCGGCGCATGGCGGCGCAACTGCCGGATGAGGAAAAGATCAAAGCTGCCGATTATGTGATCGATAACGCAGGCTCGCTGGACGAGACTCGGAAGAAGGTGGAGAAGGTCTACGAGAAGCTGCGGGGGGAAGAAAAAAGACTTTAACCGCAAAGAACGCAAAGAAAATCCGCAAAGGACACGACGCAGAGCTAATGGCAGGCTCCCGCCTGAAATCCTGCAAATTATTTACAATCGATATAGGTTCTCTTAAATCTGTCTCTCAAGGTTAGTCAATATGAAGCTGCTGCGACCCGTCTTGTTGGCTGTGGTTCTGGCTGGAGCATTCTTTTACTTCACGACGTATCGTTCCGGGCATCCAGGGCTGGCCAGCTGGATCGGGCGTCCCGACAAGGTCGAGATCAGTGAAGCCGCCAGCCCCAATGAATCGCTCGATCCGGAAGAGCAGAACAACATCACGGTTTATCGCAAGAACATCGCATCGGTGGTCAACATCACGTCGCGCGCGGTAACGTTTGATTTCTTCTATGGGCTGGTGCCGGCGGAAGGACAGGGATCGGGATTCATCATCGATAAAGATGGACACATCCTTACCAACTATCACGTGATTGCCGATGCGCGGCAGGTGGAAGTGACCTTGCATAACCGCAAGAAATACCGGGCGACCATCGTGGGGACTGATCGCTCGCACGATCTGGCTGTGGTCCAGATCAAAGCACCCGACCTGCAGCCGATGACTCTGGGAGATTCAACTCATCTGCAGGTCGGGCAGAAAGTTTATGCGATCGGTAATCCATTCGGACTTTCCGGAACGCTCACTCGCGGAATTGTAAGTTCGATACGTTCTGTACAGGAGCCCGATGGAGTGGCAATCGATGAAGCCATTCAGACGGATGCCGCCATCAATCCGGGAAATTCCGGTGGGCCGCTGCTCAACTGGCACGGCGAGGTCATAGGCATTAATACGATGATTGCGTCCAGTGTTGGGCAGAGTGCCGGGATTGGATTTGCGATTCCCATCAACACTGCGAAAGCAGTGCTCAACGACCTGGTGACGCTGGGACGAGTGCGTCGGCCCGCGCTGGGCGTACGCACGATTCCGATTGATCCTGACTTGGCGGATCAACTGGGACTGGCAGCCGACTACGGCTTGCTGATTGTGCAGGTCGTCCCAGGCGGGGCCGCCGACCGCGCCGGCCTGCACGGCGGCAATGAACGCGCCTTTCTGGGCAATGTGCCAATCACGGTGGGGGGCGACCTCATTGTGGCGATCGATGGCGAAAAGGTGCAGGACCAGCAGGATCTCGCGCAAGTAATGAACAAGCATCGTGCCGGGGATACGGTGCGAATCACGGTATATCGTGGCAAGAAAAAGATGGATGTGGACGTGACACTGGGCGAGGCGCGAGAGCAGGTGTAATGTCAGATCTCGAACACAGAAGACGCTGAGTACCCGAGCGTTGAGAATTATCGCGAATCGGATTCCGGATAGCTTGGCATAAGCCTCGTCTGCTGCATCCTTTTGGGTTTCCCTTGGCATCCAACCCACTCACCACCAATCTTAGCGGTCAGGTGAAGGAGAACGTGCGCTATGTGCAAGGCAGCGGCGGTTTGCCTGGTTCTTTGTTGGTCTGCGAGCTTCGCATTAGGTCAACTTCCCAGCGGAAACGTATTCGTCGGATATTCCCATACCAGTACCAACCTCGCTCTGACCCCCGGACAGTCGACGGGTTTGAACGGATGGAACGGATCAGTGGAAGGCCAGGTGCTGCCGTTGCTTGGCTTGGTAGCCGATTTCAGCGGGCAATATGGTTCACAGAATCTGCCCCTTGTGTGCGGCCTTCCTGCGGGGGCGCTGCCATGCACGGGGCCAGTAACGAGCGCGGACGTCAGCGAGTATAACTTTCTTTTCGGACCACGAATTTCTTTTAGAGTTGGCAAGTTCCGGCCCTTCGTACACGCGCTGATTGGCCCCAGCCACGTTCACGCGAGTGCGACGGGAATCTCAAGCTCTGATACCTCATTTGCCGACGCTCTCGGCGGCGGTCTTGATTATCATCTGATTCCCCTGATCAGTTGGCGCTTTCAGTTGGACGCGCTGCAGACCCGCTTCTTCAGCAGCTCGCAGAACAATGCGAGATTCTCGACGGGGATTGTGGTGCACTTCTAGCTTCTAACAGGTGCAAGTTCGGGTTCAACCTGACTCGGATTGCTGACACATTTCTCCAAAATGAGCGGAACTTCTGCCAGTGCTTGATTGGAGTAGGTGCTTGCGTTACGGCGAAATTGGTCGAAGGTAGACGGCTCGAGCAGCCGCTGAACCGTGGGCGCGATGTCGCGGAATCTTTTCACCACGATTCCGAATCCCTTCTCGGTCACCCATTCGGCGTTGTAGCGTTCCTGCGGCAAAGTTTTCGCATTGCACTCCACAATGACCGGCAGGTGAAACTGCAGAGCTTCGCTGATTGAGCCTGGGCCTGGCTTCCCGATGAAGAAGTCAGCCAGCGCCATAAAGTATTCCACGTTTGTCGTGAATCCCTCCACCAGCATCGGCTTTCGCGTCTTGAGACTCTTGAGCTTCGCGGCAAGCTTGTGATTGTGCCCGCAAATCAGAATCAGTTGAAGCTCGGCGCCGCTTTCATCCAGCCTCTTGGCGATATCAACCATGACTTGTGAGCCATGGCCTCCGAAAAGAACGATTCCAGTCGGGCAGTTGGGATTGAGGCCGAGGCGCTTTCGTTCCGAGGCGCGATCGACCGCCTTTTTCTGGTAAAAACGCGGCTTCAAAATCATGCCGGAGGTCTGGAAGATGCGGTCGGCGGGGTGACCCATCGCCAAGGCTTGCTGTCTGGCTCGCTCGCTGCCGACGATGACGAATTCAGAGTTCGGCTCAATCCAAAAGCGCGGCGGGTAGTCTGCCAGATCAGTCAGCAGGGTGACGAATGGTGTTCTTGTTCCATTACCGACAAGGCTCTCGGCCAGCGCTCGATTGAAGTGGGGAATTACGGAGATCACCAGATCCGTCGGATTTTGCGACCAATAATTTCGCAAGATCTTCACCACCCAGGGGTGAGCCGCCCGGATTGCCCCCTGCAAAACCACGAGCAGCTGCGGCGTGAAGCGCGTCCAACCTTTGCGCAGGATAAGGTTGTACGTCCCTTCAATGTTCAGGCCGGTGGCGCGACGTGCCACATCCAGGGAAGCGAGCAGTTCCTGGAGATTCAGAAGACTGACCTCCCACGGATGCGTTTGCGTGGTGAGTGCATGACTTAGTGCATCGGCTGTCATGCGGTGTCCTCCGCCAGCATGGTGGAAGACGATGGTCAGTTTGCGCATGTCGCCTGATTTAAGCACGCAAGCCGGTTTCTGCGGAAGTAACTGTTGATGCGATAAGTGGATGGATCAACTAACAATACTTTCATACTCCCCATCTTCGAGTAATCCGGGCTCGTCAGCGAGCTCAATAAGTGTGGAATCAGCTTCGTTCAGTTCCCGGGCAGACTCACGACCATCAGGTCGCTCATGGTATTCGTGAATCTGGACTCCTTCTTCCGCGCTGATCGTGATGTAGGTGGCTTTGGCGTCAGTCCATCCCCCGGCGTTGTAGTAGTGGTGGCGGTCGCGCTGGGCGTGCATGGCCTCGTGGGTGTGGCCGCAGAAAATGCGGTCGACTTTGCGCAGACGAGCGTGAAACAGCGCTCCTGACGCCACTTTTGACGACAAACGCAGCCAACGCGTGTTCAGGCGGTCGATGAGGCGCGCCAGGGGCTTGCCTTTCGCATCGAGCTTCTGCAACTGCAGATACAGCAGCGTCCCCACATAATTAAGGCGCAGATTATGGGCGTGCAGGCGGTCGAATTGGTGGCCATGAACGGCAAGATGCCGCAGGCCGCAGTATTCCCAAACATATTCCTGGTAGACGCGAACCCCGACCAAATGAGACATCACCTCGGTGAGGCCGTGATCGTGGTTGCCTTCCACCCAAATCACTTCCACCTGGCGCTTAGGATTCGACAGCTTGCGGATGTAGCCGAGGAATTTCCAGTGTTCTTTGGTCAGGCGACGAAAGTTCAGATCGGCGAAGATATCGCCCAGGAGAATCAGGCGGCGAAAGCGATTCTCCTTCAGCATACGCAGGGCGTCGCCAGCGCGGCTGGTTTCGGCCCCCAAATGCAGATCGGAGAGGATCAGCGTGTCGTAGACGGGCGGATCCATGCACCATTTGTAGTGCAATATTGTTACAGAGTGATGAAAACCTGATAACAAGCGGGTAAACCTTGGTAACTACCAGGGTACTCTGTGCCTACTTCTGTGTCGGCGGGACGTACTGTTCGGGCGGGCGGACTCCTTCACCAAAGAAATACTGCTCCATCTGCTTGACAATGGCTTCCTGATCCTCGCGGCGAGCGGGATTCAGGCGATACTCGTTGAGCAGCATCTTGCAGAAATCCATCCACTGATTCCAGGCCTGCTGGGAGACGTTCTCATAAATCTTCTTGCCCAGTTCGGTATCGAATGGAGGCTCGTCGAGGCCGGGGAGTTCCTTCTGCAACTTGACACAGAAAACCTTGTGCTCTGGCATAGATGCGTCGAATGTCAGCTGAGAATTATCTCACAGGAGCTCTGGGCTCAGGGATCCTCCATTACTCAGAGTTGACTGACCGCTGTCGCGGGTTAAGACAAAAATAAGGGGAAGACCGTAAGGTCTCCCCCTGTTCTAGACTCCCAGTTCAGCTAGAAGTCGAGTCTGAGGCCCAGCTGGAGAATACGAGCACCGGTCGGCGAAACCCCCGGCGCATACTGGCTCGTGATCACGCCAAAGGCACTGGGGTTGTCCAGATCCATGCTGTTTGGCGCTGCGAACGTCACGTGGTTGAATACGTTGAACGCATCGCAACTCAGGTTCATCGCGACCCGTTCCGTGATTGGAATCTTCTTCCCAAGTGAGAAGTCGAAGTTCCAATACGGGAAGGTATACAGGTCGTCGTGCGGAATCTGCTTATCCGTGCTGATCGAAGGGAATGCCAAGCTGTTATAGACGGCTGCAGGATTGGCGAAAGCGTTAATGCTCCCGCTCAGCGGTGCTCCGGCTACACTCCCAGTTACGCCGTAATTCTTTCCCATACTGGGAATCGCACCCGTCGGGATGGCACAGCCCGTGCCGAAGAATGCGCCATAGTTGCTGGAGCTCACCACCGGGCAATCGGGATAACCGGTGTAATAGGTGAAGATCCCGGAGAAGCTCCATCCGCCTACTATCCGGTCAACTACGGTGCTGCTGCCGGTATTAAGCAGCTTCCCCTTGCCAATTGGCAGCTCGTAATACCAGAGAGCATTTACGACCTGCCGGTGATCAAACACCTCTCCCGCCCGATCCAAACTCAGGTTGTAAGGATCATTGGCAGAGTAGATGTACTGCTGGTTGGTCCCTTGGATACCGATGGCGTGACTCCAGGTGTAGTTGAACTGGAACTGCAGGCCACGCGACAGGGCTTTACGCAAAGTCACGATCATGGCATTGTAATCGGAATATCCGCCGTCGCTGATCTGCGCATCCCCGAAGATTTGGTTGTTGGTGGTCGGCGTGGTAAAGAGGCCGGCATTGGGCGTACTTCCGGGCACCGCGATGGCGTTCATCTCATAATCGAGGAACCCGAAATCGGCTGGGCCTACAATAGGCATCAGCGCCGAAGCCACGCTGGTGCAAGTCGTACCGGTTGCACCGACTAAGGGCGCGGCAAAGGCGCAGGCAGCAGCGTTCCCCATATTCTCGAAGAACGGTTGCGGAGACAAGGTAGAGGACGTCCCAGCAAGGAACGCTTTATCGACGGCGTCGAACGCTTGCCCGTAGGTTTGTCCGCTCTTCGGATCCTTCTGCCGTAAGTCGGCCGAATCGATCTGCGTATCCTGCGACAGGTTGCGGCTGAAGCGGCCGATGTAGCCCATCTCAAAGAAGAAGTTGTGTGGTAACGCCCGCTGAATCGTGAAGTCCACGGTGTGGGCGTAACCGGAGGTCAAGTATGCATCCGCCCCAAAAGAGCGGGACAGGCTTGAAAGCTGAGGAATGAGTGGAATCGGATCCGCTGTCGGCGTCGGAATGGGAACGTTGGCTCCATCGTGGCCGATACGGAAGGCTGTAGTCGGGTCGGTCAGCCCGTTTGAACACACTGCTGTGCCGCTCCCGTTGAACGTCGGCCCGCCGCACGTGTCGATGTCAGCCAGTCCGCCAGCCAGCAATCCGCTAAGCACCGCAGTTACGGCACTGGTGCGGTCCCACACCAGCGCATAGCCGCCGCGGATCACAGTCTGATGGTTGCCAAAGACCTTGTTCTCCCAAGGCACCTGCCAAGCCACAGCGATGCGCGGTCCAAGATCCTTCCAGATTCCCTGACGCATCTTGCCGTCAAACGGAGCCGACAGGGAGTTCACCGGGCTAACCCCAAGCAGCGGGTTATAGTTGTCTCCGGCCGACAATGCTGCGTCGCGGCTCTTCAGGAATTGCTGGATGTTCACAGGAGTATTCGAATCGGCATAGACCATGGTCGCTGCCAAACCGCCCTGCACGCTCGGCGGAAGAACAACACCCCAGTTCAATCCTGCGGTGACCGTCAGGTCCTTGCGAACTTTCCAAACGTCCTGCAAATACGCGTTGAACGAGGGCAAGGTATAGTACGCGAGGGTTGGTGTACCCAGTGGATTGGGCTGGAAGGCTCCATTGCGCGTTTCCACCTGAGCGCCATGATCCACAATGCCCAGAAGCGAAGCGTAGTAACCATTCCAGAAGGGAAGCTGGGCCGCGGAAAGGGCGGGGGGTTGGTAAGCGGAGCTGATGGTGGCAAACGAGTCCTGGGCAAGGTTCGAGGATCCCACGTACGTGATCGGTCCCGTAGTCAGCCCGCCCAGCACCTGGTCGGTGCGCTTGTGGAAATCGTGCCAGATTCGTCCATCGCCGCCAAACTGGAACTGATGGGCGCCCACAATCTTGGTGAAGTCCTGGGCAATGTACCAATCGTGTCCATCCCAGACTCGCGGTCGGGCGTCCTGCGTGTTGATGTTAATGGGTTGGGCAAGTATCGCGCCCGTCCCGCCATAGTTAGTCGAATCTTCATGGGTGTTCTCGCCCCCGATGATCAGCGCATTGTTGGTTCCGGAAACCAATGGCGTCGGAGCTTGCCGCGCCCAACCCCACCAGTTCTTCAGGTACGAACCGTGCGTCACCGAAAGAAAAGTCGGGCTGAGCTGACCCTGCACCTGGAAGGTGTAGAAGTTGGCGTAGTACGGATCCGCGCTCACTGAGCTGGCGGGCGTGGTCAGTAGGTCGATCTGTTCAGTGCCAGTGCGCGATGTGCTCGAATACTGCCAAGTCACAAAGCTGGTCCACTTGTTGTTGATCACATAATTCAACTTGAGTTTACCTACGTTCGTGCTGACCGGTGTTGCTACAGGGATCGTAAGGCCGATGGTGTTAAGTCCGTCGCCTTCACCCGGGTTGTTTCCGGCCGGGAAAAGCGCCAGTTCGGACATGACCACAGGGCTGACACCTAAGCCGCGCGGGTCGCAAGGTGCGGTACCCGAGGGACCGCAGAGGGCAGCGAGCGGACCGTTGGCTGGGTTGAAGTTGTATTGCACGCCATTGAATGTAATGATGCCACTCTTGAGCGAAGCTGTGGGCACCATTCTGTCCTCTTCGGTCTGGTCGTGAAAGCGGCGTCCTTCATAGAAGCCGTAGTAGAACAGCTTATCTTTGATGATCGGGCCACCGACACCGGCCCCAAACCGGTTGTCCACTGAAGGCGGCTTTACGACGCTGTTGTGATCATTTGTCCAGCCGTTGGCATTCAGTCCGTCGTCATCGTGATACTCGTACACGCTCCCATGGATCGTGTTCGTGCCTGACTTGGTGACGAACGTGACCTGCCCACCGGAAGACTCGCCAAACGTGGAATTCGCGTTGTTGGTCGCCACCCGGAATTCCGAGACGGCATCCTGTGGGATCGGAACGACCGGGGAAACAGCCGTCGCCTCCTGATCGGGCGAGGTGTAGCTATTCGACCCTTCCAGATCGCTGGTAGCGTCACCGCCATCAATGGTAAAGGTGATCTGTTCGCTACGAGACCCGGCAATTTGTCCGCCCATGGTGTCGCCCATACCTACGTCGGGAACCACGGCAGGCTGGTAGAAAATCAGCTGTGCGGCGCTTCGACCCTGCACCGGCAGCCGGTTCAATTCCTGCCCGCTTAACACTTCGCCCACGCTGGAGTCGGTGGTCTGCAACTCCGTCATGGTAGGAGCCACAACTTCGACTACCTCCGAAGCTGCTCCAACCTCTAACGTTTGGTCGACGATGGCCGACTTGTTAATTTGGACGTCGAGACCATTGACAGTAGTCTTGCGGAACCCGCTCGCGGAGAATGTGATGTTGTAAGTACCAGGCAGAACGGCTGGGAAGGCAAAACGCCCCCCTGAGTCAGTCTTCGCGGTTTGGGTCAAGCTGGTGCCTGGCTGCACCAGAGTGACGGTTGCTCCACGCACGACTGCTCCGGAAGCATCCCTAACGGTTCCTACCACGGCGCCGTTTGCGGCTGTCTGGGAATAAACAAGCGAAGGAATCAAAAGCAACAGAGAAAGCAAGAAAAGCGTTGATACTTTTCGTGACATCGGAGGCTACCTCCTGAAAGGTTTAATTGCTCTCGTAACTACGAGCCCGGCACGGACGGTGCAAATTTGCATTCGGTCAGTCATTGCACGAAGAAACGGTGACATTCATTCGTCCAGCCCGCTGCCCCGGGGTATAACCGGGAGCTACGCAGGCACAAGAAACACTGGGAGACGTGACAAGACAGTGCAAAACACAGAACGTATGCAAATTGCGCACCAAACAGTCTGATGTCAAAATGTGTTATGTATGTTTAAGTTACGAAGAGTGTGCTGCTCAATCCATCCGCTTTGCTGGAGGTGCCAGGCGAGCGGGATACAGTTTTTTGTAGCCCTACTGGTGTTTGGGTACTGTGAGGTCGAAGTGACGCAGCCCTAAGAACGAAGGCCGCAGGCAAGGCTGCGGCCGAGACCAGCCTGCTTCGAGGCGCCATCCGGTGAGATAGCGCCTCGAAAAACTTGAGTCAGACTCAAAAGCGAACCCGGGCGCCCACCTGGATCGTCCGGTTGCCTCCCGTCGTTTCCTGCGCCGAACCACCCAGGTTGCCAAACGTGCCCGGGGAGAACAGTCCCCAAGCCTGGATGGGATCAAGCCACTGATTGTGGTTCAGGACATTGATGAAATTGCCCTGGAATTCCAGTGCCACCTGTTCGGTGATCCTTATGTTCTTCCTCATACTGAAGTCTAAGTTCCAGTAAGGCAGACCGGTAAGATAGGTCGTGTCTCTCGTATCCAGGCCCAGGATTGGGTTGCGGTAGTCATTAAACGCGGCTACGGGGTTCTGAAATATGCTGACTGGCAGGCCGCTCGTGCCGATTCCGTTTGCCCCTGGGTTGTTGTAGTAGGCATGGCCGTGCGCGGGGAGCGGTCCAATGGGGATCTCGGTTTCAAGACTCGTGTAATTTGTGGCGCTATCACCCTCGCCGAATGACTCACTCGCGAAACCCGAGTTCCAGACCTGGTTCGGTTGCCCGCTTCCGGCCGTGAACACGGTTGAGAAGGTCCACCCACCTAGTATCCGGCCCATTGCTCCCTGCTGCCCCTTGTAGAACGGCGGGTTGTAGACGATGAACGTGTTGTAGACGAACTTGCGGTTGTAGAACTGAGGCCCGTACATCTCGTTCAAGTTAAAGGGATCGTCCGGAGTGTAGCCGCTAGTAGCCTGAACGAAGGCGCCGGTGCCGAGTGCTTTCGACCACGTGAAGTTTGACTGCATGGTCACCCCTCTCCAGTCAGCCATCTTCACCGAGGCAAACCCCCCGTTGTAGTTGCCATGTCCGACGCTGGCATTCATGGCAACACCTGATGAGAGTTGGCCTGCCAAACCGCACGGTAACTCAGGGGTCGTGCCTGGACATAGCTGCGTATTGGGAACCGGCGTGTTCATCATACTGCGCGGGAAGACGAAATCGCTGGTGGCACAACCGACAACACCGGTTGGGCACCCTACGCCGCTGTCCAGATCACTCCAGAGAGCCCAAACCTCCTGGCCAGCAAAGTTGCTACCCTCATTAGCGAGTACGGCCGCGGTGCAGCTACTAAACCCGGCACAGTAGGAGGGCTGCATCGCAGCCTCGAAGAACGGCTGCTTTGCGACAGCAGATGCGTTCTTCGCGCAACCTCCACCTGCCAGCCCCGCGATGCCACCGCAATATTCCAGAACTACGTTCTTGTACGCCTGGGCAAACTGCTGACCACCCAGCGTCATCATGTACGGCACCGCATTGATGTTAATGGGTTGATATTCATGAGTGATTCGGCGCCCGATGTAGCCGAGCTCCAATGTCAGTTTCTTTGAGATCTGACGTTGGAGGCTAAGATTAAACGAATCTATCGCCGTAGGCCTGAAGTGCGGATCCAAGGCCTCGCCGGCTCCGGCCGCGATCGCGTTAACTCCGGGGAAGTCTGGTTGGGGCAACGTCTGACTGGGCACCGGGAGCGGCGCGTTGAGTCCGTCGATTCCAACACGAAACGCAGTAAGTGCGGTCGCCGTTCCGCCCGGAGCGCAAGTATCGTTCGACAAATTAGAGAGGCACTGAACCGCTTGGATCGGTCCGGTACCCAGCAGCGGAACCAGGACCTGGTCCACGCCATTCAGACGGCCGTACTGGCGGCCATAGCCGCCGCGGAGGACAGAGTCATCCGAACCCAAGATTTTGCCAGCCACGGTATCGCTATCGAAGTGCGGATTCCAGGCCGCAGCAAGGCGTGGGCTGAATTGTCCGTAATAAGGATTGTAGGGATACTTCAGTCCATTTGCGGTATTCCCGACCAAGGCAAAGCCGACTTCCGGGTTATAGACTTGGCCAGCCAGCGCAGCGCGTTCGCGAGCCGCCAAATAGGCCTCGGTATCTATTTGTTGGTCGGCAGCATCTACTAACACAACCTGCTTCCCGGTAGCTTCGGTCGGTGGCATTTCAAGACTCCACCCCAAACCATAGGTGAGCGTGAAAGTCTTCTTCATGTGCCAGGTATCGCTAAAGTAGACGTTGTAATAAGGGATGGTGTCTTTATCGAAGGCTGGTGTTAACGGTGGGTTCAGCGTTAGATTCGGCCCCGAGCGCGTATATGCGATCTGGGCGATCGAAACCATACCGAGTACCGCTGCCGTCAAGGCTCCGCAGTCCGCTATAGTCGATGACGGCCCGCAGATGGACACATCCCCCCCCGTTTTAAAGCCTGAGCCGGAACCTCCAATGCCTAACTGATAAACCGGTTGATAGTTGATGCCGCCGCCATTGTCGGTGCGCTGGTGCCAGTTGAAGTTGTGCTGATATTGGCCGCCGAACTGGAACAGGTGATTGCCTTTCAGCATGGCAAGATCGTCGCGAACCATCTGGTCGTGGCCATCCCAGAAGCGGGTTCGGGTTTGCTGCGTGTTCACGTTATAAGGCGCGAGATCCTCAACTTGGGACTCGCCGGAGAATATCTCCAGCGCTCCGCCCAGTCCCGGGATCTGAACGGTATCGCCAGCTCTATTCCACTGCCACCAGTTGCGCAGATAACTGTAATGAAAGTCATTGGTGGTATTAGGGGTGATATTGGTGGTCATGCCTGCTACCCAGTACCAGGCTTGCTGCGGATCGCTGGACTGAGAAGCCGGTACGCCCAAAGTATCTCCAGGAAAGAATCCCCCGATATCCACCTGGTCCTGTGTGCCATTAGTATTGAATTTGAAGTAGCGATAGCTGGTCATGAAGTGCCAGCTCTTGCCGAAGTCGTGATCCACGCGGGCTACGGCGATATTGTTTTTCTCGGGCAGTCTGACGTTACCGGCGAAGCCCAGCTCGTTGACGCCGTCGCAGAGACTGTTGATGCAGGTGGAGTTGGATGCCGGCTCATATTTTTGCCAGACCTGCTGAACCAACGGATTGATTCCGATGCCGCGCGGATCGCACGGTCCCGTGCAATTCGCATTGCCCGGGTACGTCACCCCATTGAAGGTGACCGCGGTCGGGTTCATGTTGTAAACCGTGCCGGCCGGATCAGTGATCAGCCCGAGCTTCAGGGCTGGTGAAGGGACATTCCGGTCAATGGTTACGGAGTTATCTGGCCAGCGGAAGCCTTCAAAATTGAAAAAAGCATAGGTCTTCCCACCTAGGATTTCCTTGGGGATCGCTGGCCCTCCAATGGCGAACCCAAAACGGTTGTAGTGGAAACTGGGAAGTGGCGTATTACTGAAGTTGTTTTGCCAGGAATTGGAGGACCAGTTGTTGTCTAGATAGTAGTCGTAAGCGGTTCCGTGCCACGCGTTTTTTCCGCGCTTGGTAACCACCATCACTTCCGCCCCAGACGAGTTGTTGAAGTCCACAGTCTGCCCGGCAGTGTTGACCTTAAACTCCTCGACGCTGTCCTGCGGGGTCGGCATCACGCCTGTCGGATTACCCGTGAGGTAAAAAGTATTTTGAGCGGCAATGCCACCAGTCGGATCGCCCGCATAGGTAGCCGTGTACGTTGACATGTTGCCGTCCATATCATTGGTGTTGTTACCGCCGTCGAGGGAAAAATAGGTCTGATCGTTGACCGTGCCGGCAACGCTGCCCTCGGGAGTGACTCCGGGCTGCAGCTCAACGAATGTGCTGACATCGCGGCCGATGCTGGGCAGGGCATCAAGCGCGGCGCTTGTGATCGTATTGCCAACGGTGGCATTCATGGTCTGCAACTCGGCGCCAGCAGCGTTGACCTCGACCTCAACCGTCGCGCCGCCGACCTGAAGGGCTGTATTAAATGTCGTGGACTGTCCCACCATAACTTGAAGGTTAGGAGCTTTGGTGGTGGTAAAGCCCTGCTTACTGATGACCAGGTCGTACGCGCCAGGGCCAACGTCTACGAAAATATAGTGCCCTGAGGCGTTGGTGGCAGTAGTTCGCTGCGTACCGGTCGCGTGATCCGTCAAGGTGACGGTAGCGCCGCTAACCACGGCGCCGGATGGGTCAGTCACCGTGCCTGCCACGGTTCCGGTGTTAGTGGCTTGCGCCATCAAGAATTGGGTAACAAGACATAGGACCGACAAGATAAACAGAGACTTCACGCTACGCATGTGCATTGCTCCCTCCTACCAGGGGAATTCAACATTGCAATTAAACGAAAGGCGTGCACGAGCAAACCGCGCGGTGGTGAGCATCACGTTCAACAGAACCCTTCAGCCACGAAATGAAGGATAAATGCTGGAAGCTGTGCAACTAAGACTCCAAAGACCGCGTGTAAGGAAGCGTTATGTTCGTTCAAGTTACGAGGAATTTGCTCAGGCCCTGTCCGGTTTGCTGGAGGTTGATGGGAAGAGGATATGATTTCTTGTAGAACGCATAACTGTCCCGCGAAAGCTTCGATTCAATGCTTCTTGGGTGTACGGTTTTGTTGTCATAAACGCTGTGCTCAAACGGGCTTAAAATACCATCTATCGGTTCGTCGCGGAGGGTCGCCGTGAAACCCACACAATGGTTTGTGGTCATCTTCTTCTTTCTGTGCCTGGTTAGCATTCTGCGAGTTCCCGTAGTGTCCGCACAGACCACACCTGGTCCACCCGGGTTACAAGGGGCAAGGCAGTACGAGTCCACGCACCCGTTGGAAGCGCCTCAGCCTCCGGTGCGCAAGATTGATCTCGCCCAACTCCAGCGAGAGGCTGACGAATTGTCCACGCTTGCGCAGTCGATTCCGGCGGACGTCAGGTCTGTGACGCAAGGAATGCTGTCGAAGGACATGCTGGAGAAGTTAAGAAAGATTGAGAAAATCTCCAAGCATCTGAGGAGTGAAATATCACCGTAAGGACTTGGGAGTCTGAACTCCACAAAAGAAGGCCACCGGCAATTGCCAGTGGCCTATTCTGTAAGCGTTCTGCGCCCAACCGCTAAAAGCTCAGCTTCAGCGAGAACTCAATCACGCGTGGAGAACCGAGCCCGAACACTCCCGATCCAAGTCCATAGCGGAGACTATCTGGCTGCGCCCCGGGCGTGCCGTTGGCAGTTCCCGCTACTGGCGTCTGATTCGCCAAACTCAGAACGCCGCTCAGTGTATTCTTCGCAGGATCGAAGTTTGAGAAATTCAGCAAGTTGAAGAAGGAAACGCCCGGCTGCAATTGGACCTGCTCCTTGATCTTGTAAACCCATCCGAAGCTGAAGTCGAAATCATGCAGCCAGCCATCGCCGGCCTCGTTTGACGGTGCCGGCGCCACTTGTGGCATTACTCCGCCCAAAGAAGTCAATTCTGCTTGCGTAAACAGTCCCGCGCTGATCAGCGCTTGACCGGCTGGCGTGGGCTTGCCTGCATAGTTGCTGTTGTAATTGGCGATGACCTGATTAATGTTTTGTGGATTGACACCTCGGCCGAACGAACCCAGATTGGTGCCCGGCAGAAGACCGCCGAAACCACCGTTGGAACCGTTGGACGGATTGCCATCTCCGGTTCCGTCCCCCAGAATATCGGTCACAAAGATGCCGCCCGGAGCTCCGATAGGGGCGAGCGTCAGGTTCTGCGGAAGCGGGCTATAGAAGTGACTGATAATACTGGCGCGGAAATTTCCCGGTAAGTCCATGAATCCGCCCATGGAAAACTGGTGAGTGCGGTCCAGTCCGTTCGGCCCAATGAATTTGGTGGGATCCGCCGCGTCCCATGCGCTGTTGATGAAATCACTGTCCTGCGCCATGGCTACATAGCGGGAGAGAGCATAAGACACTTGCAGGTTCAAGTAGCGGATGCCTTTTAAGGGATTATGCACGTCCTGTTTCAACGACAACTGCATCCCGTTGTAGACCGAACGCCCGGCCGGGAACAGCATCTGGTTGCCGCCAAGATTCGGATTGATGCCGGCGAATGCGCACGAGCCGACGCTCGTGAGTGAACAAGGAAGTCCGCCGAATGTGTAACCTGAATCCAGTCCGTTGCCCGCAAAGGTGGAGATTGAGGCGCCGGGATTCGCGTTGATATAGCACTGAACTGCAGCAGCGGCGGTGGCGGCGGTTACGCTTCCGCCCCCGCAGGCCGCCCCGACGGTCGTGTTGATCGCATTGAGTGCGCCAGCCATGTTAAGGAAGCGCGCATCGCCCACGTGATTGGTGTCGACCGCGAGCAGAGTGTGGGTCGATATGTTGCGGAGATAATCCGCGGTGAACACCATCCCCTTGCGCAACTCGTGCTGAATGCCAAAGTTCATCTGCAGCGAACGGGGCGTCCTATAGCCGGGGTAAAACAGGTTGGTGCTTGTTCCGTTCGGACCAGTGTCTTGCAAGGCAGTACCAATGAAGGATGGGTTGGGTTGCGGGCCGGCATGTGCCGCCGCAAAAGCGTGGTATTCAGCCTCAAGGGTGGCAATTTCACTTTGCACCTGGCCAATCGGTGCTCCGCAGACGGCCGCCAGATTCACGGTCGTGCTGAAGGGCAGGGCTTGCGGCACGCCTCCTGAACAGGCTCCCGTGAAGGCAAGGAACGTCCCCTCTGTAAGGCGTGCGGGACGGTCGAACAGCACGTTGTTCCAAATTGCATTCTCGTAAAAGAGCCCAATCCCGCCGCGCAGCACTGTCTTCCCGGTCTTCGAAGGATCCCAGGCAATGCCGAGTTGCGGGGCGAAATTCAGGTTGGGATTGTTAACGCTGTTGCCCAAGCCTGAGTAGAACTGATTATTGAACTGATTGAGAGCTGCAATCGGGGCGAGGTCGCTATCGCTCCGGCCCGTGTCGCGGACGTAACGGAGTCCATAGGTCAACGTGAAATTGGGCTTTATCTTCCAAGAGTCTCCGACGTACCACGATACCCGGTTGTCCGGACCTAACCCTCCACCCGCAAATCCGAATGCCGGATGTTCTGTAGAAAACCCTTGCCCGTTGCCCAAGATGACGTTGAGCGCAGGATAATTCAGCGCATTCGTAGCTCCGCCGGGCAGAGCTAGGCAAGCGGCGCCACAATTGGTTGGCCCCGCGTTCACCGCCGGGCCGTCAGCCAAGAAGCCCGCAAAACCTCCGCCCTGGATGTGGTTGAACCCTCCCCCGTAACGGAGAATATGCGCACCGACGACCTTGCTCCCGTCGTATTTGATCTGGTGGTCTGACTGAGGTGTAGCCTGTGGCGCCAGGAAGGGCTGGCCTGAGCAAAATGAAATCGGTGCAAGCCCGATGCATAGCGGATCAGAGCCAATCGCGAGCTCGATCGGCGAGGTCGGGTTGAAGGGAGTCGAGCTATTAATTCCGCTGTCGATGTGGTTAAAGAATTTCATGTACCCAAAGCGGACACTGTGAGTGAAGCCCCCAGTAGTGAAATCAAGCCCGACAGCGTGGTCGCGGGTGTGCGTGATATTGTCCATGGGTTGGAACGAACTCGGCACGAACGCTGCCACGTCGTTGTTCTGGTTGTAAGAGAAGCGATAGAACATCTTGTAGTTGCGGCTGATCTGCCAATCGACGCGACCTCCCGCCTCTCCTTCTTTGAATGGCGCCGCGAAAACTCCAGAGTCAGCTTGGAACGGAGGGCCAGCGAGAACCGGCTGGGCGAAGCCTTGTTTGGTCCGCTCTCCGTCCATGAAAAAGAAGAGCTTGTCCTTAATGATGGCGCCGCCGAAGTTGCCGCCAAACTGATTTCGCTGAAAATAGCTGCTCGTTCCACCAGGAAGGGCTGCGTCGAAATCCTGATCGCGGAAATAGTAATAGCCTTCGCCGTGGTAAGAATTCGTGCCCGAACGGGTCGCGACATTAACCGACCCGGAAGAAGTCAACTCCGTCGACAAATCGAGTGACGACTGGCCGATCTGAAATTCCTGGATAGCTTCTTGGGGAATGTCCTGTGTGGTTGTGCCTACGGTCTCGTCGCTGACATCGAGTCCGTCGACTTCGATGCGGGCCGTTCGGCCGAAGCGGCCACCAAAGGAAATTGATGAGAAACCTTTCTTGGTGGGATCGAAGTCGCCGCCATCCTGGATTTGAACTCCAGGTTCCAACTGAGCCAGGTCGAGAAAGTTCCGGCCATTGATGGGCAAGTTCTCGATCTGGGTGGTGTTGATGACGCCTTGCACGGTAGCCTGTTCGGTGTTGACTTGCAGCGCTGCACCCTGGACTTCAACCAGCTCCGTCGTCTGCCCCACCTGCAGCTTCGCGTTGCCCACCGTGGTCACTCCAACCTCGACTGTTAGTGGAAGCTCGCTGGTCTTGAAGCCTTTCGCCTCGATCCGCACAACGTAGTCGCCGGGAGTGAGGGCACCGGAGGCATAAGCGCCAGCAGAAGTCGTTGTCGCACTCACTACCCGGCCCGTAGATTTCTGCGTGATGGAAACCTTGGCTCCGCCTACCACGGCACCGGAAGGGTCGGTCACTGTGCCTTGGATACTGCCAGTAGAAATGGTGGTCTGGCCGAAAAGAACCCCGCAAGCTAGCAGCACGGTCAAACCAAGACTAAGAAACCGAAGGGTATGCGCACGAGAGGAATTCGTTAACATCGTTGCCTCCTTTCGAAATCTCCAATTTAGCTAAGCTTTAGCAAAGAATGCATGACGAGAGAGCAAATTCGCGGTTCGCAAATTTGAACAAACGGAAAAAGGGACAGCTTTACGTGGATAAAAACTCCCTTGCTGAACCATCTAAATGTGCAATTCGCACTCCAAGGGAATCAGCTAGATTCAAAGCAGCTATGTCATGCGTTATTAATAGGTTAGAGCAATCCATGGCAAATCTGGTGCGGCTCAAAGCGGGGCGCAACATTCCAGATTCTGTATCTACCTCCAGAAAAGCGAATTCGACCAACCGCACCCCGGGTTTTGTGGGCCCTCCAGGATTTGAACTTGAGGCGTATTGCGGGCGTGAGCGAGCGCAGAGAGCGGGAGCCCGCAGCCGAAATCCCGAATCCTGAATGCCGAGCGGAACGACGGCGGAAAGGGGAGGGACCTCGCGTTTGGTGGGCCCTCCAGGATTTGAACTTGAGGCGTATTGCGGGCGTGAGCGAACGAGAGAGCGGGAGCCCACAGCCGAAATCCCGAATCTGAATGCCGAGCGGAGCGACGGCAGAAAGGGGAGGGACCTCGGGTTTGGTGGGCCCTCCAGGATTTGAACTTGAGGCGTATTGCGGGCGTGAGCGAACGCAGAGAGCGGGAGCCCGCAGCCGAAATCCCGAATCTTGAATGCCGAGCGGAGCGGGCAGAAAGGGGAGGGACCTCGGGTTTGGTGGGCCCTCCAGGATTTGAACCTGGGACCAATGGATTATGAGTCCACTGCTCTAACCGCTGAGCTAAGGGCCCATCAATGAGTTAGGCTTGCGCGCTCCTTTAGTGTAGCGTTACCTTCCCGGTTAGCCAACAACCAGCTTAAAGCTCATTGCAGCTTCGCGTACTCGGCTTTGGCTTGCTTCAGGATGGGGATGTCGGGGTCGGCGTCTTTCCAGAGAGTGAGGAAGTCTTGGTAGGCGGCCAGCGCCCTTACGCGGGCAGCATCAGCATCCGCACCTTGCGAGGTTTTCGCGTGCAATGCGTTCGCACGCGCCACACCCAAATGTGCCAACGCTCCCGTCCAGCAGTTCCAGACGATGCCGCTGTGGTCGATGATCTTCTGGAACTCGGCGGCAGCTTCTTTGCCCTGCCCAGCCGCGAGATACGCCTCGCCGCGAATGTAGGTTGGATAGAGGCAGGAGAGGTTGACGACAAAGAAAATCATCCCGTACTCGAGGGGTGGCAAGGCAGGTTGCAGACTGTTGATCGCGGTAGCCGCATCCTTGCGATTGAGCGCCAATTGCGCCTGAATTGCTGGCCGCCACAGAGACTGCATCTGCGTATCCAGCGGGTAACGTTTGTTCAGGTCTTGCGCCAGCGATTCCGCTTGTGCGGCGTCGCCCGCCATGGCATAAGCAAGCGCAGCTTCGACTGCGACTGCCTGACTGGTCGGAACCAGCTTTAATCCTTCCGCTGCTTCCTGCTTCGCATCTGTGACGTTGTCGAGCGCAGCTTCGCGCAAAGCCGCATTCTCCAGCCAGATCGCTCCATTTTCCTTGCTGTCGGCGCGAATCGCGGAATCTACAGACCGTTTGGTCAACTCGCGCGCCTTGCCGAAATGCCCCGCGTATGCCTCAGTGTCGGAGGCGAGCGAAAGCCCAAAGTTCTCCTCCGGCTTGCCCGCAAACCACTGCTGTTGTTCTGCCAGAGTTGAAGAATCACCCCGAACAAAAGCCAGAGCGTAGAGAGCATTGCGGAGCGACAGACGATCAAGTTTGCGCGCCTGCGCCTGCTGGATTATTTGCCGCGCTTCATCGAAACGCTGAAGAGCGAGCAGGGCATTGACGAGGTTTCCGTGTGAGCTTCCACTATCCGGGGCAAGGCGGAGGCTTTCACGATATTCTTCCGCCGCCTTCCCGTACTGTCCCTCCTCGCTGTACACGTTGCCCAGATTGACATGTGCTCTGTAGTCTTGCGGATAGCTGGCAAAGTACTCTAGATAGGTTTGGGCGGCTTTCTCCTGTTCCCCGGTCACACTTTCATAATAGCGAGCAGCAATGGTCATTTTTTCCCGCTCGCTGGCATGCTCTTGCAACTGGAATGCCTTGGTGCAATATTCGCTGGCGCGTCCTGTCTCAGCCATGCTGAGGTAATCGATGCCCAAATGCTCATACCCCATAGCAAAATTCGGGTCCAGTTCGATGGCATGCTGATGGTAAGCCACGGCGGCGGCTGGGCCTTTCTCGCGAAAAGCCTTGTCGCCAAGGCTGTACGCCTGCAGGGCATCGAGTGAAGACGTTGTGGCATCGGAAAGCGGTACATCGAGTTTCTGCACCGTGGCCAGCGACTCTCCCAACTCGCCGCGCAGCTTCGATGCCGCCTCGCCCAGCGAGTCCAGCACTTTCTCTTTGGTTGTTGCCGTTGCCTGTTCTTGCGCCAGCGTGTCCCCGCTCCGGCAATTCACAGCTTTCAGTCCCAGCACGTACTCGCTGCCCAGACTCGCAATGGACCCGGAAATGTAAGCCTTGCTGCCTACACGCTGGCAAAGCTCACGAGCCACGTCGGGTGTGAGCTTGGTGTCGGATGGGCGTGTCATCAGCTTTAGTGTCTGAGCGATTTTGTTGTCGGAGAGCACATTCAGAAACGGCGACTGGCTGAGTGAGACACTGAGCGCGGTTTTGAGCGTGTCGTCGAAAACAGGGTCGCCAGTGCGGTTGTCAAACTCGGTGAGAACGATGGTGTCTTTGTCGGTGAGTTTGGGCGGGTGGTGAAGATAAAAGTAGCCTCCCCCTGCTAGCGCCACAATTACCGCCGCAGCAGGAATGACCAATTTCCAGCGCATTCCGGCATGACTTGTGGCTCCGGCCGTTGCCGCTGCTGGCAATCTCTGCGACTCCGTGTCGCGCTTCAGGCGTTGCAGGTCGGTGCGGATGTCGGAAGCGTGCTGGTAGCGGAGGTTTCGATCCTTCTCCAGACACTTCGCAATGATCCGCTCTAAGTCGGGAGGCACATCGGCATTGAGTCGCAGTGGAGGAATGGGCGTCCGGTTCAGGATCGCATCGAAGATCGTTGCCGTACTGTCCCCCCGGAAGGGCAACTGTCCCGTGGCCATCTCATAGAGGACGGCTCCAAACGAGAACAGATCAGTCCGGGCGTCCAACTCTTTCGCTCGCGCCTGCTCCGGCGACATGTAGGCAATGGTTCCCAGCGCACTGCCGGGACTTGTGAGATGTTCCTCTGAGTCGATGGTCGGGGCGCTCAGGGCAACGCTCTCGGGTTTGAGGGTGACCTTGGCCAGCCCGAAGTCGAGAATCTTGGCGTGACCCCGCATAGTGATGAAAATGTTCGGGGGCTTAATGTCGCGGTGGACGATCCCGGCAGTGTGAGCGGCGTCTAATGCATCGGCGATCTCGATGCCCAGTGACAGCACCGTTTCGATCTCCAGCGGCTTCCCGGCAATCTTGTGTTTCAGCGTGACGCCATCCAGAAACTCCATGGCGATGAACACTTGCCCGTGCTGTTCGTCAATCTCGTGGATGGTGCAGATGTTTGGGTGATTGAGCACCGAGGCAGCCTGTGCTTCACGCTGGAAGCGAGCGAGAGCTTGTGCATCCTTGGCGACATCGTCGGGTAAGAACTTTAAGGCCACAAAGCGGTGCAATTTTACGTCCTCAGCTTTGTAGACCACTCCCATCCCGCCTCCGCCAAGCTTCTCGACGATGCGGTAGTGCGAGATGGTTTGGCCGATCATGAGAAGGAATGCTAGGACGGTTCACAGGGCAAGTCAATCGCGGGGTCGAATTCCGAATTTCAACACTCGTGGAGATAAAATAAGCAGCGGAGGTGCCTCGTGGCCGATATCGTGCGTTGCCCGTACTGTGTCCTCGGTGACGACTTTCGACCCATGTTGCAAAAGCCCGGTTGGTTCATATGCCAGCGGTGCGGACACACACTGCTGCCGGGTGATCCAGAGTTTAAGTCTCGATGTCAGAACTGCATGGAACTGAACCAAGCCGCGTGACGCGATGCCGAGTCCTGAAGAGCACATTCTTCGTATTCTGGGTGAGACGACAGAAGCCCTCTATTCTTCAGAGATTGTGGCACGACTGAACCGGGAACTTCCTCCTAAGGCACAGTGGCAGCCGAGTGATGTGGTAAAGCTGTTGCTGTCGATGGATGACAACGTTAGCCAGTTGTCAGACGGGCGCTGGACCCTCACGCGGCGGCTATCCTGAGGCCGCAGCCGTCCTCTCCCTCGTACAAAATGGTCTGGCCGATCATGCAAGGTTGTTTCTCCTGCCAAGTCAAATCGTGGACCCCTCGAATTCCGAATTTCCACGCGAATCGGCCAGGGGGCTTTTCCGCTTTTCCATGAAAATAACTAACTGAGTTTTCTTTCTCTCCTCTTAAGTAGACCTATTCTTCGTGAAATTGCGGAATAGCCGGGAATCACTTTCGCGTGGAAAAACGGAAAACGGGCCGAGGCTCGGGGTGCTAGCCCCCGTTTTAGGGCGAGGTGAGAAATCTCAGAAGCCCACTGTTGGCGAATTCGAGATCATCGCGCCAATTTACTGGGAGTTCAGGCGCTTCTCGATCTGTGAAACCACGCCTTCAAGGTCAGGATAGCCAGCACCGAACCTTCGTGTTAACCAATTTCCTCCGCGCTCGGCAATCGTCTCGCCGTCAGCAATCACCTGAAACTGACCGGTGCTACCCGATCTGACCACCGGGTTGATGTCGAAGCGTTCCTTGATAAGGGTCGCGAGCCTCGCAACCTTGGCCTCGTTGTTGTGTCATGTCGGGCAATGAACGATTTCGATCCTCATACCTTTTTATCGTACACCGACTGCACGAGAGAAAGGTTGGCCGAGAATCACCGATTTCTTGGTGGGTACTTATTTGAGGCTCCTGCAAACAGAGGGCCCCCTGGACTTGACGAAGAGGTGGGGGAGGTCGAATGTTTTATATTTTTCGGAGGGGAATAGGAGACTCAAGTTTCGTTGGCCACCCCCGATGACGAAAGCTTAAACTCGGGGGAAATTTTCTTGGGCGATTCGCCGAGGAGAGCCTGCTGACTCGGAACTCCGAGTGTAGCGGAAATTGTAGCGGGTGCCGGTTTAGATGCGGTTGCATTGGGGAGTATCGAGGCTGATGAGAAGCGCTGTTTCGGCTGCTGTACCAATCACATGCGTCAGAGTGCTACTCAGACCTAAATGACCTTATTCGGATTATGAGTCCACTGCTCTGACCGCTGAGCTAAGGGCCCATCAATGAGTTAGGCAATTGATTGTGAAGGCATCTACGCCCGATTCGCTTAACCTCGTTGGCATTGTATGGCGTAGAGAGTGAATAACAAAGTCCCTCAGTAAGCCCATTGAGTCCCCACAGCAGCTAAACTCCAGGGTGTTAAGATGATTGGTAAGGTGATGAGAGTAAAGCCGTGGCGGTGTAGCTCAGGTGGTTAGAGCGACGGTCTCATAATCCGTAGGTCGTTGGTTCGAGTCCAACCGCCGCCACCATCCCCAATGCCTTTCGTTCTCCTGCCTTTTTGTATGCAGTTCTATGCCATCGCTCCGGTCTTGTGCCACGCCCGCTTTCACCGGTACACAAGAGCGCGGATCAATGCGGATCAATTATGTCAGTGAGGGGCGCCAGCGGTGCGCTTTTCAGCCTCGGCCAAGAATGCCTCGAAATTGGGACGTCCGTGAAGCGATTTCAGGTCGTCATCGCTTCGAATGTGATCCAGGTCGGTATAGCCGTGGTTGACGGCCTCGCGTAGATCTTGAACAGCCGCGTCCGGATCGTGCGCCGCTGCAGCTACCGCCGCGAAGTTGAGCCAGGCGAGAGAAAGGTTGGGAGGCTGAATTTTGCCGACCTGATCGATCGCGTCAGCAAACAGTTTTTTCGCCTCGGCGTAGTGCCTTTCATAAACCAGAGCGAGTCCGAGGGCCTGAAGTGTGTTCATCGAATCGAGATGTTGTGGCCCAAGGACCCGAAGCTGGATTGGGTAAACCTGTCGAGCAATTGTTTCCGCTTCCTGATACTTGTGCTCCCGGATGAGTATTTTGGCCAGCATCGTGTTCGATGCTAAGGTGTCGGGATTTTCCGCGCCCAGCGTGCGGGTTTGGGCCGCAAGCGTTTTACGAATCAGCGACTCCGCCTCCTGATACCGCCCTTCGTCGAAGAGGCTATCCACTAGGTTGTACTTTGAGAGCAATGTATCGTCGTTTTCGGGCCCCAGCGTGCGCTCTCGAATTTCCAGAATTTGACGGCGCAATTTCTCCGCTTCTGCGAAACGGCCTTCGGTGCTGAGGACGTTGCCGAGACCTTCCAAAGCCTCGACGGTGGACGGGTGTTCAGGGCCAAGTGTGCGCTGTTCAATTTCTATCGCCTCGCGGAAGAGTTTTTCCGCCTCTGCCGAACGCCCCTCATAATAGAGCGTGCTGGCGAGCGTTGACATGTTGCTGAGGGTTCGGGGGTGTTCCGGCCCAAGAACCCGTAGCTCAATCGCGAGCGTCTGTCGATACAGTGCCTCAGCCTCAGTGTAGCGGCCCAGTTCCTGTATTCGGTTCGCCAGGTTGTGCATGGTTGCGATCGTCTGAGGATCTTCCGGTCCCAGCAGGCGCTGCTGGATTTCCAATACCTGCCGGTATATTGGTTCGGCCTCGGCAGGCCGCCCCTCGCGACCTAAAGCGTCCGCCAGTTTCACGATTGAACGCAAGGTGCGCGGATTCTCCGCGCCGAACCGGCGAGTACGAATTTCGACCAACTGACGCTGCAGCTTCTCTTCGTCCGGAAAATGACCCTGCTTTTCCAGGATGACTGCGAGGTTATCCATGGCGTCGAGAGTCAGCGGGTCCTCGGGTCCGAGAACACGGCGCGCCTGGTCGATCGCTCCGCGCGTTAGCTTCTCCGCTTGATCCTCATGTCCTTCCTGATCCAGAATCCAGCCAAGCTGGGTCATTGACTCCAGTGTCTTTTGGTTCTCCGGACCCAGCCGATGCTGGCGAGTGTCCAGAGCACTCGCGGCCAATCCGTCAGCTAGTCCGTATAGTCCCAGGTTTGAGTAGGTACGCGCCATGGTGAACATCAGCTCCGACTGCAGTTCGGGATCCTTAGCCAAACCGGACTTGATTTCATTGGACGCTTTGTCGAGAATCGAGCGGGCAGTGACCGTGTTCCCGCGCGCCTCGCTCGGGTCCGGAACGACGAACATCTGCGTCATGAAGTCTGCAATACGGTTCGCCCGGTCGCGCTCTTTTGCAATGCGACGGGCCTGCAGCGCCATCGTAGCTGCAAGGCCGATCAACGCCACGGTCGCTATCGCCGTTACTGCGACGCCGAAACGATGCCGGTGCACGAATTTTCGGGCGCGATAGCTGGCGCTGGGCGGCCCAGCCAAAACCGGCCGATCCAGCAAGTACCGCTGGATGTCGTCAGCCAAATCGGAGGGGGACTCATACCGTCTGGCACGATCCTTCTCCAACGCCTTGATCGTGATCCAGTCCAGTTCACCGCGCAGCCTCCGTTCCAACGATTGAGGTTCCTCCTGGCGCTTCCCCGCCGAATCGGCTGCGGACTTGCCCAAAGACCGGAGTTTCAAACTGGGGCGGGTCGGCTCATGCTGACGGATCTTCTGCAGCATGGCCTCCTTGCCCGCCGCTCGCAATTCCTGCGATGAGAAGGGCAACGCCCCCACCAGCAGCTCATACAAGATCACCCCGAGGGAGTACACGTCGGTCCGCGTATCGATATTGCGCTCGTTGAGATCAGCCTGCTCGGGACTCATGTAGTCCGGCGTGCCCAACATCGCCCCAGCTTCGGTGAACATCGTCGCCTCACTCAATCTCGGCCCCGTTGCCTTAGCGAGCCCGAAATCGATGATCTTGGGTACAGGCTTGTCATCCACCTCTTCGACCAACACGTTGGATGGCTTCAGATCGCGGTGGATGACGGCCTTCTGATGCGCGTGCCGCACCCCCTGGCATACCTGCAGGAACAGCTCCAATCGCTGCTTAATCGTGAGCCGGTACTTGTCGCAGTAGTTGGTGATGGCAAGGCCGGGCACATACTCCATCACGAAATAAGGCCGGCCCGCCGGGGTTGCGCCAGCGTCGAAAACCTTGGCTATGTTGGGGTGGTCCATCATGGCTAAGGCCTGTCGCTCCGAGTCGAAGCGCGTCACCACTGTCTTGGTATCCATGCCAGGCTTAATCAGTTTGAGCGCCACGATGCGATGAAAAGGCTCGGTCTGCTCCGCCCGCCAGACTTCGCCCATGCCGCCTACACCCAGCAAATGGATCAGGCGATAGGGACCAATGTTCGTGAAAGACACTTGGGCTGCGCTCTGGCCCAGAGTCGAGTCATCGAGAGTATCGGGCATGCGTGTTCCTCCAAGAAAATGAAAAGGAAAAAAATTGGGAAACAATCGCAACGCAACCCAACAAGTTGAAAGTACAAGGTAGAAAAAAACTAAATCATGATAGGCAAGGATTGCCCGGAACGCAAACCTCACCTGGTCACCAGGCGGGCGATGAATGTAGGCGCGGGGCAAGACCGCGCCTACATCGGCTCCGGAGGAGATCGAGTTATGCAACCAAGCGGTTAGAACACAAGCTTGCCCTGCAATTGGATCAACCGCGGTGACGCGTTCGCTCCCAGTCCGACACCGTAAATGCTGGTCGGCGTGCTAATGGTCTGAATAATTTGTCCGAACTGCGGATTATCAATGTTCATCACCGGATAGTAAAAATCGGGATGGTTGAAAAGGTTGAAGAAGCGCGCACCGATTGAAAACTGCGCGCTTTCCCACTTCGGCAAGCCGAACGCTTTCTCTACCGCGAAATCGCTGTCAAAGTAACCCGGACCGCGGAACTGGTTGCGACGTTGCTGACCCCAATTATCCACCGGGTCCGCGAAATCAGCCGCCAGCAGACACGGCGAAGTCTGGCCGGTGGAGGTCACACGCGCCGCCGAAGCGCCGCAGCTATGGCTGGTAGATCCGGTGATATTGGCAAACACATACTGAGCGCCGCCGGCGGGACCGTAATTGGCCGCAGTGACCTGAAAGGTCTGCAGGTCTAACGTGGACTGCAGCGCGGCGGTTGTGGTTCCGCTGAACACGGTAAACGGCAGACCGCTATGCCGCAGAATCGTCCCCGAGAACGACCACCCCTTCAACAAAGGATTGGGTCCGCGGCTGGTAAGGTGCCGGAAGGCATCGCTCCACACATAGTTCATGGTGAAGCTGTGCTGGATGTCGTAGTCCGCATTGCCGTAATTGTAGGCACGAATGTTGTAGGGATCCTGCGGGAAAATGACGTCGCCGTACACTCCGGTCAGATTTTGGCCGAAAGGCGAGAGCGAATTGTTGGAGATCTCGTCCAGAGCGTGGCTCCAGATGTAGCCGGCTTCAAAGTGAAACCCTCCGTTGAAGTCGTGCTTCGCATCGATGACCAGTCCGTTATAGTTGGAGTTGGCGATGTTCTGCTGCTGCGCAACCACTGCGAAGCGCGGGTCCGGAGGAGCAAGGGGAAGATCCGCAAATCGCGTAGCGTCGAAAGCATTCAGGCCCATGTTGGAGATTTCTTCGTGCGAACCATGGTTGCCCACATACTTCACGCTCAGCGTGGTATTCCATCCCAATCCTTGTTGTGCCTCCAGGCTCCATTCGTAGTAGCGCGGAACCTTGACCGCGGTCGCGTTGTAGAAATTGAGCGCGGGGACCGGACCGCCGCTGGCATAGTTGCTTTGGAAGCCGGCGTAAGCCGCCTGCGAGGCAACCCACAGATTGAGCGGTTGCTGGGCAGGGGAAATTGGCAGGAAGGCATTGATAAAACCGGGGTCAAGCGGCGCGTTCTGCAGGAAGCTATCGATAGCGCCGGTGGGCAGAGCATCGGCGAAGACACCCGCGCCGCCGCGAATCACCGTATTGTGCCGGTTGCCCAATGGCGACCAGGCGAAGCCTATTTTAGGTTGCGTCACGATCCCCGTGACCGAGGGAAAGGCAGTGTGCAAGCCCGAAGCAATTGCCTGGTTTACCGGCGCCGAGGTGTTGAGCTGGTCAAACGGCGCGGAGAAACGCTGGAAGCAATTGATCTGGCAGACCGGATTGGAGAAATGATCAAAACGCAGGCTCAGCGTCAGCTTGAAGTTATTGGTGACCCGCACATCGTCGGCTCCGTACAGGCCGAGCTGATAAAGCGCGATCGGCACGTTCGTTTTGGATGGAAAGTTCTGTACTATCTCGTTGCCGGTTGGCGCTCCTCCGCCGCCAGTGACGAAGTCGCCAAGGCTGCCCTCTACAATCAGAGGGGTGATGTAAAAGAATTTCTTGTCGCTGACGTCGGCGCGCCGCAAGTTCGCTCCCAGGCGAAAGTTATTTCGGCCATGCACCCAGCTGAAGTCATCGGTGAACTGATACTGCGTGGTATTGCGGCCTTGCGGAATCTCAAAGTTGCCCGGATTAAGAGCTGCGAGGGAACCGTCGGCAAAAGCGAAGGCCGCGGGGAAAGAGCTCAGAGCTGCGGCAGGATTCTGCATGACAAACTCGGCACTGTACCAAAGGAACGACGCATTGAAATTGTTTACCGCCAATGGGCTGAAGACGTGCGTTTCCTGCAATTGCGACTGCCATTGGGGCTGATCGCTGGTTACATCAAAGTTCGGGCTGATCGGGTCGACATAAGTATCCTGTTGTCCGTGCTCATGCTCAAGACGCAGGAACACTCTGTCCTTGTTGCCGAGGTTCTCATCATAGCGGCCAACATAGACAACGTCGTGCGTGTATCCCCTGGGGCCAGCCTGAATCTGTGCCGCACACGGGTTCGATACTCCGAAGGCGATGCCGCTCAACGTAGTGACATCGCTGCAGCCTCCGCCAGGTATCTGCGCCGCTCCCGCGGCGGAAACACCGTTATAAAGATGGAAGGCTTGCTGATAGAAGGGCACCGAAGCGGAGAGCCCGGTGTTGTTGAGATTGGAAATCACTGCATTCTCAAACGCCGGCGTGGGCAGATTCACCGGGCCCGGTGAGGGAACTGCCAGGTAGATGCCCTCGTAATCAAAGAAGAAAAAGGCCTTGTCTTTCTTGATCGGTCCGCCCACCGATCCCGCGAACTGGTTGGCATTAGCGAACAGGCGCGGCCTGCCCTGCTGATTGCGGAAGTACTCGTTGGCGTTCAGGGCGTCGCCGTTCCACCAGTACTTGGCATTGCCATGGAAGCTGTTCGTCCCCGACTTGGAGACGAAGTTGATATTGGCTCCTGCCATGCCGCCATACGAGCCACTATATCCGTTGGCCACGACTGTGCTCTCCTCGATATCGTTCAGCCCGAGGGTCAGGTTGGCGGCGCCACTGTTGTTGATGTTGAAGTACGGGTCGTTGGCGGTGGCGCCATCGACCGTGAACAGATTCGACGTGGCCGGCAGGCCGTAAACTTCGAAGTTGCCGCCAACCAGCGCACCGCCAGCCGTATTCATCACCGCGCCCGGCGTGGTCAGGGCTACTGCCGTAAGATCGTTGCCCGGATTGGGCTGCAGGTCGACTTGCTTGACACTGAAGTTGGTATTCAGGTTCGCATCCTCCGTCTCAATACCCGCTGCAGCTACGTTAACTTCAATGGTCTCGTGAGACGAGACCACGCGGAATTGGAAATTGGCGGTCAAGCTGACCCCAACCGACACTTGCACATTCTTTTTAATCGTTTGGAATCCGGCCTTGCTGGCGGCTACGGAGTAGTCTCCAGGCGGCAATAGCGCGAACCTGTAGAAGCCGGCAGAGTCCGTAGTCGAGGTCTGGACGGCTCCGGTACCAAGATCGGTCAGGGTAATGGTCGCGTTCAGGACAACTGCGTCAGATGGATCGGTTGCCACACCGCTAAGATCTCCCGTGGTTCTGGTTTGCGACCAAACCATGCTGGCGCTGAGCAGGGCCCCCAGAATGAGTACAAGCGGCCCACATCTATAAATAAGAGTAGTTCGCTGCATATAAAGTTCCTCCTCCTCAGATATCGTCATCGCTTGCTCGGTCAATATGCATTCATCCCTTCGGGGATACGCCCCGCGCGGTAGCTTTCGGCCGCACGACGCTCGTCCTTCAACAGGCGGCGGTTCGCGATGAAGCGAACCCAAACTGGAATCAGGCTGATCCGCTTGCCGGTTGTCTGGGCAAGAACGAATGCCTGAGCACACTTCTCGAACAGTTCCGTGTTGAACACGGCGCGATCCCGCGTCGTTCCAAGGCACATAAGGCGTTCCCCAATCAGGGCCGCGTTCGCTCCGCTGCGCAACGCGTTCTTAATCGCGGCCGGAAGCAACCCGTCCATTCCCCCCGGCCAACACGCTGCCTTGCCGATGTGCCGAACCTGCTCGTCAAACAGTGGCGGCAACACTGCGACGCGGTCGCGGAGCAGACGCGCCCATCTCGGGCTGGAGATCACTACAGCGCCAACATCATCGCGCTGCCCGTAAACCGTGGCGTGGAGTGCTGCACTACCAGCCGCGACCGAAAGCGGAAGCCTGTGAAGATCGCTGTTTCGCACTTGGTGCCAGTCGTGAAGCCCAGTTGCAAAAATCATTTCTGCACATCCTGGGACACGCATAGAACAGCTATCTTCGGGCGTGTTGAGGAACTGCTGGCCGGCGAGGTGGCGGCACGCTTCCAGCAACTGTTCCTCGATCTGCATGTGCATTACGGGCCCTCTTCAAACCAGTTTCAAAACGTCCTCGAAGCGGTTCAGTGCGTCGTCTATAACGTCGTCGGTATCAGCCAGCCCGGTGTAGATGCGGCTGCCCGCGATTGTCATCACACCATGGGCGCTGTACGCCGCGCCCATCTCTTCCAGCATGTGTTTGCGGGGTTCGGCTTCCTTCAGCAGCTTGAGCGGATTGCGCGCGCTCAAGAAAAGGACGCCGGAGGTCTGCAAATGCACGATCGACCCTTGGTTGTAGGCGACGAAAGGCAATCCCAGGCGACCGATAATCTCGCTCAGCCCCTTGCGCAGCCGATCACCGGCTCGGCCGGCCTTCACCGCTGCGCCGGTTCGCCGCATCTTCTGGATAGCGAAGTAGCCAGCAGCGCAGGAGAGGGGATTAGCAGACAAGGTCCCTCCCACGAAGGCGCGCTTCGAGGAGGAGCCAATGCCACCAACGAGCAGCATCATCACATCGCGTCGGCCGCCGATGCCGCCGGCCATTGGATATCCGCCAGTCAAGCATTTCCCCAGCACGGTGATGTCCGGCTTCACACCGAAATAACCTTGTGCGCCACCCATGCCCACACGGAATCCGGTGACGACCTCGTCGAAAATCAGCAGCACGCCGAACTCGTCGCACAGCGCGCGAAGCTGGCGATTGAAGTCGCGATGCACGGGACGAGTGCCGCTTTCCGGGCCGAGTGGCTCAACGATAATCGCCGCCGTGCCACCACGCAGCCGATTGAGACGAAGCGTCCGTCGCAGTGCGCCTAAATTATTTGGGTATGTTTCCTGGGTGTAGCGAGTCAAGGTGCGCGGGATACCGACGGCTTCCATCCTGCCGGTGCCGGGCAAGCGCATCCCGTAAACCATCTGGTCGCTCCAGCCGTGGTAGGCGCCACCGATCTTGATCACCCACTTTCGACCGGTGTAGGCACGCGCCAGCCGAAGCGCCGCCATGACCGCCTCAGTCCCGGAACCGAGCATCCGAAACATTTCGATGGACGGCATCGCCTGACAAACCAGTTCTGCCAGCTTGATCTCGTACTCATGCAGGAGGCCCGTGACCGGGCCGCACTCATCCAGAAGCGCATGCACTTGCTGGCGGACGGTTTCGTCATTGGATCCGAGCAGCGTTGGCCCTCCTGCCTTGAGGAAATCGATATAGCGGTTACCGTCCACGTCGCTGAGATAAGCGCCGTGAGATCCGCTGATCGCTAACGGGAATGGATAATTGAACGCCAGATTGTGCTGCACGCCACCGGGGATGATCCGTGCAGCCGCTTCAGCGAGACGTTTCGACTGGACACATTTTTCATCAAAGTACTTGAGAACCGTTTCCATGTTCTCGCGACGGATGGTCCGCATCGGCTGCTTCACCAGCGCTGCCAGACGCGCATAAATATCGCCTGTGTCAGGCCACTCGGATATGCCGTACCCGGGGTCCAGGGCGGATTCCGAAACCGGCAGCGCCTGCGGCATGTTCAGTGTCGACACGTTCATGGAACAAGCTCCTCATTTCGAAGGCTTAGAGCAGGGGTCAGCAACCGCAGCATGGCATCCCCACGCTCCGCGCCGAGGCGAGCCTTGATCTGGTCGCGGAAAAAGGCGGCGCAAATCGCTTCCAGTACCTCGACCCTGCGGACGGTTTCGTCCAGGGTCGGCCCGCAACACACGACACCATGGTTGGTCATCAGATAGGCGTTGATGTCCGCCCTGATCGCTTTCTTCAGCTTCGAGGCAAGCCAGCGCGTTCCCGAGGGAGCGTATCCGACGGAAGCAACCCAGGGCCCCAACGTTTCCCGATCCTCGGGGTGATCGATTTCCAGCGAGCACCCGAGAAGGCCATAGGCACTGGCAATCGGTTGATGCGTGTGAACGCTGGCACGGCAATCAGGCCGGGCACGCAACACATGAGCGTGCAGCCTATGCTCGATGGAAGGCCTGCGCTCGCCCGCCACGCGGGCCAGATCAGCAAGCCGCAACACGCAAATATCTTGCGGCTCCATCGTGTAGTAGTCGGTAGCTGAGGGAGTAACGGCGAAATGTTCGTCGTCGATACGGTATGCGACATTGCCTCCCGTCCCCGCCAAGAAACCTTTATCCGCCAAAATGAGACAGGTCGAGACAACATCGCGGCGCGCCGGTTCGAAACTCATAGGCGCCCTCTGGTCAGCGGATTGAGTCGACGATACAAGGGCGCGAGACGACGGTGCGCTTCTTGAAACGTGCGGAAGGATTCGTCATATATCATCCGGTTCCCCGCATCAGGAATGTAGGTGCGCCGTATGCGGGTCAACGCCGGGATGTCGTCGTAGGAGAGCGCACCGATTCCTACGCCGCCAATGAATGCCGCCCCGAGCGCGTTCGCCTGAATCGGGGCCTCGATCTGCCGCATGGGAATGCCGAGAACGTCGGCAAAGATCTGGCACCAGACGTCGGAGCTCGCTCCACCGCCGACAATGGTGATTTGTTCGAGCGGTTTGCCAATGAAGTGGGCGACGGGGGCGACCATCCAGCGCGTGTTGAGCGCAACGCCCTCCAGGAAAGCACGGATGATGTCCTCGCGCGAATGCTCCAAGGACATGTTGAGGAGGCCAGCCCGCAAGCTTGGGTCGTCAACCGGGCTGCGCTCACCGAATAACCAGGGCAGGTAGAGCAATCCGCGTGCGCCGACTGGTACGCGGGCGGCTACTCGATCAAAAATCTGGTAGACGTCCGGCGGTCGTCCACCACGGTCGAGTTCATCCTTATTAAAGAGAATTCTGTCGCGCAAGAACGAAAGATTGGAACCGGCGGAGGTCTGCAGCGCGCTGACCAAATAGCGCCCGTTGACGGCACAAGGCACGGATGCAATCTGCGAGAACACATCGGTCTTCTTGAAAGGAACATGGGCGCCAACCCAGGCTGAGGTGCCGATATATAGATGGGCTTCGCCATCCCGCACCGCTCCTGACCCGATGGCCGCCGCGGAGTTGTCGACCGCACCCGCGACGACTGGTGTCTTCGGCAAGAGCCTCAGTTGGTCGGCGACTCGAGGGTCCAACGTGCCAACTACGTCGGTACAGCGCACGATGTCCGGCAGTTTCTCCGGGGCGATTCCAGACTGAGCGACCAGTCCCTTGTCATAGCGGATATTGTTCGCGTCGCGATTATCAGTAACCCAGGAGGTCAGGATCGAGTCGACCGTGGCGACAAACCGGCCGGTGAGGCGCAGATTCATGTAGTCGAGTACGTTCAGAAATTTATAGGTCCGGTTGTAAATCTCCGGCCAGGCTTCCTGAATGAAGGCCATATGCCCAGCCGGGTCTTTGCCGGACAAGGCGGGAGCGCCGCCAGTCAGGCGAATCCAGCGCGCGAGTTTGAGAGGGTTGTAGCCGGCGGCGTTCACGCGCCGCCCACCCGCGCGGCGGCGGATGGCATCGCCGCCACGCATGTCGATCCACAACACCGCCCGGTGCAGTGGACGGCCATCGCGGTCGACCGGGATCGTGCATTCTCCCTGACAGGAACAAGAAATGGCAGCAATCTCGTCGGCCGCGGCATCGGTGTTGCCAATCAGTTCCTGAGTGGCCGCAACAAAGGCCCGCCACCAATCCTCGGGATCCTGTTCCGCGCCGATCTCGTCAACGATGTGAAGCTCGACCGGTCGAAATGCCCATCCGCGGACAAGGCCGTCAAGCCCCACCAATGCGCATTTGCAGCCGGACGTGCCCAGATCAACTGCCAGCACAAAGCGCTGATGTCGAGCATCGATGGCTGGTGCTCCCGGGATTTCCACCGGGTTCAACTGTGCTGGGTCGACGGCGGTGTTTAGGGCATTCACTTGAGCCGCCCTCATAAAACGATGACTGAAACACCGCACCGGTGTCTGTGCGACACATCACGCCCTGATGGTTGCAGCTGGCAGTTTTCGCTCTTTTCATGCGGCGAAATTTTGAGGCAGGCACTTGCCGAAGATTGCGCTGGATCAGGACTAAAGACGAACTGTGCTCTGGCCGAAGCCTCCAGCACGTTGGTTCTGGTTTTCATTCACGTCCGTGGGTTCTCGACCGTCGGCCCACGGCCGACCAGGCAATAGGAGGCGAAGGCCAGACTATTCAGGGCGAGAACGAATATACCTACGCTGGGAGCGCCGAACGAGGCGTTCAGGTTCGCCGAAAAGCCTGGGCCAAGTCCGTTGCCGAGCGTCACCGCGCCGGTGCTCGCCGAGATTATCCTGCCAGACCGGTCGAGGCTTGCGGCCAGGCCCAGTTGGTAGATCACCGACGCAAGGTTGGTGACTGACTGCACGACGTTGGCTGCGATAAAAATCTGGGGAATTGGGACCGCACTCACCAGCAGGATCGAGAGCGCGTTGATGGCGATCAGAGCTAACAGCGGCGCAAGCCGCCCGAAGCGCACGCCGATCCACGCCGCGCCAACGGCGCCCACCAGCAAGAACAGCGTGGCCATTGCCAGGAAGAGACCAATCACGTGATCAGTGAGACCGGCACGGCTTCCGAACGTTCCCTCCAGGCTCCAGAACGTGCCCTGCCCTAATTGCGTGAGAAAGACAGCCGGGACGACGAGCAATCCAACCCGGGGCCAGCGCGGTCGTCCTGTCGCTGGACCGCCGCGTCGCCCAACCGGCACGCACGGCAGACGCGTCAGCAAAAGCGTACCGGCTAGACAGATGAGCAGCAGACAGGCATAGGGTCCGCGATACCCGAGTTTGTCCACCGTGTAAGGCAGAATAGCGAGCCAGAATGAGGCGTGAACAATCGCGACGATGGTCAAATTCGCCACCAACCGCTGCCGGTCGATGCCGCGGGCCACCACCGTCGCCGCTTCGGCAGCGGCAATGCCAGCGCCGATACCAGCGACCAGCCGCACCGCGACGAGGGCTGGAAACGCGGGAGTGATCAGAGTCAGCGCCGTGCCCACGAGCGCGAGCACACCGCCCAACAAGGCCCCGCGCCTGCCTGAATGACTGGGAACCCAAGTAGAAACACACAAGGTCGCGAGCGCCGAAGCGGCGAGTTCAATGCTGAGCAGAAGACCAGCCTTGCGCTCGGAGAGTCCGCCGCGCTCTAAGGCATCCATCAAGATCGGCAGGATGAAAAGGCTGGTGGTTGAGATGAGCTGCGCCCCGATCGCTGGGAAGAAAATGGCGGTGTCTCTCTTCCGCGTTTTCTTCGGTGTCATCGTGTGCCGCCAGCGATGGCTAAACCGCGGTCCAACCCCCGTCAATCAGAATGGTATCTCCGGTGATCAGAGATGCCGCGGGTGAAGCCAGAAACACCACCGCCCCCGTTACGTCAGCGGGTTCGCCGATTCGATGCAAGGCTGCGATTCGCTCGATCACTTCGTTGCGGAATGCCGAGTCTGCTAATGCCTCTTCCGTGCCCGGAGTACGAATAAAGGTAGGCGCCACGGCATTCACCGTGATGTTGTATTTGCCCCATTCGATGGCAAGACATTTGGTCAAGTGTGAGATCGCGGCCTTAGTCATGCAATAGACCGACTCCGTAGGCAGTGCCACAAAGCCCGCTTGCGAACTTAAATTGATGATGCGCCCGTGATTCTGGCGGATCATGACGCGTCCTGCGGCCTGGCTGGCAAAAAATGTTCCTTTCAGATTTACGGCGAGGGTCAGATCAAAGTCTTCCTCGCGCACATTTTCCGCCAGATTGCTGGGTCCAAGTCCCGCGTTGTTGACGAGGATGTCGAGCCTGCCAAAATGGCGGACAACAGCATCCACGCCCTGCGAAATCTGCTCCAGATGCATCACGTCCATTTGTAGCGGTAATGCGCGCCGGCCCGTCTTCTCAATCTCATGGCCGAGGTCACCCGCTGCATTAACGTCGCGGAACCCCAAGGCCACGTCCGCACCGGCGTGAGCCAGCGCGAGAGAGATTGCCCGCCCCAGTCCACGTGCGGCGCCGGTAACAAGGGCGACGCTGCCGATCAAATCAAATCGGGGGAAATCGCTCATGATGCCTGCTGCTTGCCCTTCGACCGGCGCTTGTCTAGAAATTGACTTTCAGCCCCCATTCGAAAATCCGCGGCGCGCCCAGCGCGAACACGCCGGTTCCCAAGCCGATGCGATTGGTGCGCAGAGCCGGTGGCGTTCCATTTGCCGATCCCGCTGAGCCATTAAGAGTGCCCCGCAGTAATTGGGTGGGAGGATCGAAGTTCGCAAAATTGAAAACGTTGAATGCACTGACACTGGGCTCGATCGTAAACGACTCCGGCAGACGGCCCAAAACCTTGTCCGCGTGCAAGATCCAGGAGAGACTCACATCTACCGTCTTGAGGGCATCGATTCCTACTTCGTTTGCCGGAGCCGGAGTAATGGTAGGCATGACAGCACCCAACGCGGTTAACTGCGCGGTTGTGAACAGCCCAGCTTGAACCAGAGCTTGCCCCGCTGGCGTGAGCGTCCCGGCGTACTTGCTGTTGTACGCGCTGATGACGTTGTTGAGATCGCCGACTTTGACACTCCGTCCGAACGATCCGGTATTTGTTCCGGGAAGAATGTCCCCGGTGGTTCCATCTCCGGTGACGTCAGTGCGGAAAATCTCCCCCGGCAGGCCGGTAGTTGGAAGGCCGAGCGTGCCCGGTAGCGCGGTGTCGTAATGTGTTATCAAGCTGAGGCGCAACCCAGCAGGCATGTCCGCGACAGCCCCCACGGAGATCTGATCGGTACGGTCCAAACTGTTCGGTCCGACGTAGTGCAGAGGATTGCGGAAGTCAACCGCGTTGCTGATGAAGTCCTGATCCTCCGCGACACTATCGAAACGCGACAGCGCATAAGAGGCTTGCAAGTTTAGGTGCTCGATCCCGCGCATTGGATTCTTGACGTCCTGGCGCAGCGTGACCAGGAGGGCGTTGTAGACCGAGCGGCCAATAGGAAACAGCATCTGGTTCTCGCCCAGCGATGGGTTCTGGCCGGGAAAGGCCGCCCCCACACCCGGCGGTAAGCCCGCTGCAGCGGCCGGCAAGCCGCCCTGGAAGATAGTTCCGGAATCCAAGCCGTTGCCGGCAAAATCCACAATGGTGGCAGGTCCAGGCTTACTACCCGGTATCAACGGATTCGCTGGATGGAGGCCCGGGCAAGCTGCAATCGCCTGATCGATGCTGGTCACGCCGCAAAGAGCAAGTGTTGCGTTGATCGCTGTGAGCGCGTTTTGCACGCTTAGAAAGCGTGCGTCTCCGACATGGTTCGTGTCATAACCAATCAGGAAGTGCAGCCCGACGTTGCGAACGTAGTCGGCAGTCAAGACTGTCCCGCGCCGCAGTTCCCTCTGTACTCCAGCATTCATCTGGATGGAATAGGGAGTGCGATAGTTGGGCGCAATTAGCTGATTGCCAGTCGAATCGAGTCCTTCGGCAAGCGTGTTGCCGACAAATGTGCGGTTCACGCCAGCCGCGCCGACGGCTGCAGTCTCCGCAGCAAACTGTTGTTGCAACGTTACAAAATCCGAGGCAACTAAGCCGATGGGTTGATTGCAAACCTGGGTTGCGATATTGAGGTTGTTAACAGTGGTCACAACGGTCCCGTCCGGCATTTCAACGAATCCTGAAGGGCACGGCCGAGCCGCACCGAAGAACAGCCCGGTAGGCTCTCGCGCCGGCCGGTCGAAGGAAAGATCGTTGAAGATCGAGTTTTCGTAGAACAACCCGATGCCGCCGCGGAAAACTGTCTTCCCATTAGACCAGGGATCCCAAGTGATGCCGAGTTGCGGCCCAAAGTTCGCATTCGGCTGGTTGACTCGATTTCCCAACCCGGCCCCAAACAGATTAAGCAGGTTTCCCGTGCAGGGCTGGGGCAGCGTGGGAGCGAGTAAAGGAGAAAGTTCTGAGCAAGGGATCGGCGGGATGTCACTGTCGCTGCGCCCCGTGTCCCGCACGTAATGAAGCCCGTAACTCAAGGTAAAGTTTGGCTTCAGCTTCCACAAGTCGCCGACATAAGCCGAAAGGCGCGTATCCGCCCTGCCGCCGCCCGGCAGACCGAAGGCAGGAATCTCGCTGAAGAAGCCTTGCCCGTTGCCGATGACCGCGAGCGTCGCTGGATAATTCAAAGGATTGGAATCGCCGCCGGCAAAGCAGGGCGTGTTAAGCCCACATGAGTTGTTGGCGAATTCTTCAGTTTGCGTATTGAAAACCGACAGTACTCCCGGTGCGTTCTTGAACAGCGCCTCGAACCCTCCGGCAAGGATGCGGTTCACCCCCACGCCATAACGCAGGATGTGCGATCCCATGATCCTGCTTCCGTCGTATTTGACCTGCTTGTTGCTCTGGAGGATCTCCTGCGGCGCAAGGATAGTCGGGCCGGAACAGAACAGATTCGGAGCCTGCACGCAGGTTGGATCGCCGCCAATGCCTAATTCGATCTGGGGCAGAGGGTCAAACGCTCCCGAACTCGCCGTGGCATCACTGATGTTGTTGCTGAATTTGGTATAGCCAAAACGAATGCTGTGGGTGAACTCTCCGGAGCTGAAGTCCAAGCCAACTGCATGCACCTGGGTGTGGTTGCGATTTCGGAATGGCTGGAACGTGTCGGGCAGGAACGTCGCGACCACCTTGTTTGCATCGTAGGAAAAGCGGTAGAAGGCGCGCCAGTCGGGGTGAATCTGCCAGTCGATCCGGCCGATGGTCTCGGTCTCGCGGAAGGGCGCGTTGAACGTGCCATCCAGCACATTGAACGGCGGCGAGAGCTCGACCGGAGCGACCATATCTTGCTTGGTGCGCTCGGCATCCACAAAGAAGAAGAGCTTATCCGACCAGATCGGCCCGCCCAGGCGTCCGCCGAACTGGTTGCGCTGGAAAGGAACGCCGGTACGGATCTTGGCCGCAGTATCGTCGCTGCGGAAGTTGTAAAAACCTCCTCCGTGAAAATCGTTGCTGCCGCTTTCGGTGGTCACATTGATCGCACCGGCAGATGTGATCCCGGTGGAAAGGTCAAGCGTCGACTGGCTAACTTGGAACTCCTGAATCGCGCTTTGCGGGATGTTCTGGGTGGTAGTGCCAACGGTCTCGTCGCTAATGTCAATCCCATCCAGTTCGATACGTGTCGTGCGCCCGAATCGTCCGCCAACCGAAACGCCAACGAAGCCGGTTTTGGTGGGATGAAAGTCGCCTCCGTCCTGTATTTGGATTCCAGGTTCCAGCTGCGCCAGGTCCAGAAAATTGCGGCCGTTGGTGGGCAATTCCTGGATCTGTTCAGGAGTGACAACCCCTTGCACGGTTGCCTGATCGTTATTCACGGTGACGGCTGTTGATTCGACCGTGAGTGCCAGACGCTCAGTCCCAATTTGAAGTTTGATATTGCCGGACGAGATTACTCCTACCTGCACCGTAATCGGAAGGCTCACCGGCCGAAAGCCTTTGGCATCGATAGCCAATGTGTACGTCCCTGGCAGGAGCGTGCCTGAGTTGTAGGTCCCTGCGGTCGAGGAGACGATGTGCAATTCCTGACCGGTCATTGCGCTTCTGATGACAATTGCGGCGCCAGAAACCACCGCACCGGAAGGATCGGTAATCGTGCCTTGAACACTGCCGGTTGCTGTTGTTGCCTGCGCCAGAGCGATAGCCGCTGAGAGCGACGTCAGTGTTACGGCACAGGCAGCACGTAACAGCCATACGGAAAAGCGGCGGCTTAACATATAGACCTCCAACGCGCAGCTTCAGGAAAAGAAAAGCAAATTCACCGCTGCTGCGTCACGCCGGGCGCTAGAACCTCGTATGTACTTTGAACAATGCAAGAGTAGCTGAATTGGATAGCTCACGTCGAGGGCAACGTTGTCGGCTCACAAATTAGCGTGATGGGCGTCACCCAGAGCGTGCGGCTACCGCATGCAATCGCGGCTGACTACACAAGTCCAATGCGGCAAATGGTCGCTGCGAATTCAGCGAACCGTGTCCATGGCCCATGAAAGTGTGTCGCGCCCAACGTCAGCACTCCAGCCCGACCAGTCCACGTCAATTCAGTTCGCCGGCGACTTTCTTCACGGCATCTAAGATCGTCCCATCCTTCGCAACGCCCGCCAGCCGATTAATGTCGTCGAAAAGCGGCCTGTCTTCCTCCAGCTTCCGGACGTGGCTTCGGACTACTTCGTACGCGGCCTGCGTCGCCGGCGCGGGCTTGACGGGGTAGCGAAGATCGAAAGCCTGCGCCGCCGCCATGAGTTCGATTGCGACCACATACCACGCATTCTCAATGATCTGCCTGGTCTTAATTGCAGTCGTCATTCCCATGGAGACGAAGTCTTCCTGGTCAGCAGCCGCGGGAATCGATCCAGTGGCAGCCGGATGGCTCAGAACACGGTTTTCACAGACCAATGCGCCAGCCGTGTATTGCGAAAGCATAAGGCCGGAGAACATCCCCGCCCCTTTCGTGAGGAACGCCGGCAGGCCCATCGAGAGGTGCGGATTCATCAATCGGTTCAATCTTCTCTCAGACAAAGCCGCGACCGTGGTTACGGACATGCCCAGTAGCTCAAGCGCAAAGGCCATTGGTGTTCCCTGGAAATTCGCACCGGTCAACACGAGTTCTTCATCCGGAAAGAAAGTCGGATTGTCGGCGGCGTGATTGAGTTCGATCTCCAGCATGTAACGAATCCACTTGAAGGCTTCCCGCGCAGCGCCGATCACTTGTGGGCTGGAGCGCAGAGAATAGGCATCCTGGACTTTCTTACCCGGCAGTTTCAGAAGTTCGGAACCTTCGGTGAGCCTGCGGATATTTTCAGCACATGCCTGTGCACCCGGGTAACCGCGTACCAGATGGATTCGGCGATCGTAGGCTTGCATGTTGGCGTTGAGGGCTTCGAGTGTCATGGCCAACGCGATTTCCTGGGTTCGCAGCCAGCGCTCCGCGTCATGGAGTTCGAGGCAACCCATGCCGCTGATGAAATTGGAGCCATTGATAGCCGCGAGGCCGTCCCTTTCTCGGAACACAATGGTGGGAATTCCGGCCTGAGCCATTCCATCCCGGGCCGGCAACCTTTTGCCGTTGTAGAAGACCTCACCTTCGCCCATGAGAGTGATGGCCATCTGGGCCATCGGTGAAAGATCGCCGCAGGCGCCGACGGATCCCTTTTGGCAGACTACTGGCGTCACGCTCCGGTTCAGCATTTCCAGTTGCGTGCGCACGACCTCGAGTCTTATTCCGGAATGGCCCCAGCAGTGAGTATTGAGACGCGAGAGCATCGCCGCGCGGACGTTCTCTTCGCTGCAAGGCTCACCGCAACCGGCGGCATGGGAGTAGAGCAGATACTTCTGATATTTCTCGACCTGCTCTGGCGTAAGCACGACTTCCGACAGTTCGCCAATCCCGGTGTTCACGCCGTACATGATTTCGCGCGTGCGGATCTTGCGTTCGAGAAGATCGCGGCAATTGTTGATGCGCCTGAGCGCATCCGGGTGTAACTCTACGGGGTGCCGATCACGGGCGATGGCCACCACGTCCTCAATGGTCAGCGAATGTCCGTCCAGCAAAGTCAGCCGATCTGAATGCCTCATACTGGGAATTATTTCGTTTTCTTGTATGACCGTCATAAGAGTTCCTCATTCGCACACTGATGCCTGGTTCCACATTATTCCGCTCTGTCATCGTCCGGTAGGACCCTTGTCACTTGCCGCGGTGACCCCTTGGCTCGCAGAACGAGCCTTAATGACCGGATTACGGTGTTGCGGCACAACAAGGCCATCGGATCGGCAGCCGGCATCTGTCGGTTCGCGGCTGCCCAAACCAGGTGATCCGGCTCACAGCAATGGAGTGACAGCTCAGCAGAACATTGAACTGGAAGCATAGGCCAGAGCTCCAGATGTTATGACGAGCTCAGTCCATTTGCTTTCAGGAGTGGGAGTGTCTTTTCTCAAACCAACCAGGTTGCGCTGCTTTTCGCAGATCATTTTCTTCCTGCTGTTTCTGTTCCTTCTGCTGCGCACGGAGTTTCGGGGATCATTGCGTGCAGCCGGAGGCGATATCCGGCTTCCTTATCCGGTCAACCTGTTCTTTCGACTCGATCCTCTTGTGGCGTTATCGAACGCTCTCTCAAGCCGTGCTTTGTACCACGGTCTGCTGTGGAGCTTGTTGATTCTGATCCCAACGATCTTTGTGGGGCGGTTCTTCTGCGGTTGGATTTGTCCGCTGGGCTCAATCCATCATTTTTTCAGCGGCCTGAAATCCGAACGCAAACGCGGAAAGCAGTTGATTGAATCGAACCGGTACAAGCGCTGGCAGACCACGAAATACTACCTCCTGATTGCGTGCCTGATCGCAGCGCTGATGGGCACTGGGATAGTCGGATGGCTGGATCCATTCTCGTTGCTGGTGCGCTCGTTGGGTCTGTCCATCTTGCCAGGAACGAACTACGCGGTGAACGCCGTTCTGCGGACGCTGGAACACAGCCGCCTTGCGATGTTCCAGGCAACTGGCAGCGTGCTGCATTTCATTTTCGGCGCTTGGCTGCTCAGTTTCAAACAGCCGTACTTTCGGCAAGGGGTGTGGCTGGGTGTGATTTTCATTTTTCTTGTGGCGCTGAATTTTCGTGTTACGCGCTTCTGGTGCCGGGCGCTTTGCCCATTGGGAGCGCTGCTGGGATTGGTTTCTCGTTGGTCGATTCTTGGATTAGTCAAGACTCCAGAGCACTGCGAAAACTGCAACCGTTGTTTGCTGCGCTGCCAGGGCGGCGACGATCCGATCGGTGGCGCGCCCTGGCGTCAACCTGAATGCCATCTCTGTCTGAACTGT
>DASPSE010000449.1:0-3951 GCA_035624085.1 Terriglobales bacterium
TTGGACGCGCATCGCGGGCGCACAATTTCAAAAGAGCAGATTCATCTCTGAGGGTAGTCGGTTGCACCTCGGCGTAGCGGCTCAGGCGCCTCAGGTATTCATCGGTCAGTGTTTGGATGGCAGACTCTTTGGTTTTGCCGATCCATGCAATCTTTAGCTTCACCAGGGAAATTTAATCACATGTGAGGCCGTCGGGCAGCCAACTAGTCTCGTGGGCGGCCAAGATCCAAGCTGCTTATTTCAACGTTTTTCCGGTCACGCATAAACACATCACCAGTTAAAATCGGTGGAAGAGATGCGCTACACACGGATCGAAAGCCCCGTCGGGCCGTTGCTATTGGTGGCTGACAACGCCGGGCTGAGACGGATCCTGTTCGAGAATGGACGCCTTCCCGCACGGTTGGAATCGTCCTGGGAGGAAGATCGTGGATCATTCGCAGACGTGATCCAAGAGCTCGGTTCTTATTTCACAGGAAGGCTGGAAGAGTTTGATTTGCCCCTTGCGCCCGAAGGCACGCCATTCCAGCTCAAAGTGTGGAAGCTCCTTGGTGAAATCCCCTACGGCGAAACAATTTCGTACGGCGAATTGGCGCGCCGTATGGGCAATCCGAAGGCCGCTCGCGCCGTAGGCCTGGCCAACGGCTCCAATCCGATTCCGATCGTGATTCCCTGTCACCGCGTCATCGGGAGCAACGGCAAGCTGACTGGGTACGGCGGCGGTCTGCATATTAAAGAAAAACTGCTTGCGCTCGAGCGACGCCAGCTTCGGCTGCTGTAAACCCGGATTACTGTTCTAATCTGTGACTGGGTGATTTCACGAGCCACACTTTGCGACCTTCGCGGCCCCTTGCGAGCTTGCGGTTAAAAGCTTTACCGCAAAGGACGCTAAGAATCGCAAAGCTCGCGAAGAAAGCTTGAAGTCGAAACCAGGACACCGCTAATCCTGCTTCTAGCTTTTTGAGCTTATCCCAGTGCTCGGTTAACATAGAAAGAAGTGAAGTGGGGAGTACGTTTTGCTCAGCGCGCCTATGAAGAGAATTTGCCTGTTCGTGATGCTTGCCTTGGCCTGTGCCGTTTTTGCCCAGGTGCCAGTTAACCCCGTTCTCCGGCCGCCCAGAGGCGCGCAGGTCGCCATCGTGGTCTTCGAGGACCTCGAATGTCCCGATTGCCGGCGCGCGGCCCCGCTGCTTGACGAAGCCGCCAAGAAATACAAAATTCCGCTGGTGACGCACGACTTTCCGCTGCCCTTTCACAAATGGTCGTTTGATGCAGCGGTGATCGCCCGCTATTTTGACGCCCAATCGAAACAACTCGGCCACGAGTATCGCAATTACATGTTCGAGCACCAGCCGGAAATTACGCCGGAGAACATGCGGGCGTTTTCGGAGAAGTTTGCGGCCGAGCACAAGACCAGTCTTCCGTTTGTGGTCGATCCGCAGGGCAAGCTGGCAGCGCAAGTCACTGCCGACCGGGACCTTGGAAAGTCCATTCATCTGGAACACACGCCGACCATCTATGTGGTCAGCAACAAGAGCCAGGGGAAACCGTTTGTGGAAGTGGTGGATCGGACGCAGTTGTTTCAGTTGATTGACGCGATGAAGGCGGAATAGCGATCAAGAATGGAAGGGGCATCTTCGCCGTTCAGACGCAAGAGCCATCAACCCCGTTCGAAGGCGTGCTTCTTTTCCAATTCCTCCAGAGCCGCCCGCGCATCCGACTCGAACGTCGGCGCCTGCGCTAGCAAAGCCGGAGTTGCTGTGGCAAACTCTCCTTCCAGCGTGATTAATCCTTGTCTTTGCATTTTGCGCGCCGCTTCTACCACGTGATCGGTGGAAGTCTCCACGTACAAAGCTTCGGTCGGATCGCCGAACCAGACCTGAGACGATTGCCGACGCGTTGCCCAGTACACCTTCCGTGCCAACAGGCGAGATATTTCTTCATCGGTGGCTTTGCCGAAAACCCATTTATTGCGCTTGAAATCATAATGCCGGCTGGAAAACTGTACCGGCACCAGCTTTCCGGATTTCAGAAACTCCAGTTGCCGCCGGTCCACTTCTTTGCGAAGAGTATTGATCACCGGTCCCTCAGCATCCTTCGGTTCGAGCGACGGCATGACTTCTCGTACTGTGGCGGATAGGTTTACCGCAACCGGCGCATGCAGTCCTTCCGCGCTCTCCAGCCGGATGTCGCCATGAAGAACCCAGAAGTCTGCTCCAGAAGTGGATTTATGAAACGGCCAGTCGAAATGGAACGAAAGGGGCAGCCCGGTTAGCGTCACGTAGATCTGCGTGTAAACATCGCCCGTGGTCTGAGAATTCATGGCTGAGTCAGCGGAATTCGGGAGACATTTTAAATTCTCAGCGTCCTCCGTGTCCTCTTTAGCTATCCTTCCTTACACAACCACAGAGGACACCAAGAACCTAAGGCACGCAGCTGGATGGCGAAATTCCCACTTTAGCCGGCAATTATAGGAATCGATAGGGGCTCTGGACCTGCTAAGAAGTGAAAACTGACCCGGGCTTGCCCACAGTTTATTCTTCTGATTCGTATCAACCTGGATGCCGCCGGGAGCGCAACCGGCCGCTACGATCTTCCCGCGGCGGCGCCTCTGGTCGCCTCGGCTTTCGGCCACATCGCGGCGATCTTCGCTACCACGTCCTGGATGCTCCGGCCGGTGTCGAGATTGGCGTCCACCGCGGGATGCCGTTCTCCGTCGGTATGCATGACCATCACGCGCGTCCCCTGACTTGCCTTCTTGACCATATACGGGAGGTGATGCCGGTCATTCTTGGTCAAGGATGGACCGAGAACCACCAGGTCGTATGTCGCTCGGCGCAGTGCCTCCTCTACCGCTTGGCGGCCCAGGGCTGTCTCCACATGATGTCCGGCGCCTCGGATGGAATCCGCCTGTGAAGCGAGCACGTCCGCATTGCCTTCGGAATAAAGGATTTTCAGTTGAGAGGACGACTTCGCCGCATTCGCCATGTGATCAGAGCCAGCCTTTCTTGTCGCTCTATCACCGTAGCAACGCTCTGGCGCGGGGAGAATGTAACCGAAGACCAAGCCCAACCGGGTGTCCATTGAACCGGATCCGGCTGCACCTCTTCCCGTCCACCCCTGATGTATTATCACTGTCGCATCGCAAAGGCTCGACGTACAATACATGTCGAATTGAATCGCATTGACGGAGGCACACAGGTGCGCGTCTTGGCGGTTTGCATCCTCCTTCTCAGTCAGTTCATCTTCGTTAACGCCGCCGCGGCTCAGCAGGGCGATTCCGACCAGAACTCTGCAACCGCATTTTGCGACTTTGATGACGGCCAGGAAATCAGCATTCGCTACAACAGCTTGATAGCGAATCCCAAGGATGAGCCTCGCAACGGCAAGGTGTGGACACCAGGGGGCGGCCCGATGACTTTATTTACCGCCACCACGGTGACGCTCAACAACTCAACTATTCCCATCGGGGCCTACAGCGTGTACGTCATTCCAGGCAAGAAAGAATGGACTCTGATTGTGAACAAGAATGTGACGGCGGGTGCAGCTTACGACGAGCGCCAGGATGTGGCGAGGAGCCCCATGGAACTGGGCGAAGTCGAAACCCCTCCGAGGGAGTTGCAGGTCTCTTTCGCTCACATTGCGCCGAAAACGTGCAGCATTCGCCTGTACTACAGCAAGACTGGAGCGTTCACGGAATTCAAGGAGAAGTAAGACTACCGTATCGTGCCGGCGCTTCAGCGCCCATATTCGTTGACGTCGCCATCCACGGCGACGGCTACGTATTTTCCGGTTCCGACATCCCGGAACTGCACGACTCGATGGCCCTCGCGCGCGAGCTGCGCCCATCGGCTGGGCTTCTCCGCATTTTGTTCAATGGCCTGATACTGCCGCCCGTTCATGTCGAACCTCACGGTCCTCAGGCGTTGATAGCTGGTGCGAACCACGGGCACA
>DASPSE010000386.1:0-2604 GCA_035624085.1 Terriglobales bacterium
ATCAGCACAGTGATGTTCGCTTACATTCTGCTGCGGTCCATGGCGCTGACTTTGCGACAACGGGGCATCTTCTGGCGGGGAACGTTCTATCCGCTGGATGAGTTGAGAAAAGGAATGGTGTAGCTCCATGGGAGGGCTGACCCCGGCCTTGGGGGAGCAAAGGGGGGATTGAACGGAGTTTTCTTCGTAGCGATGTGGGCGCGGGTGCGACGGCGAGAATTCCTTGCAACGCCGCCGCCGGGATTTACAGGAACGGGGTCCTTCGACTGCGTCATCGTTCGCCGCGCGAACAATGACTTCGCTCAGGATGACAGCTCGATTGCTCGTCCCACGGAATCTTGTTCAGGTGAACGGACGAGGGCGACATGCAAGATTTCTATTCCGGATCTTCGGGGATCTCGGCCGGCAGCGTGGCCGGTTGCTTCTTTCTTGCTTTGGCATGCGTCGCGTTTGGCAGGCTGAAGGTCCCGGCGCTGTAGTGGCCTTTGTTTTCGACGTCATAATTCTTGGGCAGCTTGGGTACCAGCGCTGCTGCGCCGCCGAGCTGGCGCAACTGTTCCAACACAATCTCTGCCCGGCCGTCGTATTCCTTGAGATCGCCGTGAATCTCAACCACTCGGTTCTTGAGTTGGCGAACGTCGCCGATATCCTTCAGATGCCCGGGAAAGATCACGACGGTGAAGGGACAGACTCTAAAGTCCTCACAGAAGTCGAAAAATGTAACCCCGCGTGCGCCGGCTTTAACCCGGAAAACCGTTCCCGTCACACATTGGGTTTCGCCGATGTGAGCGAGAGCTTCGGTGAAAGGGATGCAATCGGCGCGAGAACGGTCGCACAGCCCAGCGAGAAATACGACAGATGCAAGCCACCGGAACGCCACGGGTCTTTATAAACCGAGAAGAAATTGAATTGCAGTGATAGCGAGCGGACTTATATTCGGTCTTCCCAAAAACGGAAACGGGCAACCACCAAGGACAGTAAGTATCACGAAGTACCACTAGGTCTTCATGCGACTTCGTGCCCTTCGTAGTTGGTGAAATTAGAACGTCATTTGATTTACTTAAACGCCTTCACCGCGGCGGCTTCGTCATCCTTCACATCGAAGACCGTGTAGAGCTTGGTGATCTGCAGCAAGTCGTGAACTTTCTTGGTGAGATTCAACAATTTGAGTTCGCCGCCCTGGTTGCGCACGGTGGTAAAAGCGCTCACCAACTCGCCAATGCCTGAGCTATCGATATAGTTGACGTCGCCGAGGTTGAGCAGAATCTTCTTCTGGCCTTTGCCGAGCAGACCGCGGACCGTGTCCCGCAGGATCACACTGCCTTCGCCCAGGGTGATACGGCCGCTGCAATCCACGATGGCAATGCCATCGATTTGACGAGTACTGGTCTTCATGGTCACTGGGAAGCCTCCTTAGGGGCCCCGGATGAGCCGGGGACGTGCTTAACGAGTTTGATTTCGGTGCCCGTCTGGGAGGGGCAGATCTGCACCTCGTCCATAAACGAGCGTATAAGAAAAATTCCTCTGCCTGAGGTCTTCAACAGATTCTCCGGCGCCAAGGGGTCGGGAATTTTGGAGGGATCGAGTCCCTTTCCCTGATCGCGGATAGTGATAACCAGGTCGTGCCCGTTTGTCACAAAGTCCAGCTTAACCTTTTTGTCGGGATCATAAGCGTTGCCGTGCAGGACAGCGTTGACCGCCGCCTCGCGCACCGCCATGGAAATCTGCATGACCTCATCTTCGGCAAACCCGGCTTCCAGCGCGATGCGGCTTGCCGCCTGCTCGGCACTGTCGACGGTTTCCAGCGTCGAATCCAGAGTGTAAGAGACCCGGTTGTTGGTCATGGTTGATAAAAACGCGCCGAGCTGTAACCTTCGCCGAATACAGCTCCATAGCGCTAAATGCACGCGGGGGAAAACAGCCCGCTTGGCGAATCGCTAGTTTCGCCTTTCCCCTGTGGAAATGTCAACGAGCTTGTAGGCCCCGGCAAAACCGCGGACCGGCGGCCGTCCGGTCTCTTGAGCCGAACAATTCCTCAGACTCTGCTGGATTCCGCCGCGCCGCTTGAGTATTCTCAGGGTGATGTCGACGCTTGCACTCACGGAGTTGTTAGGTTTACCGGTGTTTGATCCGGGAGGCCAGTGCGGGCGTGTGCGGGAGCTGGGGATCGCGCCCGCAGAAGATCGGGCACGCATCGCAGTGCTCATCGTGCGCACCAAGGAAGGTGACCGGGTGCTGCCCTTCAGTTCGGTGACTGCCATCAACAGCGGCTTGCGCACGGACAGCGCGGTTTCGACCTGGCCGAAGGCGGATGGGTCGGAGGGTCTGTTCCTGCTCAGCCGCGATCTGCTCGATCAGCAGATTATTGACGTTCATGGGCGGAAGGTGGTCCGCGTCAACGATGTTGATTTGAACCAGGAGACCAGCAACACCCATCCCGTGCTCAAGGTGAGCGCGGTGGACATTGGGGCGCGTGGCGCGGTTCGCCGCCTCCTGAAGGGGGTTGTTCCCGCTGCGGTGCTGCGACCATTGTTGGGCAGGATTCCCGAGCGTCCCATACCCTGGGATTTCGTCGATCTCATCGAGACCGACCCGGCGCGACGG
>DASPSE010000391.1:0-8242 GCA_035624085.1 Terriglobales bacterium
CAGATGCCGCAAGATTAATTCCTGGGTCCGCGCGAATTCGAGTTGGAATGCGCCGGTTTGCAGCCGCGAATCTTCGTCGAATTGCTGATAGTAGTTGGTGACCTCAGGTCGAGGGTTTGGTTTGGGATCGTTCATGAGATCCTCGCGGAGAGAGAAGTGTATCGCGGGGATCACCTCTTTGAATCACTTTACCCGCTTAAGATGCGCCACCGTATAGACGTCAAACTCCTTGCCAGGCGGAGCCAATGAGAATGTCTCTTCTATCTCGTCCGCCGAGATCACACGATATGATTTCTTTGCCCTCCATCCCGGCGCAAGATTCTCGATTCGCACCGTGACAAACTCAAACGACTTGCCATCCGCGCTGATCGAGTCCAACGTGTATTCGTTGACGAAGCCCTCACTGTGGAATTGTCTCCACACGATTTTTTTCAGGTAGGTGTCGTAGCTGAAGAAGCCAAAATCTTCGCGGGTGTCGGGCTTCATTCCTGGTGATTTGGGCTCGTAGACCGATTTGTCCCGCTGCGACAGAAACTTCCCGTTTAGCTCAAACCGGTACTCACGGGAGCTGAATTGCTTCCCCGGCTTGCCCGTGACTGTTCCCTCCCATTTTCCTTCGAACATACGCAGAGGCGCCCACGGGTCTGATTGGGCTACAGCAGTAATGGCGATCAACACGGCAGTCGGCAAGACCCGCGAATGTTTCATAGTGCCTCCTTTTTTCGTCGGGCTGGGCAACCCATCTCCGAGCCGAAGATGGGTTCGGAACGCCAAATTCACCTAGAAAAAGGGGTGGAGGCGCGGGGCGGAATCGAACCGCCGAATAAAGGTTTTGCAGACCTCTCCCTTACCACTTGGGTACCGCGCCCTGATAATTAACTTAGCCGGATACGCCCTAAAAGTCCACAGGCTGTAAAGCCCCGCAGACGCGGGGCTTTCCTGAATTCTGGAGCGGGAGACGGGATTTGAACCCGCGACTTCGACCTTGGCAAGGTCGCACTCTACCGCTGAGTTACTCCCGCTCACTTTTTGCTGCCGGGCGGAGAGATCCTTCGCTACGCTCAGGACTTCGGCGCGCGGCTCAGAATGCCGCGCAAGCGCCTCAGGTTACTCCCGCTCAGCAAGTGCGATTATAAACGACTGGCAAAACAGGCGGCAACGACCGCGCGGCACCACCGAAATCTACCACGGAGGCACGGAGTCACGGAGAAAACCAGCTCAACTGAACTTAATCGTTTTTCTCCGTGACTCTGTGTCTCTGTGGTGAACTCCCCGCGAACTGGGACGGGCGAGGACGCCCGTCCTCCATGTCCTAATAAGTCGATCCGGCCCTCGACTTCTCCAGCGCCTCGTTCGCCTTGCCTGTGATCTGATTGCGAACGTCCCAGAGATCTTTGTAGAAAAGATGTTCCATGCGCTGATGGAGAACTTCAACCGGCGTGCCCATCGTGCCAATCACGCCGCCGCCGATGATCCGCTGGGCGAGCTTGAGGTGGTGGAAGCGGAACAGATGCACGCGCTCGTCGAAGTCCAGTAGCCGTTCGGCGACATCATGAAGGCCAAAAAATTCCTCATGGCGGCGATAGACATCGTCCACGCTCAGCCCAGCTTTATGCAGTTGCGCGTGAAAGGCGTCTCCGAGCCGCGGACCGATGTGCAGGAGTGCTAGAAATCCAGGGGAGTCCAAACCGCTGCCGTGTCCCAAGCCGGCGCGAATAATGTGGTAGTCGTAAGGCGTAATGGTCTCCAGCACGTGCAGCATGGAGATTGGATAATCGAGCATGTGATTGGCGCGCCGCAGCAAACGAGCGGCATTGGCGAAATCAGCTTCTTCGATCAGCGCGCGCGCCCGCCCCAGTTCCCATGCCGCGCCCTTCAACAGCAACTCCGAACTTTGATGCACTACCTGAAATGTCAGTTCATCCGCGTGCAGCATTTTCTCCGGCGGCTTCTGAAGGGACAGCAAGTCATCGGTGCGCAGGTAGCGTTCATAGTCCGAGTTGCCCTTCCCCGGCAAAATCGGTTTTTTCAGATCATCCATTCGCAACCATCAACGATCAGCTAAAGAACCTTCGTGTCCGGTCCATTGCGGATCATTTTCCGGCGGCACAACCTGGCCGTCGCGCATGTGAATGATGCGATCGGCATACTCGGCGGCGCCGGGGTTATGCGTGATCATAAGCACGGTCTGTCCCAGCTCACGATTGGAATGCCGCAGCATATTCAACACAATTTCTGAGTTCTTCGAATCCAGATTGCCGGTGGGCTCGTCGGCGAGCACAATGGCCGGCTTGTTGATTAAGGCGCGGGCCAACGCTACCCGCTGCTGTTCACCACCTGAAAGCTCCGAAGGCCGATGAGGAAGCCGCTTCTCGAGGCCCAGCAGGCCCACGATTTTATCGAAATAGACGGAGTCACGGTTTCCGTTCGCGCCGGCAATGTCGAGGGCGATCTGGATGTTGGATTGCGCGTCCAGGGTCGGAAGCAAATTGAATTTCTGAAACACGAAACCGATTTTCCGCTTGCGCATGCGAGTTCGTTCGGCGTCCGAGAGCTGCGTGAAATCCGCTCCGTCAATGATGACGCGGCCCGAGTCAGCCTGCGCCAACCCGCCCAGAATATAAAACAAGGTCGATTTTCCGCTACCGGACGGACCCACCACGCTCACAAACTCGCCCTTCTGAATGCTGAAAGAAACGCCGCGCAGGGCGGGAACTTCGATTTTTCCTACGTGGTAGGTCTTGTGCAGGTCTACGGCTTCGATGAATTCGCCCATCCAATTCATCGATATTACACGAAATCGCAGGCAGAGAAGCCTGGATGCTGTCTTAATGCCGATTTGACTGCTTTGCGCCCTTAGCCAGCCTTTGCGATCTTCGCTTCACCGCAAAGGACGCGAAGCCTTGGCGAAGATCGCGAAGAGAATCTTAGATGCGATTAAGAAACTACGGCGCGATGGGTTCGGCTTTGGGCGACAACTACGCGGCGGTGGTCTGCGAAGCGGCGCGCTCGACTGGCGGGTGCGGACGCTTGGGGCCGCGCTTGCGAACCAGCAGCAGGCGGATGCGCTCCAACAATTCCGCTGGTGCGTACATTCCCTTGGCGAGGAACACGTCGGCTCGGGTCGGGCAATCGTAGAGTTTCACTTTGCTGGAAAGCAGAATCGCCGGAGTCTGAGGGGCGACGGCCTTGATTTCGTCGATTAACTTGCCTCCGTCCACCCCGGGCATGATCAGGTCGCTCAGCACCAGATCGATGCCGCCTTTCTTAAAGACTTCGAGAGCTTCCTGGCCGCTGGTGCAGGCGACCACCCGGTAGCCGCGAGTTTCCAGCATGATTTTGCGGATGGAGAGTGACTGTTCGTTGTGGTCAACACAGAGGATGGTTCTTTTGGGCTTCATTCTTCTTTCCGCAATGGCAAATGGAACAGCGCCAAGCGTCCGAAAATTTATTTGTAACGGAGAATTTGGGGCGAGTGGAATCCTAAAGGCGGGGCTTACGAATGTAAAGTGCCACAGATGCTAATGGGACGCTTTGCCTATTGAAAGATCCCGGAAGATGTGCGTCCCTGCATGTTTTCTAGCGCGTTTGCGCATCACAGGTCAGAAGAAAATTTCTCCCCGAATTGTTTCGACAACATTTCCACCGACACGCACATTAACCACTCGGTCATCCCTCCGCGAAGCGCGGACGAAGATGCGACTTGGCCGTTGCATTTCAACTCCTTGTTCGATCAAGACCCTTTCGTCAGGTTGAGCAATGCCGTTAGCCACCATCCAGGCAGCGGTACAGCCGGCCGCGGAGCCGGTCGCCGGATCCTCGCCGTTATAGAAGATCATGCGGGCGTGCAGCCTGGCTTGCGGATCCACGGTCTCGCGGGTCACGAAATAAAAGAATTTTCCACCGACGCGTTCCAGATATTCGGATGAACCCTGGAGGTCGACATTCAACTTGCGCATCGTTTCCAGGCCGCGCAGAGGAACTATAGTAAACGGCACACCGGTGGACACGGTTTGAATGGGCAGGGAAGGGTCGACGTCGCCATACTTCAAGCCAGAAGCACGCTCCACTGCTTCCCGATCGTGGCGGGCGCCGAATTCAGGATTCATTTGCGTCATCTCGCCAAAGACTGGCTGGCCGGGAGGGTCATCGAACCGAACTGGAACCTTGCCGACATTGAGATCGAGACTCACCTCGCGTGCCGAATTCGAGCCGCGTAAATGGAAGGCGGTGCCCAGGGTCGGGTGCCCGGCGAACGGCAGTTCTTCGTGGACAGTGAAAATGCGCACCCGCACTCCGCGCTCCCGTTCGATGGCGGGTTCGCGCGGCAGCACAAAGGTGGTCTCCGAAAGATTCATCTCACGGGCAATTGTCTGCATCTCCTGGTCGCTGAGGCCGCGGCCGTCCGGAACGACCGCGAGTGCATTGCCCAGGAAAGGCTCGGAGGTGAAGACGTCGAGCTGGACGAAGGGGAAATGCCGATTTTGCCTTGACATGCGGCATCATTGTAAATGCTGGACCGCCAGCGGGACCACAACACGCGCAGATCGGTAGTGTCCTAAGCTCTTGCCGCAAAGGGCGCCAAGAAAGCGCAAAGTCCGCGAAGAAAGCTTCAGGTTGAAACTAGGACACCACGCGCAGATCGGTGGCTCTCTGGTCTTGGATCTGCCATTCTTGGATCTGGCATTCTTGGCCCTTCGGATTCGCGGCTGAACTCCGAGCAGTGTTTGACAAGTTTTGCATCAAGCCTGTGACGCTCGGAGATGAGGGTTAGACAGCCGATAACCGCAACGACTTGCTATTGGAGCTTCGCATACTCCGCCTTTGCCTCCTGCAATACGGGTGCGTCCGGGTCCGCGTCTTTCCAGAGGGCAAGGAAATCCTGATAGGCGGTGCGGCTGTGGGCTTTGTCGCCGGTCAGGGCATAAGCCCGCGCCATCTCCAGCTGGTCCAACGGAAGCGTCGCGTCGAGACCGAATAAATTTCGTAACGCCAGCGGGCGCTGGAAGGCCTGAATCGCCTCCGGCGCCTGGCCTGCTTTCAAGAAAGTGAGTGCGCGAAGAAAGAGAGTGCCAGAGTCTGCCCGAGCGTAGACCAGGGCGCCGTCCAGCAGATTGGCTGCTTCGGTGAAATTACTGTGTTTCAGGGCGATTATCGCCTTGACGTCGGGAAACGAAACGAATTGTACCCAAGTGTCGTAAGGACGCTTCTGCGCGACATCCGCCGCGAGTTTCATTGCTTTGTTTTCATCGCCGACATAGGCCAGGATCGAGGCACAACCCATAACAACGCCGGGCGACTGTGAGGTGTTGAGGGCTTGCGCCACATCCTCCAGAGCACGGGAGCGGTTACCGGCCAAGGCTTCTACCACTGATTCCTGCTGGTATTCCGAAGCGGACTGTTCTTTCAAACCGAGCCGGTCGGCTTCTGCCCGCATTTTGCTTCCAAGGTCGCGCGCTTCCCGCAGACGCCCTTGACGGGCTGCCAGGGCGGTTTTGAACCCAAGGATGTCCATTTCAGCATCGGGGCTGGTTTTCATCAACTGCATTTCGTGATCCGCGGTTGTGCTGTCGTTCTGCAGCCAGGCAATGTATGTCAATAGCGCGTGGATACTGGAAGGGTTTAAGTTGCGGTGCAGGGCTTCATTTAGTGTAGCCTTGGCCTCCTCGATCCGATCTGTGGCCAGATAAGCCTGAGCCGCGTTGGCATAGCTGTTCACGCTGTCAGGATCGACCTGAAGCCCCATCCGGGCATTCTGAAGGGCATTATCGAACTGGCCGAGTCTCATGTAGATCAGAGCCAGATTGGTGTAGGGAATCGAATCGCGCGGGTAGGTTTGCTTGTAGAGTTCCAAAGCGGCGATTCCCTTATCCAGTTGGCCGGAGTCCGCGTAGTAATGCTCGGTAATGTACAGCTTCTCGTGTTCGCTGACCCGGTCGCGCAACTGGAATGCCTTTTCCTTGTATTGGTCGGCGACTTCGTTCTGTCCCATGTTGCTGTAGGCCACTCCCAGGCGAGCGTAGGCCAGGGCAAAGTTGGGATCGAGTTCAAGGGCACGTTGGTAAAGCGGAATAGCCGCCAGATCTTCGCCGCCAAAATGCTTGGCATCTCCGAGACTGAATGCCTTGAGCGCGTCGAGCGAGGAAGTGGTGGCTTCGGACAAGGGCTTGTCGTACTTCTGGACGGAAGTGAGCGACTCGCCCAACTCCCGGCGCAGGTTGGTACTCGCGTGATGAACTGCATTCAGGACTTCTTCCTTGCTATTGGCCTGCACTTGTTGCTGCGCGAGCGCTTCTCCACTCGCCGCGTTAACAGCTTCAAGGGTAATGACGTACTGGCTGCCCACGCTGGCTATGGAGCCGGTCAGCATGGCCTTGATCCCATCGCGCTGGCAAATTTCCCGGCCCATCTCGCTGGTGATGCGCTCGTCGGGCGAACGCCCCATGAGTTGCAACGTCTGTTTCACCTTCTGATCCGGAAACACGTTCATGTAAGGAGACTGCCCAAGATCAACCGCGACGGCTTTCTTCAGCGTGCCATCGAACACGGGATCCGCCGTGGTGTTAACAAAATCCGTGAGCAGGATGGCATCTTTTTCGGTAATGGCCGCGCTGCGCCTGCGGGTTATGAACACGAACACCAAAGCCGCGATCGCCAGAGCGGCCAAGCCCATCACTGCGTAGTTCCAAAGCCGGCGGGATTTTTCCGTCGGCGGCACCGCGGCCACTCGTATTCCGGTGGCAGAGCTGGTAGCGGCACTGACGGCGCCGGATTCGGTGTCGCGCCGCACGCGCTTCAGGTCGGCGCGCACCTCGGCGGCACCCTGGTAGCGCAGTTCTCGATCTTTCTCCAGCAGTTTGGTGATGATCCCCTCAAGCGAGAGGGGGATTTGCGGATTCAGCCGCAGCGGAGGCACGGGCTGGCGATTCAAAATCGCGTCGAAGATCACCGCCGTGGTTTCACCCTGGAAAGGTAGGGTTCCCGTAACCATCTCGTACAGCACAGCTCCAAAAGAAAACAAATCAGTGCGGGCATCAAGTTCCTTGCCCCGCGCTTGTTCGGGCGACATGTAAGCAACGGTGCCCACAGTGGATCCAGGGCTGGTGAGCATTGCTTCGCTGACGGTTGCCGCCGTGGCCAGGCTGGCCGAGCTGGACTTGACATACTTTGCCAAGCCGAAGTCGAGCAGCTTGGCCTGGTTACGATTCGTAACAAAAATGTTGGCCGGTTTGATGTCGCGATGGATGATGTTCTTCGAGTGCGCGGCATCGAGCGCATCCGCGATTTGAATGGCCAGCTCAACCACCAGGTGCAAGTCCATGGGGTGAATGCCAATCCGCTGTTTGAGGGTCTGGCCCTCCAGTAGCTCCATGGCAATGAAGTAGCGGCCATCGACTTGCGCAATTTCATGGATAGTGCAGATGTTGGGGTGGTTCAGGGCTGAGGCGGCACGCGCTTCCACTTGAAACCGTTCCAAAGCTGCGGCGTCTTTTTCCAAATCTGGCGGGAGAAACTTCAGCGCCACGTGGCGGCCGAGGCTGAGGTCCTCCGCCTCGAACACCACACCCATTCCGCCGCCCCCGAGCTGGTGAAGGATGCGGTAGTGGGAGATTATCTGATTAATCATGAAATGGCCGCTCCGGGGGTACTCTCGATGTTAGGCGGCGGCAGGAGACTAGTCAACGCGGGGTGAGCCTCACCAGGCGCGTTCCGTAGTAAGCTAAGTGGAATGGCCGGTGACAAAATCCTGGTGGTGGACGACGAGCGCCTGGTGCGCTGGTCGCTGCGCCAGAAGTGTGAGGAGTGGGGCTACAGCGTGCTGGAAGCGGAGGCCGGAGAACCTGCCCTCAAGCTGGCACAACATGACTCCCCTGACCTGGTGCTGCTCGACGTGCGTCTTCCCGACATGAGCGGCCTGGAGGTGCTCGGGCAACTTAAGAAGAATGGTGACGCGCGGGCGGTCATTATGATCACCGCTGACCCGCAACTCGACGATGTGAAAACGGCGCTGAAGCTGGGCGCTTATGACTTCGTTGGCAAGCCGGTTGACTTCGATGAGTTAAGCGTCGCCATCAAGAATGCTCTGGAGACTACTCGCCTGCGCAGTGAAGTACAGACTCTCCGCGGCGAGGTGCGGCGGCGCACTGGGTATCACGAAGTCATCGGTTCTTCCGCAAAGATGGCCGAGTTAATGGCCTTCGTGCGCAAAGTTGCCGCCAGCGGGGCCACCACTATCCTGATT
>DASPSE010000393.1:0-2452 GCA_035624085.1 Terriglobales bacterium
GAGCAGCGCATGAAAGCCGTGCCCGGATTGATCGACCTGGCAGATGACGATTCTTTGAATGCCATCACGCGCAACTGGGTGTTTCAAGCCTTGCGCGAGATCACCAACCAAAATCTGCCCAATGATTCGAAAGTTTGGAGAAGCTGGTACGAGAAATTTGGCGCCCAGCGAACGCAAGAGTTTCGTCAGGGCGAGAAATGGTCGGTGTTGGGGAACAGCTAGAGATGCAGCTTCATAGTCCCTGCAGCCTTAGTCATGTCATCCTGAGTGATCTTCAGATCGCGAAGGATCTTACGAGGGCTCATTGCTCATCCGGCGTCGCCTGGGTCGTCGCAACATTCCTGGCCCTCATCACCGCAAACTGATAAATTGACAAGCTGTGAGTGCCGCCCCAGGCAAAGTTCTCGTCAGCGGCTCGTCTGGGCTGATCGGATCCGTCCTTTGCTCGTTTTTGACTGCGGACGGCTACCAAATTACGCGCCTCGTTCGAGGTACATCGTCGGGCGAGAACCAGATTGCGTGGGACCTGGACCGACCTCTATCACCTGAATCAGTCTCCGGCTTCGATGCCGTCGTCCATCTTGCCGGGGAGTCGATCGTGGGCCGCTGGACAGACGAAAAGAAAGCTGCCATCCGCCACAGCCGCGTGTCGAAAACTAAGAACCTAGCCAAAGCTCTGGCCGAAGCGCCTCAGCGTCCGCAGGTGTTCATCTCTGCTTCAGCGATTGGCTACTACGGCAATCGTGGGCAAGAGACGTTGCACGAAGACAGCCCAGTGGGCCGCGGATTTCTTGCCGATGTGTGCCGCGAATGGGAGTTTGCCACCAGCCCTGCCGCCGACGCCGGCATCCGCACCGCCCAGACTCGCTTTGGCATCGTGCTCAGCAAAGCTGGCGGCGCTTTGGCTAAAATGCTCACGCCGTTCCGGCTCGGGATCGGTGGCAACATGGGCGACGGCCATCAATGGTGGAGCTGGATTGATCTGCAGGATGTGGTCGGGGCAATCGAGCATGTGATTAAAACCGGCTCACTAAGGGACGCCGTGAACGTGGTCTCACCAAATCCGGTGACCAATGCAGAGTTCACTAAGGCTCTTTCTTCTGTGCTGTCGCGCCCGGCCGTTTTCCCCATGCCAGTGTTCGTCGCGCGGCTGGCGTTAGGCCAGATGGCCGATGAACTCCTGCTCGCCAGCCAGCGCGTGGAACCCGTCAAGCTTCTCGCCAGCGGATATGTCTTCCAGCAGCCGAATCTAAGGCAATCTCTGCAAGCCATCCTGAGCGCCTAGCGTCACAACGTTTGGTGATGTGAATCACAGAGCCTTGTGTCTGCGGCTGAGACACTTTGCTGGAAAAAGTTTTTCGCGAGGCATCCATGAGAATCAAGATTCTTGGTGCAATCCTCGTTTGCGCGTTTCTCTGTGTGGCGCAAACCAACGGACAAAACAACTCCAGTGCTACTAAACCCCAAAGTCCAAATGCGCAGGTTCAACCGGGCACAAAAACAACCTGCCCCTGCTGCAAGGCGATGGCAGACAGCAAAGACGCAAAGTCATGCTGCCATCACGAGTCCGTGGCGAAAGATGGCAAAGAAGCAACGTGCTGCGGCGGCAGGGATGCGGTGTCCTGCATGAGGGACGACAAAGCTAAGTCAGCCGAGGTTGGCTGCTGTGGCGGAAGCGATCAAAAAGGCTGCTGTGCCAGGTCAGACAACGCTTCCGAGCAGACTGCGATGGCTTGCTGCGGAGGATCGGGCGATCATTGCGGCATGCAGCACCACGGCGACGGCGATCTTAACAAATGACGGCTAGTCTTGGCGTTAACCGCGAACTACGCAAAGAAAAGCCCGCAAGGTTCGCAAAGCAACACGAGCAGGCTCCGGTAGCAAGGTTGAAAACGAATCCCCCCGGAGTTTCAGGCTGGGTTTTTCTATGGAGTTGCACGCTCATGCAACTTGTAAGCTCTCCAGAACTCCTCTACTCGTTCGCGCACACTCATCAAGTGTCGCGGCAGCGTCAGACGGCTGCCTTCTTCAAGAATAGGGACCAGCCTGTCGAAGTCAGGCCCTGAATGCGAACCGGTGATAACGATGCGAATCGGATGAAATAGCTCTTTGCCCTTTGCCCCGGTTTCTGCCTTCACTTCATTCACGATTTTTTTAAACTGCTCAGGACTGAGTTGGCCGGCCTTCGCCGACTCATCGTCGAGGATCTTTGCCATAAACTTCGAGAGTACCGCCTGTGTTTGAGGCCATCCCAGGACTCCCGCATTTTCCGGTGCAGCCAGCGCGCACTTGGCGTCGTAATAAAAAACCGGTGAGACGCGTTCGGGCAGTTGTTCCAACCGGTCGACATAGGGAACGAACAGTTGAGTGACCTTCGCCAGCCACTCGATGATCTCCTGTGGCGGAATCCACATGCTCATTCCTTCAACTGCTTTGATCTCGTGGGCCCTCG
>DASPSE010000436.1:0-4016 GCA_035624085.1 Terriglobales bacterium
ACCGGCGGACGATTGAGCCGTATTTCGCGGATGGGGCCGTGGTCGAAGGGCAGGAGCATGGGCGTTGTGGAGATTATAGGCTAGCTCGCATCGGGGGCTTCATTCTCGACTCCGGTTGCCGCCTTTGACGTGTGCAAGTCAAATCCACCCATACCCGGCGAAAGAGCCGACGTTCCTTCGATGTCAAGACCAGCCACGGCCATGCGAGGAGGACATACACCAAGGACGACATCGATTTCGTGGTGGTCTATATTGTGCCCCCGCGGGCGTGGTATGTAATCCCAGTCTGCGCCCTCAACTCCGGCGTCAAGATCAACCTCAATCCAGACAACCCGCGCAGCTGCGCGCGCTTCGAGCGCTATCGCGACGCCTGGTGCCTCATGGCCTGCCCCCGCCACGGCCCATCGCGCCCCGAAATCGCCGTCGACCGCCGCTGCTCCTCCTGCCCCGTGCCAGGCGTTGGCTGCCCGCTTCTCACCCCTGACCCCTGAATTTCGAATTTTGTTGTCATCCCGAGCGAGGCCTGCGCGACGTACGTCGCGCCGAGTCGAGGGACCTGCAGTTTCCAGACAAGAGTACTCAGTTAGGCGGACAGGGCGCCCGCCGCAAATATTGCAAGTAACCTGGCGTCTGGCGGACAGGGCGTCCGCCACACATACTGCAAGTAATCGGGTAAGATACTTCGGCTGCTGGCATGGCGAAGATGAACCGCGAATATCACAAGGGATACAGCCAGGAACTGCATCGCGACATGGAGGCGCTGGTCTTCGGGCATGGCGGAACGCCGCTGCTGGTTTTCCCCACGTCGATGGGTAGATTTTTTGAATATGAAGATCGCGGGATGATCGGCGCGCTGGCGGGAAAGCTCGAAGCGGGCGAACTGCAGGTGTTTTGTCCGGATGCGGTGGATTTGGAGAGCTGGTACAACAAGGGGGTGCATCCGCGGCAGCGGGTGCTGCGGCATCTGCAGTATGAGCGATATATCTTGCATGAATTCTTGCCGTTTGTTAGGTGGAAGAACCAGGCGCCGCGGCTGGCGGTGACAGGATGCAGTTTCGGGGGATATCATGCGGTGAATTTTTCGTTCAAGCATCCGGATGCGGTGACGCATTGCGTGAGCATGAGCGGGGCGTATGACATCCATCAGTTTCTGGACGGGTATTACGATGACGATTGTTATTTCAATTGTCCGCAGGATTTTGTGCCGAATTTGAGCGATGACTGGTTTTTGAGCCGCTACCGGCAGATGAAGATCGTGCTGGGGTCGGCGGATTGGGATATGTGCCTAGATCAGAATGTGAAGCTGTCGGCGGCGTTGAATGCGAAAGCGGTGCCGCATTGGCTGGATGTGTGGGGCGATCATTCGAAGCACGATTGGCCGTTGTGGCAGAGGATGGCGGGAAAATACTTTTGAGATCCTGTCATTCTGAGCGGACTGAGTCCATTCGCTAGCGAATGGACTCATGGAGTCGAAGAATCGCTACTGCATGAAGGGCCGTCCGATCGGTTCAAGGCATTCTCACGGTACGATACCGGACGCGGTTCGGTGAGAATGCCTTGCGATGGCAGGCTGAGGGCATGGTAGGTAGGGGTCCTTCGACTTCGTCGGTGCTTCGCTTTGCGAAGCACCGACTCCGCTCAGGATGACAGTGGAAAGTTGAGGAGTTGGAGATGAAAAAAATCGGCATTTTGTTTGGCATGGAGAATACGTTTCCACCGGCGCTGGTGGAGAAGATCAACAGCATGAAAGCCGATGATGTGACGGCAGAATTCGTGAAAGTTGGCGGCGTGAAGATGGCGGAGCCCAGCGGATACAAGGTCATCGTCGATCGGATTTCTCAGGACATTCCGTTTTATCGCGCGTATTTGAAGAATGCGGTGCTGGGCGGAACGATTGTGGTGAACAACCCGTTCTGGTGGACGGCGGACGACAAGTTTTTCAACTACGCGCTGGCCACACGGCTGGGAGTCGCAATTCCGCCGACGGTGATTCTGCCGCACCATTCGCATCCGGAGGGCACGACGGATCAGTCGATGCGTAATTTGATCTATCCGCTGAACTGGGAGGAAATTTTCGATTACGTCGGGTTCCCTGCTTTTCTGAAACCGTATGCGGGCGGCGGATGGAAGCACGTATACAAAGTTCATTCGCCGGAGGAGTTGTTTCATTACTACAACCAGACCGGCGATTTGTGCATGACGCTGCAGCACGGGGTGGAGTTTGAAGAGTATTACCGCTGCTATGTAGTGGGGCAGGAAAAAGTGCATGTCATGAAGTACGATCCCAAGGCGCCGCATCACGAGCGGTATGTAAAAGGAAATCCGCCACCGTCGAGCGCCAAGCTGCATGAGCGGATTGTGAAGGACGCGCTGACGCTGTGCCGGGCTCTGGGCTACGACTTGAACACGGTGGAGTTTGCGGTGGAAGGCGGGATTCCGTATGCGATTGACTTCATGAATCCGGCGCCCGATGCGGATGTTCACTCGGTGGGGCGGGAGAACTTCGACTGGATTGTCAATGCGGTGGCGGAGATGGCGGTAAGGAAAGCGCTGAGTGAGGAGAATCCGGCGCAGGAATTGCGCTGGGCAGCGTTTTTGGCCGGGCCGGTGGAGGTCGCGGCGATTAGACCGCCGGCAAAGAGAAGAGCTAAAGCTTAGAGAAATTCGGCCCACACAAGGCAAGTCTCGAAGCCATCCGGGTTATACTATTTCCACCCTAGCGTCGCAAAGAACGCTCCGTTAGGGGTGGGCACGCCACATTCGGGTTATCCATTTCGCGGGCGAGGCGCCCGCGCCACATGTTATGGAACCAAGCTTCACCATTGGGATTGAAGAGGAATACCAGACGGTAGATCCCGTCTCCCGCGACCTGCGTTCACACATCCAGTCGGAAATCCTGGAAAAGGGCAAGGTACTGCTGCAGGAGAAGGTGAAGGCCGAACTTCACCAGGCGGTGGTGGAAGTGGGGACCTCGGTTTGCAAGAACATTAAGGAGGCCAAGGCCGAGGTCAAGGCGCTGCGCCAGAACATGATCAAGCTAGCCAGGGAGAATGGCCTGCGGCTGGCTTCGGCAGCCACGCACCCATTTGCTGATTGGCGGGTCCAAGAGATCACTCCGGATGATCGCTACAAAAATATTGTCGAAGACATGCAGCTGGTTGCGCGCGCGAACCTGATTTTCGGTTTGCACGTACACATTGGGGTGGAGGATCGCGAGACGGCGATCCACATGATGAATCATGCACGCTACTTCTTGCCGCACATTCTGGCGCTCTCCACGAATTCGCCGTTTTGGCTGGGGATGAATACTGGGCTCAAGTCATACCGTTGCAAGGTGTTCGACAAATTTCCCCGGACCAACATTCCAGATTACTTCCCCAGTTGGGGCGAATACGACAATTTCATCAAGCTGCTGATTAAGACCAATTGCATCGATAACGCCAAGAAAATCTGGTGGGACATCCGTCCGCACCCGTTCTTCAACACGTTGGAGTTTCGGATTTGCGACCTTCCGATGCGTGCAGATGAAACCATTGCTTTAGCGGCGCTTATCCAAGCTACGGTCGCCAAGCTTTATAAGCTGTATGCGGTGAACCAGGGCTTCCGGCTTTACCGGCGCGCTTTGCTCATGGAGAACAAGTGGCGGGCCGCGCGCTACGGGCTCGAGGGCAAGTTAATTGACTTCGGTAAGCAGAAGGAAGTGCCGGTGCGCGATCTGGTCAGAGAGTACCTGGACTTTGTGGATGATGTGGCAGACGAACTGGACTCGCGCGAAGAACTCAACTACATCCATGAAATTCTGGAAACGGGCTCGGGCGCGGACCGGCAATTGCGCGTGTTCCAGGAAACCGGTGATCTGAAGCATGTGGTCGACTACATTATTAAAGAGACGGAAGCGGGTGTGGCGGAGAGCACAACGGCTTCCGCGAGAAAAGTAGGGTAATGAGCATTCCTATCACTCAAACCAACCAGCAACTCAGCAGAATCCCCTTTGATGCAGAGCTAACCCCTGGGGC
>DASPSE010000451.1:0-4861 GCA_035624085.1 Terriglobales bacterium
GCCGAGGTGGTGTACATCTCGGAATTGAGGACAACACCCGCCGGTCACTCGTCGTATCGCAACGTGGCGTATGCGATGTACGAAGCCGCGGCGAAGAAGTATCCGGCTCTAGCCAAGTATTTTCGAGTGACGGATGTGAGAGAGCCGGTGGATTTGCTGAAGCGGTGACTATCTTAGGAATGCTTGCATCTCACCTTGGGGCTGACAGAGCATGAACTGCTTCTCACGCCATCGACATTTCAAGATGCTGTAAGATTCTTCGCGGACTGAAGTCCGCTCAGAATGACATGGGTCAACGGCAGGGAGTCGGCCAAATTACGTGTACAACACCTTCCGATCCCCCTTCACAATCCTTCCCACCGTGCACGCCTTTTCTCCTATTTTTTCCAGCACGCTCTGCGCTTTCTTGAATTTCTTTGCCGGAATTACCAGCAGCATGCCCAGGCCCATGTTGAAGGTGCGGAGCATCTCGGCTTGCGAGATATTGCCCAGCTTTTGCAGGTGCTCGAAGATGGGTAACACCGGCCACGTGCCCACTTCGATGACCGCAGCGACCCCACGCGGCAGCACGCGGGGAAGATTTTCGGTGATGCCGCCGCCGGTGATGTGCGCCATGGCTGACACGCATTCGCCCGCGAGCAGCCGCTTGATCACCGGCCAGTAGCTCTTGTGGCTGTGCATCAATTCGTTGCCGACTTTGCCCTTCAGCTCATTCACGTAGGTTTCGGACGTATAGCCGGCAACTTCGAAAAAGAGTTTGCGCGCCAGCGAGTAGCCATTGGTGTGCAGACCGGTCGAAGGCAGGCCGAGTATTACATCGCCAGGCTCAACCGCTTTGCCGTCGATGATGCGTTCGCGCTCGACGACGCCGACAATGAAGCCAGCGAGGTCATACTCGCCTTCAGGATAGAATCCGGGCATTTCGGCGGTCTCGCCGCCGATCAGCGCACATCCGTTGTGTTTGCAGGCTTCCGCCAGACCCTCGATTACTTTCTCCGCCACCTCCGGGTCGAGTTTTCCTGTGGCCAAATAATCCATAAAGAAAAGCGGAGCAGCGCCCTGCACCGCGATATCGTTGACGCAGTGATTGACCAAGTCGGCGCCGACGGTGTGGTGCATCTTCATTTCGAACGCGACCTTGAGCTTGGTGCCGACACCGTCCACGCTGGAAACCAGCACGGGGTCAATGTATTTCTGCCTGTCAATCGAGAACAGGCCACCGAAACCCCCGATCTCGCTGAGAACGCCTTTGGTGAAAGTTTTGTGGGCGAGATACTTGATGCGCTTCTTGATGCGATTCGCGCGGTCGATGTCGACACCGGCGTCCGCATAAGTAATGGACGCATTGTTTGAGGGACTTTGCTCCACGAGTGATTCCGCCGGGATTGCGGGGATTGCCGCGCCTATCGCTTACGGGAGAAACTGCAACGTCTTAAGAGCGGCTCATTTTAGCACGAATTTGCTACTCTTTAGCCCGGCCATGCGCGCTGCCGTCATCTTCGGGCTGGACTCATCGGAAAAGGACCTGAAACCCTTTCAGCAGAAGTCGCGTGCCGACTGGGTGATCGGCCTTCCTGCCAGCTCATCCGAAGCGGATGCGATTCTGATTTTCGGAGGCGATGGTACCGTTCACCGTCATCTGCCACGACTGGCGCAGCTGCAACTCCCAGTTTTGATCGTGCCCTGCGGCAGCGGGAACGACTTCGCACGCGCTTTGAAACTGGGAAATCGAAAGAATTCCCTTGCGGCGTGGTGCAAATTTTCGTCTGGCGGGAAGAATGTCCGCAGTATTGACTTGGGCGTGATCACGCCCCTGCCGATGGTCGAGGCGGCCGTGCCGCGCAGGCACTATTTCTGCTGCGTTGGGGGAGTAGGCCTTGATGGCGAGGTTGCGCGACGCGCAAATCAGCTCCCGCGCTGGCTGCGAGGCCATGGTGGATACGTTCTCAGCTTGCCGTCCGCGCTGGTCAAGTTTGACCTGTTCAGGGTGAAGCTCAGTCTGGCCAGCGCTGAGAATCCCGAAATGCTGGTTCCGCGCGGCGAAAGCCCAATCGTACTGGCGGCTTTTGCTAACGCACCAGTCTATGGCGGCGGGATGAAGATCGCACCCCAGGCACAGATGGATGATGGCCTGCTCGACGTGTGCATTGTTGCCCGCATCAATAAGTTCAAGTTGTTTTGCCTTTTTCCTACCGTGTACTTTGGAAGGCATCTGGGCAGGGAGGAAGTGGAGTATCTGCAAACCACCCGGCTGCGAGTCGAAACCGAGAGAGCCCTCGAAGTCTACGCCGATGGGGAATACGTTTGTAAAACGCCGATTGAAGTGAGCCTCGCACGAAACGCGCTGCGGGTGATTGTTTAGTCGTCACAAGAAGGTGCAAAGGGCTCCCAATCTATTTGCGAAGCGGAGTTTGCCAAAAGCAGATTCCTCACTCGTCCTCGCCGCGCAAGCCCGGCTACGGACGGTTCGGAATGACAAAACATTTGGGGACTTGAAGGCGAACCGAAGGGCACCAGCGGAAGAAAAAAGGTGGAAACCGGAAACTCGAAACTGGGACTGCCTTCCGGTGCTAAACTACGTCACTGTATGCCTCAGAACGGTGGCTCGCGCACGCTGTTGTGGATTGTGATGGGGGGAGGGGCATTCTTTCTCTTCGTGCTGGCGGTGTTCACTCTGGTTTATCTCACCTTGCACGCGGGCGGCGAACAGACTTCGTTCACCAGTTTCGGCGACAGGATTGGAGTGGTCGATCTCGAAGGCGTCATTCTCGATCCTAAAGGCGTTGTCCCGCAGATCAAGAAGTTCGGAGATGACGACTCCATCAAAGCCATCATCCTGCACGTCAACTCGCCGGGGGGCGGCGTGGCCGCGTCGGAGGAAATTTATCGCGAGGTCAAGCGGGTTCGCGACGAAAAGAAGAAACGGATTGTAGCGTCGATCGAGACCGTGGGGGCAAGTGGCGCTTATTATGTTTCGTCGGCCACCAACAAAATCTATGCAGACAACGGCAGCATCGTCGGATCCATCGGCGTCATCGCGCAGTGGGTGAACTACGGGGACCTGATGCGCTGGGCGAAGCTGAAACCGGAGACTTTGAAAGTAGGCGAATTCAAAGACACGGGCGATCCCTCACGCGACATGACTCCGGCAGAACGCGCCTATATGCAGTCGTTGATCGACAACATGTATGGGCAGTTTGTTCAGGCCGTGGCCGATGGCCGCCATGCCAGGAAGGAAGACATTAAAGCCATTGCGGACGGCAGGGTTTGGACGGGGCAAGAGGCATTATCGATGCACCTGATCGATCAGGTGGCGGACTTCCAGGCTGCGGTCGAGGACACGGCTAAGGCGGTGGGAATCAGAGGCGAACCAACTTTAGTGCATCCGGAAAAGAAACGCGAAACTCTCTTCGACTTGCTCTTTGGCGACATATCACAGTGGCTTCCTACCCGGGAGAAGCTGCTGGACAACCAGTTGGGGTTCTATTATCTGTGGAAGTGATCGTCGGCGAGATGTGAGACTAGCGACGCCCGACGCCCGAAATTTGACGTATTGAATTGCCCTTGCGTAGAACCCCTGAAATTTGAGAAGGTTATGGAGGCCCCGAGGCGGCCCGGGAGCCAGTCCCAAGACAGCCACTTTGTTCGACTACTGATACGGAGCGAGAAGGCGTATGACAAAAGCGGATTTGATCGACGAGGTGTCCCGGCTGGCAGAGCTGACGCGGAAAGACAGCGAAGTGATCGTCGAGACCATTTTCGACAGCATTGTGCGCTCACTCCGAGTGGGCGACAAGATCGAGATTCGCGGGTTTGGCAGCTTCCGCACCCGCCAGCGCAAGCCTCGCGTCGGGCGTAACCCGAAGACCGGCGATCGCGTGGAAGTTCCCGCCAAGAAGATTCCCTTCTTCAAACCCAGTAAGGAATTAAAGGACTTAGTCAATACTGGGATCAGCGAGGCAGCGCCGCCTCCGACTGCGCCAGCTACTTCAGCGTAGCGGACAGCTCGACATCTCCGAGGCTTCGGCTGTGGCCGCCCTGGGCATCTCCCCGTGAGCTCATGTGGTTAAATCGTAATGTATGTTCGCGCGCAAGATCCGCGTGGAGTACGAGGAAAATGGGGAGAAATACCTCTGCCCCTTGAAATGGCTGGACAGTTTCTCCATGCGGAATTTCACAAATGCGAGCGTCTTCGACGATACCTTGCCGGTAGCCGATGGGTCGCTGGAAATTGGCACGAAGGTTCCTCTGGTAGAGCTAAGGAACGCAATGGAGGATTGGTTTCGCCGGAAGAGCTATCTCTCCAAGAATGGTGCCTTGCTCCTCAGCGAGCACTGAGGATGGCGGCTGGGCACTACTTTTTCTTCGCTTCTTTCGACAGCAAAACAATACGCCCTGTAACGACTTGGCCCTTTTCCATTCCGCCGATAATTACGAGGCCTTCCGGCGTAACCAGCAATCCGCGATGATCCATGGTTGGATCGGGTGTGTTGTCGTCGAGGGTCTCCCACTTTCCCGTGCGCAGGTTGTAAGCGAACGTCACTGGAGAAGGTTCGGAGGGTTTGCCGTCGTAGCCGATGCCATTGTAGTCGTGAGGATTATCCGAGCCGCCAGAGAAATAGATCATATCCCCCTTTTCGGGGGCGCCCGCCGCGATGCGAAAGCGCGCGTTCCCCGGGTGGTTCGGCAGCTTCGTCCACTCAATGCTTGTGGGATGATGGTGGTCGATTCTGCCCTTCCAGCACTGGTCTGACGCGACGAATCTTGGGCCCTTTCCGGAATCGTTGTTGCGGGCTCCGTCGACATAGACGATGGTGTCATCGACAAGCGCCCCGGCGTGGCCAAATACCGGCGCGCCGGG
>DASPSE010000005.1:0-20899 GCA_035624085.1 Terriglobales bacterium
ATACGACGGAAGAAGATTCCGCGCTGCAAGATATCAGCCTCGAGGTTCCAACAAGGCTCAATGTGCACGCATGAAATGCAAGTACCGAAACTATGGAGGAAAAACGATGAATGTTAATCCACTATCGACCACTACGCCGAATCCTGTGACGGGGACCACGAACCCGACTCCGAGCACTGGTTCCAACCCCCTTCAGGATACCGACAGTATGTTTATGCAGTTGCTGACTGCACAACTGCAGAACCAGAGTCCGCTCGATCCGGTTGATCCCAACCAATTCACCACCGAAATTGTGGAGTTCAACATGCTGGATCAGCTTACCCAGATCAATCAAACACTGCAGAACGCGTTTCCGTCCTCCGGGACAACGCCGACTAGCGGCAGCACGAGCACCACGAACACAAACCAGATACAAGGAGCGAACTAATGCCAAATTTCTCAATTCCGCTTTCCGGGCTGACCTCGGAAGCCACCGCGCTTTCCGCGATCGCCAACAATCTCGCCAACGAAAACACTACAGGTTATAAAGACACCCAGGTACTGTTCAGCGATTTGTTCTATCAGAGCCTGGGCACGACCGGCTCAGGGGACCCCATTCAACTGGGCGCCGGCGCGAGCGTAGGATCGATGCCGTCAATGTTCACGCAGGGCAGCGTCAGCTCGACCGGCGTGCCGACCGACGTCGCCATTCAAGGCAATGGGTTCTTCGTCGTACAACAGAATGGAATCACCAGCTACACCAGGGCAGGAAACTTCTCGGTAGACTCGAACAATTTCCTCGTGACCGCAGGCGGACAGCAAGTCATGGGCTATCCAGCGGTCAATGGCGTCGTAAATACCGGCCAAGCATTGGCGCCGTTGCAACTGGGAGCCGGAACCATCAGTCCACCGGCGGCTACCACAACCGTACAGATTCAGACCAATCTGGACGCGGGGGCAACCGTGGGCGGAACAGATGCCACGTATTCGACCCCTCTGACCATCTACGATTCGCTGGGCGCCAGCCACACTCTGACCTTTACGTTTACCAAGACTGCGGCCAACACCTGGAGCTACTCCATCTCAATGCCGGCAGCCGATCTGAATCCAGTTGGAACGCCTCCGGTGGCACAAACCGGTGTATTGGCGGCCGGAACTCTGACCTTTGACGGGAATGGAAACCTGATCGGCCCTACCGACGGCAAGGGCAACCTGGTCAGCACTATAAACATTACAGCTACGAACTTGGCTGACGGCGCGTCGAACATGTCTTTTAACTGGGATCTGCTGAACGGAACGACGCCCGTAATCACTCAAGTGGCCGCGCCGAGCAGCACATCATCCACTCAGCAAGACGGCACCAGTAGCGGCACCCTGACTGATTTCAGCATCGGCTCTGACGGGACGATTACCGGGTCATTCAGCAACGGAACAACCGCAGCCCTAGGCCAATTAGCCTTGGCAAGCTTCGCCAACGAGGAAGGATTGCAGCAGGTAGGGAATACAGATTACACGGAGACGCTGGCCTCCGGGCAGGCGGTGATTGGCGCACCCGGAACCGCGGGGCGCGGTACACTTTCGGGCGGGGCGCTCGAGTTGTCCAACGTCGACATCTCCACCGAATTCGCAAATCTCATCGTCGCGCAACGCGCCTTTGAGGCCAATGCGAAGGCGGTGACCACCTTCGACACCATCATGTCGGATACGATCAATATGAAGCAGACTTAGAAACAATTCTTCAAGGCCCTGCCTGCTCTCAGGCGGGCAGGGCACGATCTTGAGTGGTTCTTAATGAAAGCGCTTTAACTCTCCAGCTCCTCCAGGTTGGAACTCGCGCTCGTCTTGCGGACTCTTCAATACATCGGCGGTCCATCTCTAATTCCAGCAACCCATTCCGAGGCACGGCTCCGAATGCACGATGCGGCCCCCGAGTTGCTCTCTGCCTTCACGCGTGCAACGGCGTTTTCCGCATTCCCACGGAACAAATTCGGTGAGAACCGGGGCGAAGCATCGGTTGCACGATGTCTTGATCTGGAATTGAGATGGCAGCGCAGGCGGCAGCTCCAACACTGGCAGAACCGGCAGAAGTGAATTCCGAAGCCTGGGCACAGGCGTTGACTCTGCTTTGCAGCCTGACGGTGGACATGCCCCTGCCCGGCTTTACCCTCGGCGATGCTTTGCGGCTAAAGGAGAGTTCAGTGATCGATTCACACTGGCGGATGGGGAGAGACATTCCGCTCAGGGTCAACGGCAAACTCATCGCCTCCGGCGAATTCGAAGTGGTTGGCAATCACCTGGCAGTGCGATTGACCGAGTTGGAGTGAGAGAAGGCACACATAATGTCCAATCGAAAGCTTGCGATTCCGATCTATGCCCGGCGCGCGCTGCAGCGACTAACCAGTCTGTTTCCGTTCTGCCGCTCTCGTCCGCCGCGTCGCTTACGACTTTGCGAAAACCTGCAGCTGGGCGAGCGGCGCTTTCTCAGCGTAGTCGAGTTCGGTCACCAGAAGTTTCTGGTGGGCGGAACTGCGAGTTCTCTGGCCATGCTGGCGGTGCTTCCTGGCGACAGGGATTGCCGCCCGGAGCGCAGAGAAGATCTTCCGACTTGGAGATCCGTGGATGGAGCACTGATGCGAGAGGTCCATCATGGCTGAAGCCACCAGGGCTGAAGAGCCGCGAATCGGATGGCGAGCGCTGCTGGCGGGCGGAATTCTGCTCTTGCCTGGTCCCCTGGCCTGGGGAACAAGCTCACGGCCGCACCCGGCAGGAGGATTGCCTTGGACCGGACCGGGCGGGGCCAGCGGCTCGCTGCCCTGGAACATCGTCGTACTGCTCACCCTGTTGACGCTGCTGCCTGCCCTGCTGCTGGCCATGACGCCGTTCGCCCGGCTGCTGGTGGTGTTTCATTTCCTGCGCCAGGCTCTGGGAACGCAGAGCACGCCCACCAATCAGACGCTGATCGGCCTCTCGCTCATTCTGACTTTCTTCCTCATGCAGCCGGTGATGACGGCGATCCACCAGGCCGCGGTCGTTCCCTTTGAGGAGGGACGAATCGATGCCATGGCGGCGGTGGAGCGAGGCGCAGGGCCGCTGCGTCAATTCATGCTCAAGTACGCGCGGGAGAAAGATCTGGCGTTGTTTCTGGAGCTGGCCAAAGAACCCCGGCCGGCCCGGCCGGAGGACGTCGCCATGCGGGTGGTGGTGCCGGCCTACATCCTGTCGGAGTTGAAAGCTGGTTTTCAGATCGGCGCCGCCCTGTATCTGCCGTTCCTGGCAGTGGACATGGTGGTGGCCGCCATCACCACTTCGATCGGAATGCTGCAATTGCCGCCGGTGGTGATTTCTACGCCGCTCAAGATTCTGCTTTTCGTGATGGTGGATGGCTGGAACCTGCTGGTGGGCTCGTTGTTGAAGAGTTTTTCCTAGGGAGAGAAAACCATGTCAACTGCGCAAACCATTGAGCTGGCCAGGACAACCCTGCTGACTGCGCTCTCGATTGCCGCCCCGCTGCTGGTAATTGCGACCGTGATCAGCCTGCTCGTCAACATTGTGCAGGTGCTGACTTCCTTGCAAGAGCAGACGCTTTCGACTGTGCCCCGCCTGGCGGCGGTGGCCACCACCATTTTCTTTCTTCTGCCGTGGATGGTGCGCCGCATGACGGGGTTCACGGTGATGCTGTTCTCTGACTTCCGGCCCTACTTGCGTTAGAGCGATATGGAGCCTTTGCACCTTGAATCCGTGTTGTCCGCCGCACTGTTCAGCGGCCTGCGAATCAGCAGCCTGCTCGTGTTCGCTCCGTTTCTGAGCAGCCAGAGCATTCCCGCGCAGGTGAAGGCCGGACTCGCGGTCGCCCTCACCGCCCTGCTCTATCCCGTCTATCGGCCAGCTCCAGTTGAGACCGGCGCACTCGGCTGGATGGGAGTAGTGGGCGGCGAAGTCATGATTGGGCTGTTGTTGGGGCTGGCGGTGCAGCTGGTGGTGGAAGGGGCGCAAATGGCCGGGCAGCTCCTGGGCGTGCAGGCGGGATATTCCCTGGTGACGCTTCTCGACCCGCAGACGCAAGCCGACATGCCGGTCCTGTCCACTTTCAACCAAATGGTCGCCCTGCTCATTTTCTTGCAACTCGACGTGCACCACTGGCTGCTGCGCGGACTGGCCGCCAGCTTTGCCTATCTGCCGCCGGGCGCTGCGTTCTCCAAGCTAAGGGCGGGCACAGGCCTGCTGCAGGCGGCCGGGGGAATCTGGCTGGCGGGAGTGCAACTGGCAGCGCCGGTTCTGGTGGCAACGCTGCTGGTGGACGTCACTTTGGGATTTCTCTCCAAGGCTTCGCCGCAAATGCCCGTGCTGTTTGTCGGGCTTTCCTTCAAAACTGCGATCTCGCTCACCGTGCTGGCCGGCACCCTGGTTTTGTGGCCGCACATTTTCGAGCGCCAGTTTGCAGCCGCAATTTCCCTGGGCGAGCGGCTGCTGCACCTGGCCGGATGAGAAACCATGGCGAACAGCGACAAAACCGAACAGGCAACTCCGCGGAGAAGACAGAAGGCGCGCGAAAAGGGACAAATTGCGCGCAGCCGCGAACTGATGTCGAGTTTGGCGGCCGGCGCAGCCGTGCTGATTCTGGCTGACCAGGTGCCCGGCTTTGTCGCTCTGTGGCGCGGGCTGGTGCGGCATGCGTTAGCCGCCGCCGTCAGCGGCGATTTCGCAAACAGCCAGGTGTTGCTGATCTGGACCGGTTCAACTGTCTTCCACGCCGTCAGTCTGGTCATAGCTCTCAGCTGGCTGACTGCGATGGTGGCCGCGGTGTCGCAAGGCGGCTTTGTCTTTGCCGGTTCCGCGCTCGAGCCCAACTTTTCCCGCCTGAACCCTGCCACCCGCCTGGAGCAACTGTTCTCACTGCCCTCGCTGGGACGTCTGCTGAAGTCTCTTCTCCCCGGGTCAGCCATCGCTTATCTGGCAGCTTCGATCCTGGTGCGGGAATGGACGGCGGTGCTCCATCTGGGCCGCGCGGGCGTGGCTGGACTCACCGCTTATGGTCTGCGGCACGCCTTTGAGATCGCCTGGAAGTCGGCGCTGGTGCTGCTGGTGTGGTCAGGCGCGGACTATTTCATCGAGAAACGCAAGCTCGCAAGCGACCTGCGCATGAGCCGGCAGGATTTGAAGGATGAATACAAGGAAACCGAAGGTCACCCCACGGTGAAAGCCCGCATTCGCCGCTTGCGGCGGCAGGTGCTGCGGCGGCGCATGCTGGAAGATGTCAAGCGGGCCGCGGTGGTCATCACCAACCCCAGCGAGTTTGCCGTGGCGCTTGAATATGGGCCCCAACTGCCGGCGCCCACCGTAGTGGCCAAAGGCCGCAACCTGCTGGCGCAACAGATCAAGCAGGCGGCGCGCTGGCAAGGCATTCCGTTAGTGGAGAACCCGCCGCTGGCGCATGCGCTCTACCGGGCCGTCGAGATCGGGCAGTCGATTCCGCCCAAGCTGTACGCCGTAGTGGCCGCCATCCTCGCCGCCATCTATCGCGCGCAGGAACGGGCTAACCAGGCCACACGAAAGGCGGGTAAATAACGCGTGGCCGAGAACCCCAAGTCGCCTCCGCTGGCCAAGAACCCGGTCGTGGAATGGGCCGTGCCCGTAGCCGCCGTGGCTCTGGTGTTCGTCATGCTGGTGCCCATGCCCTCGTTTCTGCTGGACATCCTGCTGGCTACCAGCATCACGGCGTCGGTCCTGGTCCTGCTTTCCGCCATGCATATTCTGCGGCCGGCGCAGTTCTCGGTTTTTCCCAGCTTGCTGCTCCTGCTCACCCTGTTCCGGCTTTCTTTGAATCTGGCCTCCAGCCGCCGCATTTTGCTGCACGGCAATGAAGGGGCGGCAGCGGCGGGGAAGGTCATCGCAGCTTTCGGGCAGTTCGTCGTGGGCGGCAATTATGTCGTGGGTTTTGTGCTTTTCCTGGCCTTGATTGCGATTCAGTACATCGTGGTCAGCCACGGCGCGGTGCGCACCGCGGAGGTAACCGCGCGCTTCACTCTGGATGCGTTGCCCGGCAAGCAGATGGCGATTGACGCCGACTTGAATGCCGGGCTGATCGATGAAGCCGGGGCACGCGCCCGCCGCGAGCAGATCGCCCACGAAGCCGAGTTTTATGGCGCCATGGACGGAGCGGCGCGCTTCAATCAGCGCGATGCACTAGCCACCGTTCTGATCACCGCCGTCAACATCATTGCCGGATTTCTCATTGGCGTCTTTCAGCTTGACATTCCCTTCCGCGATGCGCTCAAAACCTACACCGTGCTGACCGTGGGAGACGGCCTGGTGACCATGATTCCTTCGCTGCTGGTTTCGATGGCAGGCGGGATTGTGGTGACGCGCGCCTCCTCCGGCACCAGCCTGGCCAGCGATCTCGGACGGCAGGTGTTTTCCGGACGGCGTCCGCTGTTTATCGCGGCTGGGGTGATGGCGGTTTTAGCGGCCATTCCTGGCTTGCCAAAACTGTCCTTCTTCCTGCTGGCGGCGGTGGTGGGCGCGCTGGCCTGGCGTGCGCCCAAACCGGCGACGGAGAAGCCGGCAGGTGAAGCCAAGGAGAAAAAGCCGCAGGAGTCCATTGAAGACCTGCTCAAGCTTGACGAGCTGAGCCTGGAGGTCGGCTACGCTCTGGTGCCGCTGGTCGATGCCCAGCGTGGCGGGCAGCTGCTGGCCCGGGTGCGCGCCTTGCGCAGCAACCTGGCATTGCAACTGGGTTTCATTGTTCCGCCGGTGCACATCACCGACAATGTCCGCTTCAAACCCCACGAGTATGTGGTCTCGCTGCGGGCCGTGGAGATTGCGCGCTGGGAGATGCAGCAGGACCATCTGCTGGCCATCAGCTCCGATGCCTCACCGCCGCCACTGGCCGGCACGGCCACGCGGGAACCGGCCTTCGGAGTTTCGGCGCTGTGGATCGCGCCCGGACTGCAGAGCGAAGCTCTGGCCAAAGGCTATGCAGTTGTAGATCAAACCTCGGTTCTGGCTACCCACTTGGCCGAGGTCATCAAGCAACATGCTTCCGAGCTGCTGACGCGGCAGGAGGCCAAGCGCCTGCTCGACCGGCTTTCGGAAACCCACCCCAAGCTAGTGGAAGAACTGGTGCCCAAGCTGCTCAGCTTGGGCGAGGTGCACAAGGTTCTGCAGCAGCTGCTGCGCGAACAGGTTTCCATCCGCGATCTGGCCACAATCCTGGAAACTTTGATCGACACTGCGGCGGTGAGCAAGCATCCGGTTCTTCTGGTGGAAGCCGCCCGGCAGGCGCTGGGACGAGCTCTGGTGCGGCCTCTGCTCGAGGAAAACAACCTGCGCGTGGTCACGCTCGACAGCGCGATCGAAGAGGAACTGGGCCGCGCCTTCAGCCCATCAGCCTCGCCCACAGCCACAGCCGGTTTGCAACCTTCCCTGGTGCGCCGCATTCTCGACGGCTTGCGCCGCCTCGCCGGAGAGCAGGTGGCGGTCGCAAGCCCTGTACTGCTGTGTTCCACGCCAGCGCGTTTTCACCTGAAGCGGCTGCTGGAGCCGTTTGTGCCGAAGCTGGTGGTGCTCTCGCCCGGCGAGATTCCTCCCGTGGTTTCCGTGCAATCGGTGGGAGTGGTGCGATGAACGCGTGTGTGGCCACCAGCGCAGGAAGGGAGACATCATGAGAGAAGCTAGCAAACGCGCCTACACCTGCTGGCAAAGTGAAGAAGAACGAGAGCGTCTGCTCATGGAGCAGCTGCCGCAGGTGCGTTACATCGCGCGGCGCATTCACGAGCGGCTGCCCCGCCACGTGCCCTTTGAAGATCTGGTGCATGCGGGAGTGATCGGGCTGATCGACGCGCTGCATAAGTTCGACCGCGGCAAACATGTGCAATTCGGTTCCTATGCCAAGTTCCGTATCCGCGGCGCCATCCTGGACAGCCTGCGGGAGATGGACTGGAGCCCGCGCGATTTGCGGCGCAAAGCGCGCCAACTGGAGGAAGCTCACAACCGGCTGCGGTCGCTGCTGGGACGCAGTCCGTCGGAGCAGGAGCTGGCGGAGGAGTTGCACCTCGACCTGCATGGGTTGCAAGTGCTGCTGGGCGAAATTGACGGGCTGGAAGTGGGCAGTTTGAAGGTGCAGTCGCCGCGCGATGGCACGGAAGAGGATCTGTGCGAATATCTGCCCAACCGCCCGGAAGAGACGCCGTTGTTGCTGTGTCTGCGTTCGGAGATGAAGGGACTGCTGGCCCGCGCCATCGAAGAGCTGCCGGAGAAGGAACGCCAAGTGCTGGCGCTCTACTATTTTGAGGAACTGACCATGAAGGAAGTGGGAGCGGTACTGGGAGTGGGAGAATCGCGTGTCTCGCAAATTCACTCGATGGCGGTGATTCGTCTGCGGGCGCGGCTGGCCGAATTGACCACTGTCCGCCCGCCAGCGGCGGAGTGCGCGGCGGGCGCCGCCAGCGGCGGCTAAAGGGAGCGGAAACGTGGAAAAGGTTCTCAACCAGGAACAGATCGACGCCATGGTACGCGCCGCGCGGGGCGGAGACGAGGGCGGGCATACGAAAGTGGTCCAGCCCTGGGATGCGCGGCAAGCGGGCCAGATCGGACAACAGCAGCTGCAAGCCATCAGCGCGCTGCACGAGGGCTTCGCCGGCAATTTGACTCATTCCGTCGGGGCTTACTTGCGGGTGGCGTTCACCGCGACTCTGGTTTCCGCCGAACATCTCACCTACAGCGAAGTTCTGCACCGTATTCCCGAGGTGACCTATGTGGCGACCTGCAAGCTGATGCCGGTGGACGCGAGCGCCCTTCTGCAGCTCGACCTGGCGGTGGCCTTTCCCTTGATCGACGTGCTGCTCGGCGGCGAAGGCAAGGGCGGACTGCCGGAACGGCAAATCACCGGCATCGAGGAGCAGATTCTGGAGACCGTGATGCGCATCATCTGCCGCGAACTGGAAAACGCGTGGCAGATGCTGTCTTTGAAATTCGAGTTCGAGGAGCGTCACAGCGCAGAGCAGGTGCAGCACCTGATGAACGCTGAAGAGAAGACGCTTTCGCTCAGTTTTGAACTGACCGTAGCCGAGAGCCGGGGAACCCTGAATCTGGTTTTCCCCGCCATGGTCTCCAATGCGTTGCTGAGGAAGATGGCGGCGGACTGGGCCCGCACGAAACGGCGGTCGCAGCCCGATTCGAGCGAGCGGCTGCGTGGCTACCTGCTCGACTGCCCGTTCCCGGTGGAGCTCGGTATGCGGGTGGCCCGGGTGCCGGTGCGTGAGCTGCTGCGGGTTTCGCCCGGAAGCGTGCTGACGCTCAACTGCGGCCTCCATCAACCTGCGGCATTGCGGATCGGCGAGCGCGAGATGTTCCCTGCGGTTGTGGCGCGACGTGGATCGTGGCGTGCCGCTCAGGTTCTCAGCCCATCGCGGACCGGGCCTGAAAGGAAATTAAAACCATGACCGACGAGCCTTCTTCCTCAGCAGGGTCGGGTTCGGTGCCGCCAGAGGCCGAGCCGCGCGAGTTTATTCGGATATGGGCCGAGAGCATGGCTCAAGTGCTGGGCCAGATTTCCGGCTCGCCCTTTCGGGTAGAACCCCTTGCCGACGCGCCGCCTGATGCCCCGGCTCCTGGTGAAAGCGATCTGCAGGTGATTGCGGTGGCTGCCGGGGCGTTGCGCGGCGAAATGAGCCTGCGCCTTCCGCGGATCTCCGCCCTGGCCCTGGCGCAGATTTTCCTGGGCGAGGCGCAGGCGGCAGCTGCTGAGTTCAAGCCCGAGCATCAGGAAGCAGTGGAAGAGCTGCTGCGCCAAGTCGCCGGTTACGTGGCTACGGCATTGAAGCCACGCTGCGGCGAGGTGCAATTGCGCCTGGAATCGGGCCCGCCACCCTCTTGGTCATCCGGGGCGAGTGGCTGGCTGGCCGCGGCCGATGTTCATGTTGCCATGGAGTGGCAACTGAGTGCGGCGTTGCATGCTGCCCTGCTCAGCGCCGCCTCTGCCCCCGAGAGACAATCGAGCGAGCCGCAGGTGGAAATGCCGGCTGCTGGCACGGGCCAGAATAGCGGCATCGTCGAAGGCAACCTCGATCTTCTCATGGATGTGGAGCTTGAGGTCATGCTGCGATTCGGAGAGCGCAGCATGCTGCTCAAGGAGATCCTCGAATTGGGGGCGGGAGCGGTGGTGGAGCTCGACCGGCAAATCGAAGAGCCGGCTGAACTGCTGCTCGACGGCAGAGTCATCGCTCGCGGAGAGGTGGTAGTAGTGGACGGCAATTACGGGTTGCGCGTGCTGGAAGTCCTGCCCCGCCAGTTGGCAGGTTGAAAGGCGGACAAAAACATTGTGAAGGCAATGGGAGGCTTGGCGTGGATCAGCAAGGCGCGAGCGCACTACGCGCAGATCCTGCCGCGCTGTGGAGAGCTGGATTGTAGTTTTGCCCGCAGGCTTTGGCGGCGCGTTCGCTGGTGGAACGGGGCGGTCCGCCTGCACGGCGCGCGCTATTGCGGGCCGCAATGCCTGGAAAATGCGGCCCGGCAGCGTCTTGCCCACATGTGCGATACCGATGCCCCGGTCCGGCCGGTACAGCACCGTATTCCCCTCGGCCTGCTGATGCTCTCGCGCGGCCAGTTATCAGACTGGCAGCTCCGCTCGGCGCTGGAAGCCCAGCACACGAGTGGCTGCCATCGTCTGGGGGAGTGGCTGGAAAAGCTGGGCTTTGCCACCGAGCAGCAAATCACGGCGGCGCTCGGATTGCAGTGGGCCTGCCCGGTTCTTAGCGCGCGGGTAACTCCCGACAGCCGCTGCGTGCGCATGGTTCCCTTCCGCATTTTGCAAAGTTACCGGATGCTGCCCATCCAGTTTGTCGAAGCCACGCGCACGTTCTACCTGGCGTTTTCTGAAGGTATCGACTACGCCGTGCTCAACGCGATGGAACAGATGCTCGATTGCCGGACTGAGGCCTGCTTGGTGAGCCGCAGCGCCATGGAGGAAACCCTGGAGAAGATCGGACGCGACCGCGCAGGTGGCGATCTATTGTTTGAAGGCTGGCGGCACGCTTCCGAAATGGCACGCATCACCTGCAGTTACGTTTTGAAGCTGGGTGCCAAAGAGGTGCGGGCAGTCGCCTGCGGACGTTACATCTGGGTCCGTCTAACCACAGGGCGTGATGGGGCCCACCTGATCTTCCGCCGCCCGGGCAGTCTGGCGGAACAGCCCGCCAGCTTCGAGGAAGCCTTTGCCCGCCCGATTACCGGCTAAAGTTGTTTCTCCAATTGTCGATAAATGAGAAGACAGGGACCGAAGGCCTGGCGGAAAAGATTGTGCCCCCATCGCCACAAACTCGGGCTGTCCATGCGGACTCTATGCGCCAGTTGTAGACGGGTGGACCCGATGAAGAAAATACGCGCTCTGATTGTGGATGATTCCTCGGTGATGCGCAAAATCGTGGAACGCTCTATCCGCCAGGCCGGAATCGATCTTGCGGAAGTGCGCGAGGCTGCCAATGGCGCTGAGGGCCTGGGAGCGTTGAAGGATCAAAGGGTGGATCTCATTCTCTGCGACATCAATATGCCAGTGATGGATGGGCTCGAGTTCCTGCGGCAGCTTCAAACCGTGGAGAATGCCAAGGGTGTGCCGGTAGTCATGATCACGACCGAAGGCAGCGAGTCCCATGTAGTGCAGGCGCTCTCGGTTGGCGCCCGCGGCTACATCCGCAAACCATTTACCCCCGAACAGGTAAAGGAACACGTTGTGCCTTTGCTGGAAAACGCAAAATGAACACTGCAAACGAGATCGCCACGTCTGACAGGATCCCGGAAGGCTGGATTCCGTTCCTAGAACTCGCCGCCCGTGAGGTTTTTGAAATCATGCTGGGCTGCATGCTGGAAACGCAGAGCGCAGCCGGTCCGGTGCCTGCCGACTTCACGGCCATGGTGGGCCTGGCCGGACAGCTCTGCGGCCTGCTCACCTTGCGCTGCGGTGCGCATTCGGCCGCGCTGATGGCCTCCAAGATGCTTGGCGTGGATGTTAAGGAAAGCGATCAGCAGATGTGGGATGCGATCGGCGAGATTGCCAACATGATTGCCGGCAATTTCAAGAACAAGCTAACCGGGATGGGAGATCGCTGTATGCTATCCGTGCCCACAGTCATCACCGGCTCGGACTATAGTTTTCGTTCCATGGCTGACACCGGGCCGCTCGAAGTCGTATTTCTTTTCGAAGGTGCGCCGATCAGCGTCGCGGTTGAAGTTCATAGCTAGGTCTGGATGAAGCGCCTGCTGCGCGCGAGGAACATTCTGCCCAGTTGATTTCTTCTGCCCGGCAACAGTTTCCTCTCTCGTCTTGGATTAAGTTCTCCTCATCAGCCCCGCTTTGAAGGCCCTACGGCAATATGAAGTTGCACGTGAGACCGAGCCAGCTGCGAATGGCTGGCCGCGTGCTTCGGTTCTAGCGGAGAAAAAAATTGAATAGCGGATACTACGCAGCATGTGCGGGCTTGCAGGCGCAAAGTCAGGCATTGGAATTGGTTGCTAATAATCTCGCCAACGTCAGCACAACCGGATATCGTGCGCAACAAGCTTTGTTTCGCTCCTTGCTGGCAGACTCGGCGGCCAGGTCGGCTGACCCGCTGAATCGTGCCGTGAATAATTTCAGCTTGCTGGGCGGCAGCCAAACAGATTTGAGCGCCGGCAATTTGGAACGGACCGGGAATTCGCTGGATCTGGCAATCGAGGGAACCGGCTTCTTCGCGATTCAAACCCAAGCTGGAACGCTGTATACGCGCAACGGAAATTTTCAGGTTTCGCCCAGCGGCCGGTTGACCACGGCGGCGGGCGATTTAGTGCTGGGCGAGCAAGGGCCAATCACCATTCCTGCCGGGGCTATCGCGATCAGCCCGGACGGAACCCTGTCAATCGATGGCGCGGTGGCAGACAAGTTGCGCCTGGTCGAGTTCACGCCCGGCAGCGCTCCCCTTGCAGTAGGCAAGGCGTATTACTCAGCGCCGCAAGCGGATGTGCGCCTGGCGGCAGATTCGTATGTTCGCCAAGGCATGCTGGAATCCTCGAATGTCAATTCAGTAACCGCAGTCGTGGAGTTGATCACCATTCAACGGAAAGCAGAAATGCTGGAGCGCGCCATGTCGGCGTTTCAATCGAATCTTGACCACATAGCGGCAAACGATCTGCCGCATGTGTAGGAGACCATCATGTTGCGAGCGTTATACACGGCTGCGAGCGGAATGAGCGCGCAGGAAACCAATCTGGACAATGTCGCCAACAATCTGGCCAACTCCAGCACGGCCGGATTTCGCAAGCGCCGTATTCAGTTTGAAGACTTGCTCTATCAAAATGTGGTGATGCCAGGCTCGGCGGCCACTCAGCAGACCACTTACGCTGCCGGTCTGCAGGTCGGTCTGGGCACCCGCACGGCGAACTCGGAAATTGTGCAAACCCAGGGAGATTTCAGCCAGACCGGCAACCCGCTGGACCTCACGATCCAGGGCAACGGATTTTTCCAGGTGACCTTGCCCGACGGCGAAACCGCATACACGCGGAGCGGCGCCTTCCAGCTCGATGCCAACGGAAACATCGTCACCTCGGACGGCAATCCGCTCTCACCTAACATTACGATACCGACCGGCGCCACTTCGGTGACGATCGGCCAGGATGGCACGGTCAGCGTCACTACAGCGGGACAGACGCAAGCCCAGCAAGTGGGCACCATCCAGCTGGCTCTCTTCCCCAATCCCGGCGGTTTAAACAGTATTGGCAATAATCTCTTTCTCCAAACTACGGCTTCAGGTGATCCGGTACAAGGCACGCCCGGAGGCAGCGAAGGCCTGGGAAGTATCCAGCAGGGGTATCTAGAACAGTCCAACGTGGATGTGGTGGAGGAATTCGTTGAGATGATCGTGGCGCAGCGTGCCTATGAGGCGAACACACGCATTGTCCAAGCTGCCGACGAGATGCTGCAAGGCCTGAATAACATCAGCCACTAAGGATGCAGGCGTGAAGCGGTTTCTGATTAACGTGTGCCTGACGGTTGTGATACTCACTGCATTCGGGTGCTGCGTGGACAAGGAACCCGGAAATGCAGTTCAGCTGAGCGGGATCGTTGAAGTGAACCACGAAATGGTTGTGTTGTCTGACCTTCTGCCGACTGATGCTCCAATGCCGATCCGGGAGGCGGGAGCCACGCTTGAGCTGTGCCGCGCTCCGCAACCAGGAAGTGTCCGTACCTTGCGGGCGGATCAGATCCGGGCGTCAATTAGCAGTCATGCCGATTTGGTTCAGCAGCTTATCGTGCCAGACCGTGTCACCATTAGTTACTCTGGCTGGCCGATCAAAGAAGCGAACGTGCGGGGTGCGGTTTCCGAATTCCTGGGCAATCACGGATCGGATGGGGCTCTGCCGGACACTGCCAGGCTGCATTTGCCGGAATTCCTGGCGGCAAACCGAAAAGACTTCCATCTGCAGGTTACGCACATGCAATGGGACTTCGAGCGGCAAGCGATTGAGATCCGTCTACGCTGCTCGAACCGTAGGTCCTGCGGGAGTTTCCTGGCGAGCGTAATCCTGCCTGAGCCATTGGTGGAACTGTGGCGAATCCGTCTGCTCCGGGCAATCCCTCCGGATTCGACCCGCCACCCTGAAACCGCGCTTGACTCTGCGCATCCACCGCTAGTGGCACGGGGCAAACCTGCAACTCTGATTCTGGAGGATGCAACAACGCGAATTTCAATGCCAGTAATCTGTCTCGAACCGGGCGCGCTCAACCAGCGTGTCCACGTGTTCGACAGGAGCAGCCGGCAAGTCTTTCTGGCCGAGGTCGTGGGAGATCAGCTGCTGCACGCCAGTTTGTGAGAGGTAAGGAAAGAACATGTTATCGCGCACAAAGACTGTCATTACCGTTCTGCTGCTAGTCGTCACTGCCATGGCCAAAGAGTCGAGTGAGAATGCGCCGCACGAGAAAAAGATCCAACAGGAAACGCTGGCGGAGTTTGTCGAGCGAATGCAACAGCAGAGCCCGGACCTAACGCACGCTACTCTGGGCAGCTTATGGACAGACAACGGACGGCTGGCCGATATGAACGCCGACTACAAAGCCATGCACGTCGGCGATTTGATCACGGTTGTCGTAGCGCAAGGAACCACCGCTAACAATGCGAACAGCGTTTCCACCGCGCGGACGTTCAACGCAAGTTCGGGGATTTCTGGCCTTGCGGGCCACCTTAAGACCAGCGGACTGCAAGAGATTTTTTCCCCGCAATCATCGCAGACCTTGACTGGCAAGTCGCAAGGCGCAACCACCTCCACTTTAAATACAACCTTAGCGGGTAGGGTAGTGGCGGTGCTGCCCAGCAGGGCTCTGGTGATCGAAGCGGAGCGCCAGCTTACGATGAACAATGAAAAACAAACGATTCTCGTGCGCGGGCTGGTTCGCCCAGGGGATATAGCGCCCGACGGCAGCGTGCAATCGAACCTCATCGCGAATCTCGAACTTGAACTGAAAGGCAAGGGCGTGCTGAGCGACGGTACGCGGCCTCCCAATCCATTGGTCCGCGCTCTGCTGCGGATTGTCGGATTTTGACGGGACACATCATGAATCATTTTCTTAGGGTTTCGTTAGCCTTGGCGCTGTTGGGAACGCTGCCAGTAGCCGCGGACGAAGTGGTACGCAAGGCCTTAATCCGCGATGTTACTTCGGTTGAGGGCATCCGCGACAATCCCATCCTTGGCTATGGCGTCGTCGTAGGATTGAAAAATACCGGCGACAAACAGCAGACCTTATTCACGAATCAGACACTGGCCAACATCTTGCAGCGAATGGGGGTACAGACGCCCGCTGGCACGATCATCGTGAAAAATGTAGCTGCAGTGTTCGTCACTGCCACTCTTCCTCCTTTTGCCCGGCCTGGAACCCGCCTCGACGTCACCGTTGCATCGGCAGGGGACGCCCGAAGTCTCGAAGGGGGGACGCTGCTGCTCACACCTCTCTATGGGGCCGACGGACAAGTTTATGCGAGCGCACAAGGGCCTCTGACTCTGGGCGGATTCAGTGAAGGCGGCGGGGCCAACGCCAAGCAGGTGAATCATCCCACGGCCGGGCGTATTCCCGGCGGGGCTCTAGTGGAACGGGACAGTTCCCTGGATCTGCGGGCGCTTCCGAAGCTGTCGCTGCTTCTGAATGACCCCAATTTCAGCACAGCCGAGGAAGTCGCCAATGCAATTAACCGGGAATTCCAACACGAAATTGCCTTAGTGGTGGACAGCCGGCGAGTTGATATTGACACTTCCGGACCCGAAGCGCAGAAGCTGCCCACATTGCTGGCGCGAGTCGAGAACCTGAGCGTTGACGTGCATCATCGTGCCCGGGTCGTAGTAAACGAGCGCACTGGAACGATCGTGATGGGAAAGGACGTTCATCTCGGGGCAGTCTCTATCTTGCACGGCAATCTTTCCATCGAAGTGGCCACACAGTTCGCGGTTTCGCAGCCAAATCCAGGATCAAAAGGCAAGACCGAGGTGGTACCTGAGACCAACATAAAAGCCGAAGAGTCTCCAGCGCGGCGCATCGAATTGACGGAGGGCGCCAGCATTGAGCAACTTGTGAACGGGCTGCAGAGGATCGGCGCCACGGCGCGGGATGTTATTGCGATTCTGCAAGCTATTAAGGCTGCGGGGGCTCTGGAAGCCGATCTGGAGGTGATCTGATGGAAGCTGTCCCCGGAATCCAGAACTCAACTCCTGTCGCTCCTGAGCAATCCCATGCGCAAAAGCTAGTCCGGGCGGCGCGCCAATTCGAGGCGGTGCTGCTAACCCAGTTGCTGGGATCGTTGGAACGAGCTTTTTCTGCCTTCGGAGAAAAGAAAACCGAAAACGGACAGGATCACTACCAGTTTCTGGGAATACAGGCGCTAGCCTCGAGTGTGGCAGCCAAAGGTGGCCTGGGTATTGCTGACATGATCGTCCGAAATTTGAAGCAACGAGAGGACCACGGTACTGACTCGTCTGTCAAACCATGAAAAAGCCTCTCCAACATTTCTCGAGAGGCTTTTGATCAACTTTTGAAAGTGCGAACAGTTTGTCTAGCCAAGGCTAGTGTTTCTTCTTCTTGGCTTTTTTCTTTGTCGCCATGACTTTTCCTCCGTGAACTATTTTCCCTTGCAGCTTACGTGAACTCTTCTCACTTTGAACCCGTCGCCGGTGATAAACGCCAGCGGCAATGTTCTCATTTCAGATATTGCGTGGTACTCCTTTCGATTGTCAATAGAATTCTTTGTCTGCCGTGCGGCTCTGAACGACCGCACTTCAGGATTTGTCGTAAACTTTCATTCGAGTTATGCCGCGCGATCCCATCAAACTCGAGATTTTCAAAAACATTTTTCACTCCATTGCCGAGGAGATGGGTGCGGCGCTGCGGCGGACTGCCTTTTCCCCGAACATCAAAGAGCGGCGCGATTACTCCTGCGCTGTGTTCGATTCCGATGGTGAAGTCATTGCCATGGGCGATCACATGCCGGTGCATTTGGGTTCGATGCCCAGGTCGGTGGGCGCGGTGCTGGATAGCTTCGATCTCGCGCCCGGCGATGTCGCCATGCTAAACGACCCATTCCGTGGAGGCACCCACCTCCCGGATATCACACTGGTCGCGCCCGTCTACTTTTCCAGCCGGGGCCGACGCCCCGATTTCTATTTAGCCTCGCGCGCGCACCACGCAGACGTGGGCGGCGCCTATCCCGGGTCCATGGGCCTGTGCCGGGAAATCTATCAAGAGGGATTTCGCATTCCGCCCGTGAAGATCAAGCGCGAAGGCCAAATGCAAGCCGACGTTCTTGCACTTCTGTTGAACAATGTACGCACGCCGCAGGAGCGCGAAGGGGACCTGGGAGCCCAGATCGCCGCCTGTCACACGGGAGCCGAGCGCCTGCATGAGGTGTGTACGCGCTATGGAGCAGAGCGGGTGCATCGCGCCGCGAAAGAGTTGCTCGATTACTCGGAAGAAATGATGCGTGCATTTCTTAACCTGGTTTCTGCCGGCTCATACCGGGCAGAGGATTTTCTGGACAATGACGGAATCAGTGACAAACCAGTAAAGATTGCGGTCACGATAAGGTTCCCTCGCGGGCAAAGCCGCTCGCACAAAAGAGTGGCAGTGGATTTCTCTGGAAGCGATGCGCAGGTTGAAGGCAGCGTGAATGCCGTGGAAGCAATCACTTATTCAGCGTGCTTCTATGTCTTTCGGTGTCTGCTGGCCGAAGAAGTGCCTGCGACTGCCGGGCTGATGCGACCCATCAAGGTCATCGCGCCGGAAGGAACGGTGGTGAACGCGCGCCCTCCGGCAGCAGTTGCTGGTGGAAACGTGGAGACATCACAGCGAATCGTGGATGTGCTATTGCGGGCTTTGGCGGAAGCCGTGCCGGAACGAATTCCGGCTGCCGCCTCAGGCACTATGAACAATCTGACGATCGGCGGAATTGATCCCCGCACGAACGAGCCATTCGCATACTACGAGACCATCGCGGGAGGCATGGGAGCACGCCCCACAAAGGCTGGGGTTTCCGGCGTGCATACTCACATGACCAACTCGCTCAACACGCCGGCAGAAGCGCTGGAGTACTCTTATCCGCTGCGCGTGCACAGATATTCGTTGCGGCCTGACAGCGGTGGGCCAGGAGGGCATCACGGAGGAGATGGGATCGTTCGCGAGATCGAAGTTCTGACCGATGCCGAATGTACTTTGCTGGCAGAGCGCCGTCAGCGCGGACCTTACGGTCTGAACGGAGGAGGAGATGGCGCGCCAGGGAGAGCCTTGCTGATCCGCGAGGATGGCTCGTCTCAGGCTCTGCCTGGCAAGTTCAACGTCCGGCTTCGTAAAGGCCAACGGATTCGGATTGAGACTCCGGGCGGAGGGGGTTGGGGAGAAGAACACTGACACACGGAGCCATAGAAAATGACTGATCTTGCTGCTCATTATCTCGATGAAGTTCGCCGGCAATTCCGTGGCTACAAACGGCTGGGCGAGGGCGCCATGTCGCAGTTAAAGGACGAGGAGCTGTTCGTAGCCATCGATCCGGAATCCAACTCAGTGGCAATCCTCGTGAAGCACTTGGCCGGTAACATGCGATCCCGATTTACCGACTTCCTGACGACTGATGGCGAAAAGCCGAACCGAAATCGTGACCAGGAGTTTGAAATCACTCCAAACACGACTCGCGCCGATGTCATGCGCTGGTGGGAAGAAGGCTGGGAGCAAGTATTCTCTGCCATCGCAGCGCTCACACCCGAAGACCTGCTACACACAGTGACGATCCGGGGCGAACCGCACACCGTGGTGCAAGCCATCAACCGGCAACTCGCCCATTACTCGGCGCACGTTGCACAAATCATTTTCCTCGCTAAACATCTGCGTTCGAGCGAGTGGAAAGCTCTCAGCATTCCGCGCGGCAAGTCGCAGGACTTCAACGCGATGGCTAAAAGGCATGACCGCGGTCTCCCTCGAGACGGAGAATACAAACCCTTAGCGTGAAGCAGAACTTCGGCGAGAGCACCCATTCAGTGGTGCTAAAATCAGAGGTTTTGAGTCCGAGGTGAATCTCATCAGGTGATTCATGCCCAATACAATGCTAGCCGTCGTGAAGCCGAAAGCCGCCCCCGGCGCGGAGATCCGCGAAGTAAAAATTCCTGCATTCGGACGTACTGACGTTCTGGTCAAGGTCAAAGTCGCGTCCATTTGCGGCACAGACTTGCATATTTACGAGTGGGACCGCTGGGCACAAAAACGAATCCATCCCCCGCTCATTCCCGGGCACGAATTCTGCGGAGAAGTTGTGGCGTACGGCGATGAGGTCACGACTGTCAAGGAAGGTGATTTCGTTTCCGCCGAGATGCACGTCGCATGCGGCAAGTGTTTGCAGTGCCGCACGGGTGAGGCCCATATTTGCCAGAACGTGAAGATCATCGGCGTGGATGCCGACGGCGCTTTTGCTGAGTACGTCGTCATTCCGGAATCGAATATCTGGAAGCTGGATCCGGCGATTCCTCATGAATACGCCTCGATTCTCGATCCGCTGGGCAACGCGGTTCACACCGTGCTTGCCGGCGAGATCGCCGCCAAGACTGTCGCCATTACGGGCTGTGGTCCAATCGGGCTGTTTTCGATCGCGGTGGCGCGCGCAGTGGGAGCGGCTCAGGTGTTTGCCATCGAGGTTAACGAACACCGGCGGCGCATTGCCAAACAAATGAAGGCTGACCTTGCGCTTGATCCCTCGAAGGAAGATGTTGTCTCCCTCATCATGGAGCGCACCGGCGGGCTGGGCGTCGATGTGGTGCTGGAGATGGCCGGCCATCCCAATGCGATCCGAACAGCCTTTGACATCGTGCGTCGCGGCGGGCGCATCTCGCTTCTAGGGTTGACCTCCAAGCCGATTTCGCTCAATTTCTCCGAAGACCTCATTTTCAAGGGCATTACCATCCAGGGCATCAACGGCCGCCGCATGTACCAGACGTGGTATCAAATGACGGCACTGCTCAAGAACGGAAAACTCGACTTGCATCCGGTGATCACAGACCGCATCGCAATGAAAGATTTTTCCAAAGGAATGGAGCGACTGAAAACCGGCGAGGCGAGTAAGATCCTCGTGTATCCGAATGGAACGGGAAACGAAGGTCTATAGCTTACGGGGGCATTACGCAATTCGCACTCAAGTTTGAATTGCGACAGCCTTTAATGTACGCGATGTGATCCTGACCGGCCTCCAAGTCATCGGGTACAATCCACATCAATGCTGCGTTACTTCACGGCTGGGGAATCCCACGGGGAAGCTCTCGTCGCTTTCCTGTCCGGACTGCCTGCGGGTTTGAAAGTTGACCAGCACCTCTTAGATCGTGAGCTTTGGCGCCGGCAACAGGGCTATGGCCGGGGTGGCCGGATGAAGATCGAGCG
>DASPSE010000018.1:0-13948 GCA_035624085.1 Terriglobales bacterium
GTTCTCAGCCTGCTTTTCCGACTGACGCAGACTGCAGCTTCTCAATCTGAACCTTGGCGATGCGGTGGGCCTCCATCTCTTCGACAGTGAAGCGGTGGCCCTCATATTCGAAGCTTTCGCCAACTTTGGGGATTCTCTGCATGCGAGCCAGTACGAATCCAGCTAAGGTCTCAAAACCGGCGTCGCGAGGCAGTTCGAGCTGATATTGCGATTCCAGGTCGCGAATGCTTAAGGAGCCGTCCAGCAGCGCCAGCTTTCCTTCCAGGATCGGCTGTGGAGGCGGCGCAACATCAAATTCGTCCTCGATCTCGCCGACGAGCTGCTCCAGAATGTCTTCGACCGTGATCACGCCGGCCGTCGAGCCGAATTCATCGACTACCACGGCCAGGTGCCGCTTGCGGTCTTTGAACTCCTCCAGCAACTCGGTCAAAACTTTGGTCTCGGGAACGACCAATACGTCACGCATGATCTGACTGATCTTCATGCCCGAGATTCGAGCAACAATCGGCTGCACGGGATTGGCGGTCAGGCGCAGTCGCGTCCAGCGCATCAGATCTTTGGAATAGAGCACGCCGATGATATGCTCGGGGCCGCTCTGCGGATCGTAGACAGGAATCCGCGAATGCTGTTCCTCTACCACTCGCGATAAAGCCTCATCGAGCGTTAGGTCGCCGGGGAGCGAAAATATATCGGGGCGCGGCACCATTACTTCGCGAACCGTAATGCTTTCCAACTCCAGCGCGCGGTGAATCATCTCTTCCTGGTACTCCGGAATCTGTCCGAACTGCCGGCTGGCAGTGACAATGAGCTTGAGTTCGTCGGGAGAATGCACCGGCCCCTGGCGCAGCTTGCGGGAACCGAACAGACGCAGCACCGAGCCAGCGGCCGTATTCATCACGAAGATGAACGGGCGTGTCAGCGCCAGAAAAACGTCCATGGGCGCAGCGACCGCCAGCGCCACCTGCTCTCCGCGCTGCAGGGCCAGAGACTTGGGCACCAGTTCACCCAGAATCACGTGCAAACAGGTGATGAGGAGGAAGGCGAGGGCAATGGCAATTCCGTGGGCGTAGATGCCGGCATACGGAACTTGCCCAAGAACCTGCTCCACCATACGTGCCAGCACCGGCTCGCCAACCCAGCCGAGGGTGAGGCTAACTACGGTGATTCCCAGCTGGACCCCATTCACGACCTCATCCAGATTGCGGTGTAATCTCTGGACGATGCGGGCGCTGATGCGCCGGGCCTCAATGAGCTCCTGGATGCGGGTATCGCGAATGCTGACCAGGGCGAACTCGGCAGCGGCAAAGAACGCGTTCGCTGCGACCAGGAGCAGGATAAGAAACACCCGGAGCAGCACGTAGCCAATCATGAGGATAGGTAATTCTAACATTCCAAAGGGAGATCATATGTGCAGGACCGATGAAAGCCCTTGTAGAATAGGCCTTTACCCTGGAAGCCGTGACTCCGCCCGGCTGATCGTAATCCTGAGTGCCAAGCAGATTCTTGCTTTCATTTCCCGGCTTGCCCGGTCTAATGCTCTGAACAACGAGTTGTTAACAAATGTCAGGAACAAATTCCCGGCAGGTTGCGTAGTAACCATCGGGAGCGAAGAACGGTCAGGAGGCGGACGTGAACGGTAACGGCAATGGTAAAAAGAAGCGGCGTAAACGGATCATAATTATTAGCGTTGTTACGGCGGTAGTATTGCTCTTCGCAGGCGCGCTCATCGCCTTCAGTCGCGGCGGCACCAAGATTGATCCCAGCAAGCTGGCGAAGGTGGAACGGGGCGACCTCGCAAAAAGCGTGGTGGCAACCGGCAAGGTTACGCCCATTACCAAGGTTGAAGTGAAGTCCAAGGCCAGCGGCATCGTTAAAAAGCTCTATGTGGAGTACGGCGACACCGTGAAAAAGGGCCAGCTGCTTGCCCAACTGGACAAGGTGGAAATCGAAGCCCAGGTAGACCAGTCCCGGGCTGCGTTGCAGGCGGCCGAAGCCAATCTGACGAGTTCGCAAGCTGACTACGAGCGCGCCAAAGTAGACGCTGAAGGTCCCGACGTTCCGCTGCTCAAGCGGCAGTACGACCGCGCCATGGAAATGGCCAAGGATGGGGTTGTGTCCGCGTCGGCGCTCGACGATGCCGACAGAAATTACCAGATGGCACTGAACAAACAGAACGTCGCCAAAGCGCAGGTGACAGTCCTGAAAGCGAAAATTGCACAGTCGCAAGCTGAGGTCGTGCGCGATCAGGCGAATCTCAAGCAACTGGAAGAGCAGCTCAGCTATACGGACATCGTTTCCCCCATTGACGGAATTGTTCTCTCGCGCGACGTGGAAATGGGTGACGCGGTCAGCTCCATCCTGGTTTTGGGTTCGTCCGCCACTTTGGTGATGACCCTCGGTGACACCAGCGAAGTCTACGTCAAGGGCAAAGTGGATGAAAGCGACATCGGTAAGGTTTATCTTGGCCAGCCGGCCCGGATCAAGGTTGAGTCTTTCAAGGACAAAACCTTCAACGGCAAGGTGACGAAGATTTCACCCATGGGCGTCGAAAAAGATAACGTGACCACCTTCGAGGTGCGTGTTTCCATCAACAATCCTGGCGGCGAACTGAAGGCCGAGATGACCGCGAACGCAGAGATCATCCTGGAAGAGCACAAGAACGTGCTACAGATTCCGGAAGGAGCCATCATCTACGACAAGGACAAGAAGGCTTCGGTCGAAGTGCCTGACACGAGGGCCAAAGAGGGTAAGAAGAAGATGGCGGTCAATATCGGCATCTCGAACGGGGCAAAGACCGAACTCCTCAGTGGATTGAAGGAAGGCGACCAGGTGGTGTTGCAGTAAAGGCTCGCGTCCTCGTAGGGGACTGGAATTTCACAGGGCACGGGCGCAAATCCGTGCCCATTGTTTTGACTTAAGGCGCAGTTTCACCAAGATCCAAGCGGGGGACTTATGCAACTCAAACGTCAGAATTTCTTGATCTTGGCGTCATGCTTGATAGCGGCGTGCTTGCAAACTCTACCGGCTCACGCCTCGGCGGAAGGATCGTTTCAGCGCACCCTTCAGGTTACCGGTCCGGCCAGCATCGACCTCACCACGGGCTCGGGCAGCGTGAATGTTCGCACTGGCAGCTCCGGTCAGGTGCAGATCACTGGACGGGTCAAAGTCACCAACTGGTTTGGAATGGACTCCGAGGAGCGCGTGAAGGACATCACAAACAACCCCCCGATCCAGCAAAGCGGAAATGATATTCGCATCGGGCACGGCGCCGACTCGGAATTGTTTCACAACGTTTCCATCAGCTACGAGCTGATCGTTCCTCCCGACACCCGCCTGCACTCGCACACTGGTTCGGGGAATCAAGACATCGAAGGTCTCCATGGAGCTGTGGAAGCCGAGGCCGGCTCGGGAGGCTTAAGAATCTCCGATATCGGCGATACAGTTCGGGCAGATACTGGCTCGGGTGACATTCACGTCGAGCGGGTCAAAGGCAACGTCCGCGCGAAAGCGGGAAGTGGATCCATCCATGCGACCGACATCGCGGGCGGATTTACGGGCAGCACCGGCAGTGGCCACATCGAGCTCGCTCAGACTGCTCCGGGGGCGGTTCGAGCAGAAACGGGATCGGGCGGAATGGAGCTGCGCGGGGTCAACGGCTCTCTCGACGCTAGCGCCGGCAGCGGAACAATATCGGCGGACGGAAATCCTACGGGATCATGGACCGTTCATACCGGCTCAGGCGGCGTACGTTTGAAGCTGGCATCAAGTGCGGCGTTTGATCTGGATGCGCACACCAGTTCAGGGTCGATTTCGGTAAGTCAACCGGTCACCGTGCAAGGCACCATTGGCCGCAAGGAACTGCGCGGTAAGGTTCGCGGGGGCGGCGTGCCCGTAGAAGTGAGGACGGGCTCGGGAAATATTGAGATTCAGTAGTGGGGAGTAAGGAGTCAGTGCGATCTTCGCGGTCAAAAGGCTCTCAACTGCAAAGGACGCGAAGAATTCCCAGGGCCGCAGAGCGACTGAGATTAGCACACCACCCGATTACCGCCGTGCCTTGACTCTGCTTGAGCCACAGGTTAGTTTCGCTGAGAAGGGGAAGTTCTGACTCCCCGCGGTGAAAACACATTGTCGAACCGTCCTATCGTAACGCTGACCACCGATTTCGGGCTTAATGATCACTTTATCGGTACGATGAAGGGCGTGATTCTTAACATCGCGCCGGATGCCGAAATCGTGGACATCAATCATGCGGTGCAGGCCTTCGACGTTTTAGACGGCGCCCTCACGATCGCGCAGTCGTATTCCTATTTCCCTAGCGGAACGATCCACGTCGTGGTGGTGGATCCTGGAGTGGGCAGTGCCCGGCGGCCGATCTTACTCTCGACAGAAAAATATTATTGTGTCGCGCCGGACAATGGCGTGCTTTCCCTGGTATATAACCGCGAGGAACGCATTCGCGTTCGCCACATCACCGGCGAACACTACTTCCTGCGGCCCGTAAGCAGCACGTTTCACGGACGGGACGTTTTTGCTCCGGTCGCGGGATGGCTGGCGAAAGGCGTGGATGGCGCGAAGTTTGGCGAGGAAATCTCAGATTACGCGCGCTTCAACGCGCCCAAACCCAAATCCGTGGATGGGCGGACTTTGTGCGGGGTCGTGCTCAAAGTCGACCGCTTCGGCAATCTGATTACCAACTTCACCCCGCAGGATGTTCCCATGCTGTTTCAAGCTACGCCGCCGCCATTCAAGATCGTTGTCGGCAAGCGCGAAATCACCGAGCTGCACAGCAGCTATTCGGAAGGCTCACCCAACCAGCTTTTCGGCATTCTGGGGAGCATGGGCTACCTGGAGATCGCGGCCAATCGCGCCGCCGCCGCGCAACTCGTGGGCTCCGGCAAGGGCAGCGAAGTCACCATTGTCCTCGAAAGCGCGGCCGGCGCCAGCAACGGGCAGTAAATCTTAAACCGCAAAGACCGCAGGGAACTGCCGCAAAGGGCGCAAAGAATGCTCTAAATCTTGGCGAACCTGCGGCTCTTCTCTGCTGGTTTTGCGGTTAAAGCGTCGGGCCAAGGACATCAACCCCGGCGTTTCAAGGATTTCTTGGTTTGGGGTGGGCGTAGCGCTCCATTTCCGCCGTCCAGCGCAGGAACCGCCATAGATTCTGGCGTTCCCGCCAGAGAAATTCCCAAAACTCCAGCAGGCCGATCTGGTGCATCTTCACGCCGGTGTAGGTCTCGATCCGCCACAGCAGGTATGGGCTGCGCCAGGGCGCGAGGTGGTGCCCGCGGGTGGCCTTCCACAGGAATCGCAGCATGTAGCGCATGAGTACATCATAGAAGTAGCGAGTAGCTAGGGGCTAGTAGCGAGGAAAGGCACGCGCCTCCTAGCTACTAACTACAAGCTACCAGCTACAGTTCGTACTTCTTCATCAAATGCCTAAACGAGCGGTAGGAAATCTTCAGCAGATCAGCGGCACGGGTCTGGACACCGTTGGATTGCGCCAACGCGGATTTCAGCAGCGAAATTTCGACCTCGGCCACGTACTTCTCCATATCGAGACCCTCCGGCAATAGGGCCCCGGCCACCACCGCGCTTCCGTTTCCTCCGATGCCGGCAGCAGCCGCTCTGGCCTTGGCCTTCTCGGCGGGAATCTCGACACGCAACTCTTCCCCGGTCTCGAGCGCGACGGCGCGTTCGATTGCGTTCTCCAGTTGCCGGACGTTGCCGGGCCATTCATAGGCACACAACGCCTGCAGGGAATCCTCATTCACTCGAACAATGCTCTTCCCTGCTGCCGGTACATACTTCTTGAGAAAATGATTCACCAGCAGCGGAATGTCCTCGCGCCGCTCACGCAGCGGTGGAACGGTAATTGGGATCACATTCAGGCGGTAATAAAGATCCTCGCGAAAAGTGTGTTCGGCCACCTGCTTATCCAGATCGCGATTGGTGGCGGCAATGACGCGCACATCCACGGCAATTTCGTCACTTCCGCCCACCGGGCGCACACAACGTTCCTGCAAGACGCGCAGCAGTTTGACTTGCATGGTTAGGGCCATCTCGGCGATCTCGTCCAGGAAGATTGTTCCCTGGTGCGCCACCTCGAACAGGCCGCGCTTGTTCTGATTCGCTCCCGTGAACGCGCCCTTCACATAGCCGAACAGTTCGCTCTCCAGCAAAGTCTCCGGAAAAGCTCCGCAATTGATGGAAACGAAGGGTTCTGTGGCGCGCGGAGAACAGGCATGCACTGCGCGAGCCACAAGTTCCTTGCCGGTGCCGCTCTCGCCGTAAATCAGGACGGTGCTTTGCGTGGAAGCTACGGTGCGGATGGTCTGCTTCAGCGCCTCCATTGCTGAGCTGACGCCCACGATATTGTCCAGGGAATTTCGGCTGGCCGCATCGCGCTTGAACGCAAAGTTCTGGCGGTGCAGCGCCATCTTCTCGACTGCCCGCCCGATCGCCAGCTTGATTTCATCGACCAGACCGGGAGACTTGCGAATGTAGTCCGTGGCCCCGCCCGCTTTAACCGCTTCAACCGCCGCTTCGTAATCATCCACCGCCGTGATCAGAATGACCGCCGAGTCAGGCGAAACCTGGTGCGCGTGACGCAGCACTTCGATGCCGTTGGTGCGGGGCATCTTGATGTCGGTGACGATCACGTCGTACAAGGCGCCATCGAGCTTCCGCTTCGCCAAGTCACCGGAAGTTACAGTCTCCACCTTGTGCCCTTCCCGGCGCAGGGCAATGTCCAGCATCTCGCAGATGGAGCGCTCGTCGTCGCAGATCAGAATGTTAGCCATGCGCTCCGCCTGCTGCCGCGACGCTTGCCGCCTGCAGCGTTGATTGTGGCGAGCCGGCTGCAAAGAGGGGTTGCTCAGCCGCTTCCAACCGATTCAAGCGCAGCACAAACACGCAGCCCTGACCCGGCTTGGAGCGCGCCCAGACTTTGCCCTCGTGCGCCTGCACGATCTGGTAAACGATGGCCAGGCCCAGGCCGGTGCCGCCTTCGAATTGCGACTGGAATGGCTCGAAAACTTTTTCGATCAATTGCGGGCTTATGCCCGGTCCGGTATCGGCGAAGTGCATCTCCCAGGCTTTGCCGCTGGCCTCGACTGAGATGCTGAGCGTGCCGCCTTCCGGCATGGCGCGAACGGCGTTTTCACAGAAATTCCAGAAGACCTGTTTGATCTTGTCGCCGTCCGCCAGAGTCCACGCTTCCGTGACCTTGTATTTTCGTTCCACCTGGATGCCGCGGTTCTCTGCGGTCAGGCGGTGTTCCAATAGGGTCAGCGTGTCTTCGAGCAGGGGCAATAAATCCACCTTCTTGAACTGGTACTGTCGGCCTCGAGAATATGCGAGGAAGTCAGTAATAATGCCGTTCAGACGTTCCGATTCACGGGTGACGATCTGCAGCAGCTGCCGATGTTCGTCACTCAGGTCGCGGATGCCGGAGAGAAGATGCACCGCTCCAGCGATCGAAGTCAGTGGATTACGAATTTCGTGGGCAATCGCTGCCGCCAGCCTTCCGACGGCTGCCAAGCGGTCTTGCATGCGGATCTCGCGCTCCAGGCGGCGGATCTCGGTGAGATCGTCGAACGTGTACACATAGCCCAAGGCGCCACGTTCCGGTACGGCCAGTGTCGAGACCAGAACACGGAAGGTTTTGCGGAAACCCCTCGGCACGGGTGCGCGGACTTCGGCGTGCGCTCGTTCCGAATTCACTTGCGGTAGCGGATCCAGGAACAATCCAGCAATAGCTTGGCCAATCAGTTCGTGCTCAGAACGCTCGAGTAATTTCTGCGCGGCCGAATTAACGAAGGTGATGTGACCATCCAAGCCGGTGGTAATCAGGCCTTCCGTGATGGACTGAATGATGTTTTCGTGCAGCGCCTGTAGATCCTCCAGCGCCCCGCTGGTGTCCTTCAGTTTCACGTCCACCTGGCGCAGCTTGGTTGCCAGCAGGCCGGCCAGATAAGACACCGCCAAATAGCCGCACAGGTTGACCAGAATGATGGCTTGCAGGGTCTTCAGTTCGGGGTGAGTGGTCGAGTACGAGGGAATGACCTCTAAGTAAGTCAGCTCGAGGACGGTTCCATAGAGAATGAAAGCGAGTGCCGCCGTGAGATATGCCCATACCCGTGGCAACAAAATGCAGGCCACAATAATGACTAGAGGATAGAGAAAATTGAAGGAACTATCGACGCCGCCGGTGGCATAAATGACCAGGCTCACCAACACCATGTCGGTGAGCACCTGCAGTAGCGACTGGATGCGGTATTCCTGCCAAAAGGACAGCAGTAATACGTAGAAAACGGAAATCGTGTACCACAGAAGAATTACAGTGATGAACAGCCGCAGGGGAAAAGCCACTGGAGTCAGCCGGGTGATGGCCAACTCCAGCCCCAAAAGAAATGTCAGGATGATGATGCGGACCTTGACCAGCCAGGCCAGCCACTGCCGTTCATCGAAGACCGAGTGCATTTTCGTAGTAGCTAGTAGCGGGTAGCTAGTAGCTGGGCTGGCAGCGAACTTACTAGCTACGAGCTCCTGGCTACTAGCTACTGCGCTGTTATCCCGCCAACTTGGCAATCATGGAGAACAGCGGCATGTAAAGCGAAATCACGATGCCGCCGATCATGATGCCCAACAATCCGATGATGATCGGCTCCAACATGGCCAGCATGTCCTTGGTTGCCGCGTCCACCTCATCTTCATAGAAGTCGGCAATCTTCTGCAGCATCGAATCCATAGCGCCGGTCGCTTCCCCGACGCCGATCATCTGCGTCACCATATTGGGGAACACGCCACTTTCACGCAGCGGATCCACGATGGTGCGGCCTTCTTCAATCGCCTTCCTTACTCTCATCAACGCCTCTTCCAGCACTTTATTGCCGCTGGTCCTGGCGGTGATCGCCAAACCTTCAAGAATTGGAACACCCGAGGTAATCAGCGTTCCCAGGGTTCGAGTGAATCGCGCGACAGCGATTTTGCGCAGCAGTATGCCAATGGCCGGCATCTTCAACAGCGCATAGTCCATGTAGTAGCAGGCGCGGGGATTCTTGCGAATCTGGCGAAGTCCGAAGATCAGCCCGCCAATCCCGAATAGGAAAAACCACCAGAATTGGCCGATAAAGGCGCTCAGCCCGATCACCACACGTGTCGGCAAGGGCAAGGACACACCGAGCCCGGCAAACAGGTTGGCAAAGATCGGGACTACCCACTTGAGGAGCGCCCCGACAATCAGAAATGCCAGGCTGACCACAGAAACAGGGTAGATCAGTGCCGACTTCACTGCGGCTTTGAGTTTGACCGCCTTTTCGACGTACAGCGCCAGGCGCTGCAAAATGATGTCGAGAATACCGCCGGTCTCGCCGGCCTCGATCATGTTGGTGGTCAGATCGTCGAAGACTTTGGGATACTGCCGCATGGCGTTGGCCAGCGTTGAGCCGCCCTCGACCGTGGTGCGCACTCCGGTGAGCGTCTTCTGGAATGCCTGGTTCTCCTGGTTCGCCGCCAGAATCTCCAGACATTGCACCAGCGGCAGGCCAGCATCGATCATCACCGAGAACTGGCGGAAGAAAATGGCGATCTCTTTGACTTTGACTTTGCCGGACCCGAAGGTCGGCATGGCAAATTCTTTGCCTTTCTCCCGTATCGCGCCCGGGGTGATACGCTCGCGCCGTAACTGCATCGCCAGCGCTTGTTTGTTGGCTGCGACGCGCTCGCCGCTGACCTTCTCTCCGCCCTCGCTCTTCCCCGAAAATGTGAAAACTGGCATGGTACCCTCTCTTTGCTGCGTTATGTGTTGCCTTGCGTGCTTCGCGCTCCTCGATCTAAACCGTTTTTACTTCTACGTCCTACATTCAGTGCCTGCCCGGCGCTGCCCCTTTGGCCATCGAGCCGGATGGTGCACGCCCTAATAAGCTCGATCCGCGGTTGATCATCTCGGTCAACTCATCCTGGTTGCTCGAACGGGAGAGCGCCATTTCCAACGTGATCTGCTTCTGGAAGTAGGCCGTGGCCAGCGACTGATTGAAGGTCTGCATCCCGAATTTGTCTTGACCCGACTGCATCGAAGAATAGATCTGGTGAATCTTGTCTTCCCGAACGAGGTTGCGGACGGCGGCGTTCGGCACCAGAACTTCCATACACATGACCCGTCCTTTTCCATCCGCCCGCGGGAGCAGGCTTTGGCACATGATGCCTTCCAGGACCAGCGACAACTGCGCGCGAATCTGTGGCTGCTGGTGTGCCGGAAAAACGTCGATGATGCGGTTGATGGTGGAAGCCGCCGAGTTGGTGTGCAACGTCCCGAAAGTGAGGTGGCCGGTTTCTGCGATGCGCAAGGCGGACTCGATCGTCTCCAGGTCACGCATTTCGCCGATCAGTACCACGTCCGGGTCTTCGCGCAGGGCCGCCCGCAACGCGTCGGCAAAGCTCTTGGTGTCGGCGTGTAACTCGCGCTGGTTGACCACGCAATTCTTGTTCATGTGCACGAATTCAATCGGATCTTCGATGGTGAGGATGTGGTCGTGCCGCTCGGTATTGATCTTGTCGATCATCGCGGCCAAAGTCGTAGACTTGCCGGATCCGGTTGGGCCCGTAACCAGTACCAGGCCGCGCGGCTTGTCACACATTTTGCTCACGACCGGCGGAAGCCCTAACTGGTTGAACGATTTGATCTCAAAGGGAATGAGACGGAAAACTGCCGCGCTTGCGCCCCGCTGGTTGAACACATTGGCGCGGAAGCGGGCCAGCCCTTTCAAGCCGAAAGAGAAGTCCAGCTCCAGGTTCTCTTCGAGGCGATGCTTCTGAGAGTCGGTCATTACGCTATAGGCGAGTTGCTTGGTCTCCGCGGGCGTCAGTTGCGGCAGGTCAAGAGGGACCAGATGCCCGTGGACGCGGATCTGCGGCGGCGAGTTAGTGGTGATGTGTAGATCGCTACCTCCGGTCTCCAACATTCTTTTCAACAAATCGCTTAATGAAAGCCCCATATTTCCCTTTCCCTCCTGCTTCCTGTTCCTATACAGCTTTCAGGCCAAACTGGCTTAACCGACTTTAGTGAATCGTTTCGCGCGCCACTTCCTCGAGCGTGGTGAGGCCGGCGGCAACTTTAATCAGCCCGCTCCGGCGCAGCGTAAGCATCCCGCGCTCAATTGCCTTCTTCTTCAATTCGACCGCCGATGCGCCCACTAAAACCAATTCCTTGATCTCGTCATCCACTTCCATAACTTCGTAGAGTCCGGTGCGCCCTTTGTAACCGGTGTTGCTGCAGGTGGCGCAACCCTTGCCTTTTTGAATCTTGACGGTTTTCGCTTCTTCCGGCGTGTAACCTTCGTCGATCAAAGCGGGCACCGGAACATCCACGGTTTCCGCGCAATCCTTGCAAACTCGGCGCACCAGGCGCTGCGCGCAGATCAGATGGACGGAGGTGGCCACCAGAAAGGGCTCAATACCCATGTTCATGAGGCGCGTAATGGTTTCCGGCGCGCCGTTGGTGTGCAGAGTGGAAAGCACCAGGTGGCCAGTGAGCGCAGCTTTGATAGCGATTTCCGCAGTTTCAAAATCGCGAATCTCGCCCACCAGAATGATGTTCGGGTCTTGCCGCAGAAAGGCTCGTAACGCAGCCGCAAAGTTGAGGCCAATCTGCTCTTTCATCTGCACCTGGTTCACTCCGCCGAGCTGGAATTCCACCGGATCTTCCGCGGTCATGATGTTGGTATCGGGGGTATTCAAGCGCGATATAGACGAATACAAAGTGTTGGTCTTTCCCGACCCCGTCGGACCTGTGACCAGAACCATGCCGTAGGGCTTCAGAATGGCTTTCTCGAACTTAACCAGAGACTCCGGCTCAAAACCCAGCTTGGTCATGTCGAGCCGCAGGTTCTCTTTGTCGAGCAACCGCAGCACGATTTTTTCGCCCCACAGCGTGGGCAGGGTGCTGACGCGGAAGTCGAGCTGCTTCTTGCGCCCGCCAATGTTCATCTTCAGCATGATGCGGCCGTCTTGCGGCAGCCGCTTTTCGCTGATGTCCAGCTTGGACATGATCTTCAAGCGCGAAGTGATAGCATCTTTCAACTTGATCGGCGGCGTCATGATGCCTTGCAGCACGCCATCAATGCGGAAGCGGACGCGGAATTCCCTTTCGTAAGGCTCGAGATGGATATCGCTGGCGCCTCGCTTTACCGCATCGGTCAAGATGAGGTTGACCAATTTGACGATGGGCGCTTCGTCGGCAGCCCGTTCCAGGTCAGCCAGCCCTAGTTCCTGCTGCTCGGCCTGAACTTCGACGTCCGACTCGTCCATGTCGCTCATGGACATCATGACCTGCTCAAGGTCTTCTTCCTTGGTCCCGCCGTAGGCCTTGTCGATGCCTTCCAGAATCGAGTTTTCCGATGCCACTACCGGCTCGATATTGAAGCCGGTCATGAACTTGATGTCGTCCATGGCGAACACGTTCGTGGGATCAACCATGGCGATGGTGAGCGACGCGCCCACCCGGCTGAGTGGCAGAATCTGATAACGCTTGGCGGTTTCGAAGGGAATTAGTTTGACGACCGCGGGATCGATTTCGAAATAGGAGAGATTAATGGCGGGAACGCCGTACTGCCGCGAGAGGAAGTTGGTCACATCCTCATCGCTCAGGAAGCCCAGTTTCACCAGCGCGGCGCCAAGACGCACATTGCTTTCTTTCTGGACCTTTACCGCCTGCTCCAACTGCTCTGGGGTAATGATCTTCTCCTTGACGAGAAGATCACCCAGCCGTTGAGACATACTTAGCTCTCCTGTTTGAGCGACAGAGATTTGTCAGCTTGGCTCGCGCGAATCGCAGCCCTCCGAAAAAGGAATCTTGCGACGATCCGCGTTGACATAAATTGTCAACGCAGAAGCGTTACTGCGCGAGTAACTTTGGTACTTGTCCGGGCTGATGTAAGCACACAAACAGCTTATGGCTCACAAAATGCCCAAAAAGAAGGGTCGAGAAAAAGACAAACTCGGAAGTACATGCACTTGTGTAAGTCCGACGATCACAGCCACAGGGATCATGACATGACCTCACAGTCGGCTTGGTAGACTCAACTCCTATACCTTGAAATCTGACCGCCCAGAACAGCAAATCCGCGCATACTATCAGACGCTCTATGCCGCCTGGGGTCCGCAGCACTGGTGGCCGGCTCGCACGCGTTTGGAAGTAATTGTGGGTGCATACCTGACGCAGAACACTTCCTGGAACAACGTCGAAGCGGCATTGAAGCGCTTGCGTGATGCTGGCGTACTGAGCCTCGCGGCTATCCGGAATGTTCCTGTAGCTCGCCTGGAATCCTTGATCCGGCCGGCCGGGTACTTTCGCCAGAAAGCCGCTCGACTGAAAACTTTTGTAAATTTCATTGACCAGCAATACGCAGGATCTTTCAACCGGATGTTCGCTCAACCAACGGCAAAGCTGCGGGCAGAGTTGTTCGCGCTCAATGGTGTGGGACCAGAGACGGCGGATTCCATCTTGCTTTACGCCGGCCAGCATGAGGTTTTCGTGGTGGATGCTTACACTCGACGAATTCTGGACCGGCACGCGATCCTACCCGCAAGCACCGCCTACGATGACATTCGGGGGCTGTTTGAGCGAGCGCTGTCAGCATCTACGAACACTTCCGGGCAGCTCAGGCCGGCTCATTTTGCCGCCCCGAGCGAAGTCGAGGTGGAACTCGAAGGGGCTGTCCGGGCCGAGCGCAACTCGCCAGCTGTTTCGCAGGGATCCCTTGCTCATGAACCATCGCCGATCAGCTTGGCGAAACGTTCCCCTACAGCCCAGATCTACAGCGACATGCACGGTCTACTAGTCGTGGTGGGCAAACAGTATTGTCTGAAATCGAAGGCTTGTTGCGAAAGTTGCCCGCTGCAGAAATTTCTGCCGTAGCGTGTGGACTTGAAGGGGCACGTTCCGCGCGCC
>DASPSE010000027.1:0-4430 GCA_035624085.1 Terriglobales bacterium
GCGTAGATCTTGTCGCCATCACGCTCGGCATCGGCCAGGCGCTTGAGCACGAAGATGGCTGCGCCCTCACCCATGACGAAGCCGTCCGCTCCCTCGGCGTATGGACGGGTTCCGGTTGCCGAAAGTGCGCCAATCTTGCAGAATTTGACGAAAGTCGGTGCGCCCATATTGCGGTCGATGCCGCCAGTGATCGCCACATCAAAATCGTTCTCCACCAGCCCTTCGACCGCTGAACTGATTGCCGCCATCGCCGACGCGCACGCGGCGTCGCACACGTAGTTGGGGCCATGAAAATTGAAAATATTGGCAATCCGTCCGGCGATGCAGTTGGCTAATTCGCCGGGCATGCTGTCTTCGGTGATTTCGGGGAGGTACTTAGCGATCCGGTCATGCAATTCGCGCGTGATGTCCGCGCGCACTGGAGCGGGCAAAGCGGCGAAACTGGCGCTCTCCGCGAGTTCGCGGGCGTATTCCGGAAAGTACACGCGCAACGAGGTCAGGTAGTGCTTTTCCCCGGCCATGGCGTTGCCGAGAATGACAGCGGTGCGATTCAGGTCCAGCGGCCGCTTGGGATAGCCGTAGTCTTCCAACGCCTCACGCGTGCACGCGATGGCCCATTTCTGTGCCCCATCCATCGCATCCACCACGCGCGGCGGAACGGCCAGGCGCCATTTCATCGGATCCCAGACGAACTCGCGCACCCAGCCGCCGATTTTGGAATAGGTTTTATCCGGAACGGTGGGGTCGGGATCGTAATAGAGCGCCGGGTCCCAACGGGCGGGATCAACGTCGGTGATGCTGTAGCGTCCGTTCTTCACGTTTTCCCAGAACGCCGCGACATTCACGGCATCGGGCAGAACGGCTCCCGCCCCGACAATTGCGATGGCTCGATACGCAGTGTTTTCCATGATGACGCTCCTGCAATTAATAAGAAGACACCGGGTTTTCGGCTCTGTCTTCTCTGTGTCCCTCCGTGGCCTCTGTGGTCAGAAGAAACACACAGAGGACACAGAGGGCGTTCCAATCACGCGGCACGCTGTGCCTTTGCTATTCGGCCATACAGCACGTCAGCTATGTAATCCATGTCAGAAATCAGACCCACCTGCGCGCGATGGATCGCAGGCAGTCCCAAACTTGTTTCAAATGCGGATATCTCGGCGGCGTTTACGCCACCGGCTCCAGCGATCCAGCGCAAACCTTCTTCGGCAACTTTGAGCGCAGCTTCGCGGGCGAAGACTCGGGCCAACGCCGCTAATGCGGCTGCGTCAAAACGTCGGTTCGACTTTTCGTTGAGCTTGTTCTCCGCCGTAAGTGCCGCCCGGCGAGACAGGCTGCCCGCGCACTCGGCGTAAGCGATCAGCTCGCCCAGGCGCAGGAGAATATGTTGGTAGCGGGTCAGGCGAGCCAGCCGCGCCTTTTCCATCACTTCCGCCAATGCGTGCAACGCCAAAGCAGCGACATCGGCGCCCACCTCGGGATGGCTGGCATGCAGTGCTTCAAATTTCTTCGCTTGCTCGTGGTAATGCTGCCCGCGCGTTTTCAGGTGAAGCTGCCAGCGATCGCGGCTGATGGTCATCTCCATGATCTCGGAGGTGCCTTCGTAAATAGTGGTAATGCGAACATCACGCTTGATTTTCTCCACCATGTATTCACGCGTATAGCCATACCCGCCGAAGGCTTGAATACTGGCTTCCGCCGCGGAATTTCCAGCTTCCGTAGCCATGTATTTCGCGATCGCGCCTTCGGTGTTCAAACTTCCTTCGCCCGCGTCGATGCGCTCGGCAGTTTCTTCGATGTGAGCGCGTGCGGCCTCGAGATGGGCGACGTGCGGAACGATCAACTTGTGCGTGTATCCCTGCTTTTCCGAAAGCGGCGCCCCAGCCTGAATGCGCTTGGTGGAATACGGAATCGCCCGATCCACTGCGGACCAGCCGGCCCCGAGCCCAAATGCCGCTACCATCAGGCGCGTATAACCAAAAACGAGCTGCGCTTGAATCAGGCCTTGTCCTTCCACACCTCCGAGGAGCCGGTCCGCGTCAACGTAGACGTTGTCGAACGAGAGAGCCGCAGTGTTGCTCAAGCGAATGCCGTGCTTGTCCTCAGGTTCATCGTGATTGAAACCCTTTGCACCCTTCTCAACGACAAACCAGCACGGCCCACCCGGAGCATTGGCCAAAACCGAGTAAGCATCCGCCACGCCCCCGTTGCTGATCCATTGCTTATTGCCGGTGATCTTGTAGCCGACGACGTGGCCATCCTCCATGACCCGATCCGCCGTCGTGCGAAGTGCGCCGAGATCGCTGCCCGCTTCCGGCTCCGTGGCGCCATAGGCAAACAACAATCCTTCCTGTGCGATGCGGCTCAGCCAGTATTTCTTCTGCTCTGGAGTCGCACCCACTGTGATCGGATCGCTGCCCAGAAACGTAGCTAGCACCGCAGTGGCAATGCCCAGATCGATGCGTGCCATTTCCTCACAAATGCAATAGACGTCGAACGCCCCACCGCCAAAGCCGCCACAGTCCTCGGGTATAAACAGCAGCTGAATGCCAAGCTGATCCGGATCGCACATGTGCCGCACAATCTCCAGCGGACACTCGTCGCGTTCATCCAGTTCAAGTAGGGTTTCCTCGGGAAGACGTTTCTTGGCGAAATCCCGCAGCGACTTGATGCTCAGTTTCAGCGTTTTGGGCGCGATCATGAGAAGTACCTCACTTTGCGGAAACGGTGCGCGTTTCACGGACTTTGTTGGTTAGTTCCGGTAAAAACTCCAGGATGTCGTCGACAATTCCGACGTCGGCCACTTGAAAAATTGGGGCCTTGGGATTTTTGTTAACGGCGATGAGAAAGCTGCCCTTTATTCCTGCCAAATGCTGGGAAGCGCCACTGATGCCACATGCCAGATAAACCTTGGGCTTTACGGTTTTCCCGGATGAGCCGACCTGGCGCGACTTCGGAAGCCACTTGGCATCGACCACAGGTCTCGAGCAACTTACCGCTGCTCCTAAGGCTTCCGCCAAGTCTTCGGCGATGGAGACGTTGTCCTTCTCCTGAATGCCGCGGCCAACGGAAACTAAAATGTTTTGCTTGGTAATATCAATGTCACCAGCTTCGGCGACAATGGTTTCGAGATAACGCCGGCCTGCGCTCAGAGCGCCAACTTCAATCGACTTCTCTACTACCGCGCCGCGGACAGGAACGCTTTCAGCCGCGTGAAACGCCCCCGGTCGGATAGTGACAACCGCACCCGAGGAAATATCGCAATGAACGTGCGCGTTAACCTGTCCGCCAAACTCCTGGCGAACAAGCTTCAGAGCGTTACCTTCAAGGCCTTCGATATCCACAACATCAGACGCAAAAGCTGAATTGAGCTTGATGGAGAGCCCCGGCGCTAGATCGATTCCGAAATGCTCATGCGCAACCAGAACCATGCTATTGGCCGGCAGCACCTTCACCAAAGCTTTGCGGATCAATTCGGCATTGGGATAAGTCAAAGATTCGTTGGCGATTTTCCAAATTTCCGCAAAAGCAGCAGGCAGCGAGTTGCACGCGGTATCGAAATCCGCACCCCAACCAGCGAGAATTGCCGTAGGTGACGCGGCCGGATTGATCTTTCTGGCTGCGGCCGCGAGCTCGGCGGCGGAATCGTCGGCCACGCCGTCCTTGTGTGCGATGTAAGCAAAAATTCGCGGCATCACCTCAACCCTCCCTTCGCTTCCAGCAATTCAAGAACTTTGTCTATGTTCTCGTCCCGGCTCCCGTGCAACATTTCGGCTCCCTTGCCGAGCGCGGGCACGAAGTAGTCCACGCGTTTCACCTTTGCTGCAGCTTCGCCGACCGTTGCTGCGTCAAGGCCCAAATCCGCTGCGCCGATGGCCGGGATGGGAACAGATGCCACCGCCCGGATGCCTCGCATGCCGACATATCGCGGTTCGTTAATGCCGGTCTGAATCGACAGCACGCACGGGAGATCGATTTCGCTCACTTCCCGGTTGCCGCCCTCAATTTCCCGGCTGACCTTCAGCTTCTTAGCGTCCAGAACTTCGATGGAATTCACCAGAGAAGCGAACGGATAGTCGAGCATCGCCGCAAGCATCCCGCCGACTTGCGCCGCTCCATCTTCGGCCTGCACTCCGGTCAGGATCAGGTCGTAATTACCTTTCTGCACGTAGGCTTTCAGGATCATGGCAATGCCGCGACCGTCCGATCCAGTGAAGGCATCGTCAGAGATCAGGACGCCATGATTCGCACCCATCGCCATTTCTCGGCGCAGAATCTCCTCGTCATCTTCGCCGCCGACGGTGACCACTGTCACGCTGCCGCCGACTTTCGCGACGATCTGCAGGGCCTCCTCGACCGCGTAGTTGTCGGGCTCATTGATCGAATAGACCAAGTCGTCCCGCTCAATGTCGTTTCCGGCGCTGTTCAGTTCA
>DASPSE010000031.1:0-10064 GCA_035624085.1 Terriglobales bacterium
GTATGGCGCTACGTTTTCGTTGGATGACGTTCGCCAAAAACTGGCTCCCGATGTCCGCGTCGTCTATGTGCAGGCCACCGAAAGCTCGACGGGAGCTCGCCACGACATCCAGTCGATTGCCCAATTGGTGCGACGAACCAGCGACGACATGCTTCTGGTCGTGGATGCGATTACCGGCCTGGGCACCACCAGCTTCGATGTGGATGGTTGGGGCATTGACGTGATCATCGGCGGGTCGCAAAAGGCGCTGATGATTCCGCCGGGTCTCGCCTATTGCGCAATCAGTGAACGCGGCTGGAATCGCATGGAAGCGACAAAGAACCCGCGTTACTACTTTGATTTTCGCAAAGAACGCAAAGCCGCCGCGAAAGGAGAATCGGCTTACACGCCGGCAACCTCCTTGTTTGCCGCGCTGGCCGCGGCTTTGGACTTTGTGCGACAAATCGGGGATGGCGATCTGGCTGTGGGACGCGATACGCTGATTGCGAATGCCGAGCTCGCCGCACACATGACTCGTGCCGGCGCGCAGGCGCTCGGCCTAAAGTTATTTGCGCCCTCATGTCCAGCCGCAGCGCTCACTGCGATTCAATCGCCGGGCGGCATCGACTCGGGCGCTCTCGTGAAGGAATTTCGCGAGCGGTTTGGAGCGGTGGTCGCCAACGGCCAGGGCGAGATGAAGGGGAAACTGTTCCGCATCGCCCACCTGGGATACTACGACTATCTGGATACGGTCGGAGTTCTGGCTGCGTTGGAGCAAGTAGTCGCGTCGGTGACTGGGCAGCCGATAGAGTACGGCGCAGCTGTGCGCGCGGCTCAGGAAGTGTACGCCGGGAAGCCAAGCCTGCTGGCGGTTGCCAAATGACAGCCTAAAGTTGGGGAGGTTAAAAAGCCTGGGGCAAATTGGTCATGAAGATTGTTGTAGGTGAAAAAATATCGGCTTCTGCCGTCGATCTTCTGCGCGAGCCCGACTGGGTGGTGGTGACGCCCGATCAGATGGGCGATGGCTTAGTGGCGCAGTTGGAATCAGCCGAGGCGCTGATCGTGCGCTCGGCTGTCCAGGTGAACGCTGATTTGCTGGCCAAGGCGCCCAAGCTCCGCGTGATCGGACGCGCTGGGGTCGGTGTGGACAACATTGAGCTTGAGCCGGCGACACGCCAGGGCATTGCGGTCATGAACACGCCCGGCGCCAATGCAGTCGCCGTTGCCGAACATACCTTGGCCATGATGCTGGCGATGGCGCGGCATTTGTGCCGGGCAGATGCACTGACGCACGCCGGCCGGTGGGAGAAGAAAACGCTGCAGGGAACGGAACTCCGGGGCAAAACCCTGGGCATTGTCGGTTTAGGGAAAATCGGGATGGAAGTTGCGCGCCGTGCACGCGCCTTCGGAATGAACGTCATTGCGCACGATCCCTTCGTCTCGACGACCGTGGCGAAGGAGCAGGGCATCAGGATGGCCGCGCTCGACGAAGTGTACGGGACGGCGGACTACATCACGCTCCATGTCGGTCTTACGCCCCAAACCACCGGCATGGTCAATGCCGAGTCTCTCAAGAAAATGAAACGTGGTGTGCGGCTGGTGAACTGCGCCCGTGGCGAACTCGTGGATGAAGTTGCACTGGCCGATGCGTTGAAGCAGGGGCAAGTCGCCGGAGCCGCGCTTGACGTGTTTGCCGAAGAGCCGCTAAAAAATTCGCCGCTCGCCGCACTGGATAACGTGATTCTCACTCCTCACATCGGCGGCTCGACGCACGAGGCGCAGGAGGCTGTCGGTTATCAGATCGCGCTGCAGGTGAAGGAATATCTGAAGCATGGCGTGATTCAGAACGCAGTCAATGTGCCATCGGTCTCGCATGACGAATATCTCGAACTGCAACCCTACATCTCGCTGGCGGAAAGATTAGGTTCGTTCCTTGCGCAGATTAGCGAGGGGGCGCTCGAAGAGATTTCCCTGCGCTACAGCGGCCACATCGCCGAGCGGAAAACTGAGCTGATCCGCAATGCCGCCATCAAGGGCATGTTGAACCAGGCATTGGAGGAGAAAGCAAACCTGGTGAATGCGGCCGCCATCGCGGCGTCCCGCGGGTTGCGAGTCCATGAAGAGCACAAAGCGAAGAGCTCGACTGGCGGTGCAGGCAGCGTACTTTCGATCTCGGTTAAGACTCAAAGCCAAGAGCACCTGGTTAAAGGCGCTGTGCTGCACAAGAACACTCCGCGGCTTCTGCACGTGGACGGAATCGAGGTGGAAGCGCCGCTGGAAAAGAATCTCATCTATCTCCGAAACCGCGACGTGCCCGGGGTTATCGGCAAAGTAGGGACGATTTTGGGAGACCACAAGATCAACATCGCTGATTTCTCCCTCGGGCGTCGGGCTGACGAGGGAAAGCGTGGCGCGCCTCGGGAAGCCATTGCCGTGGTCCACGTGGACGAGGTTGTGCCGGAGGCAGTCCTGGCCGAGCTCAGAAAAATTCCTGCAGTCGAGCAGGCGAAAGCGGTGAGGCTGTTCTGAAGGACCCTGCCGCTGGTTTTCAGGAATTGCACCTCGTGCCTTAAGATAGCGAGTCTCCGCATCAAACATCATGAGAGGACAATGGATGCTTAAGCAAGCAGCAGCTGTACTCGCTACTCTGGTTTTCCTGACTTCGATCGACGTCGCCCAGGATGGTCACTTCGATTTCAGCGTGAACGCGGCTGGAGTCTTCACCAACCAAGCGACCGGAAATGGAATCACGCAGACTGCAACCGAAGGCGGAGGAGGGTTCGGCACGATTCGCGCCAGATTTAAGCCCAAGCATTCATTTGTGTTCAACTATGGCCGGGACAAGAACTCCCAGATTTACCGCTCCATCGACAACTTCCACATTCTGGCAAACATTTCCGAATACAGCTTCGCCTACATGTTTTCTCCGTTCCAGAAGGGCCGGTTCGAGCCCTTCGTTCTGGCAGGAGTCGGGCCCATCAAGTTTGGTCCGCGCACGACGTGGGTATTTCTTCCCCCACTTCCGAACAACATTCCGGACAACATCCAAATCAACCTGCACGCTGCCGGCCAGACCCAGATCGGTTATCTGTACGGGCTTGGAGTTGATTATCGGATTCCTCACTTGACGCGCTTTGCGGTGCGCTTGCAATACCGCGGCATCCTATACAAAGAGCCGGATTTCAAGATCGATGCGACCTCTGGAAGCGCGATCAGCTTTTTTACGGGCGTCAGAGGCCACATGGCCGAGCCTTCGGCGGGCCTGGTGTTCCGATTCTAAGGCTTCGCTTTCTGGTCGAGCAGCCCCCGCAACCGGGCATATCCGCTGCGGCTCACAGGAAGTTGAGTTCCGTTGGTCAGGACGACAACGTGATTGTCTTTGCTGTAAGGCTCGATCCGGGTGACTTTTTCCAGATTCACGATGCAGGAGCGATGAATGCGGATAAATTGGGCCGGATCAAGAACCGTCTCCAGGCTTGAAATCGTTTGCTGCTTGAGGTGTGTCTTCCCTTCTGCATGTAAGCCGACATAATCGTCCTGAGCTTCGGCGTAATCGAGCTTGGCAACCGGAATAATGTGGACGCGAGTTCCGTCTCTGACCACGATGCGTTCTGCGTATTGAGCGGGAGGCCGCGCGCTGGACGAAAGCTCCGTTGGCGCCGGCAGTTTTCCGCCCAGCCGCTTTTTCACCCGTTGCAGGGCGGTTTCAAATCGCTCTGCGCCAAAAGGCTTCAGCAGATAATCCACCGCATGGATATCGAACGCCCGAATGGCGTATTCGTCATACGCGGTCACAAATACGATGGCCATCTCCGTGCCGATCAACTCCAAAACCTCGAAGCCGTCCAGCTTGGGCATTTGAATATCGAGAAAAAGTAGATCGGGTTTCAGCTCTGTGACTGCCTTAACTGCCTCGAAGCCGTTTGCGCATTCGGCCACGATCTCAATCTCAGCGTGAGCAGAGAGGAATTCGCGCAACATCTGTCGAGCCAGGTCTTCATCATCGACGATGACCGCACGAATCTTCGTCCCTTCGGCGCTATTCATGCGGTTGCTCCGTTCTGCTGCGCCGGCAACCGCAGGTTCACAGAAAAGCAATTGCCGTCCGTGCGGACGGCAATGCTGGCGTCTATGCCATAGCGCGCGTTCAAACGCTGGCGGATGTTGTCGAGTCCCAGGCCGGTCTTGAGGGAAGAGGGCGTGTCCGGATCAAAGCTGTTCTCCACTGTAATGGAGACGGCGTCGTCTTTCCGTCGAGCTGCCAGGCGGATCACGCCGCCTTCAGGCAAATTCGCAATACCGTGCCGAATAGCGTTTTCCACCAGCGGTTGCAGCAAGAGTGGCGGAAGGAGCAAGCCCGAGGTTGCTTTGTCCACTTCCTCTTCCATGTGCACCCGGGCGCCAAAACGGACCTTCTCAATTGCCAAATAGCCGCGCACCAAGGCCAGTTCCTCTTCCAGAGTGATGGTTTCTTTGCCGCCCAGACGCAGCGTGGTGCGCAGAAAATCCGCCAAAAGAATGCACATCTCGCGAGCCTTGCCGGCATCTGTGCTGGTCAGCGCGCTGATGGAATGCAGGCAATTGAACAGAAAATGAGGATTGACCTGGGCTCGCAGCGCTTTCAACTCAGCATCCCGCGCCAGAATGCGAGCTTCGAGCGCGCGCTCTTGAGCTTCGCGCGCCGCTTGTTCAGCGAGAAGTACATAATGAAATGTAACCGACAGAAACCAGAGGAGAACTCCAGTCGCCCACAGAACAGAAAAGTCCAAGCGGTGTTCCAGCCCGACGAAACCAGCATGACGCGCCAGCGCGGTCGCCAATGCTCTTGCCGTCGCGGTCCACAAAGCGCTCACCACTACGGCAGCGGTCAGGTGGGTTAACACCAGACGGGTGAAGCTTGATTTTTCCAGGGGCGTGGCCCGACAGGGATACCAGGCGGCCAGACAAACAAATGCGTACACCAGGCAAAGCGGAACGGTGAGCGCGATGGCGTCTGGCCAGCTCAGCCCGCGAGCTCCGGTCAGCGAATGTGCCAACATCCCTGCGACCGGAATCCACGCCAGAAGATACAACCCTAGATTTCGCAATCGGCTGAGGATGGGATGCATCCGCTTACCTCAGTTCCTTACTTCCACGCCACCCATAATGGCGACGCCCTTCACGATCAAAGTCTTCGTGGGCTGAGGGCCTTCCCGAGCTTTCAAACTGTGGCCTCCCATAAAGGCAGCGACACGCATCGAGACCGCCCAGGTTTCAGGAACGCGGATGACGCCTCCTCCCATTAGGCAGTTTACGGTGATAGTGGCCTCATTATCTTCGATATCCGCATCCTTCAGGTTGACATCAAATCCGCCCATGAAGGCGACCAGATCGCCGCCGCGAAAATTCTTTGCCCGGATGCGGTATTCTCCGCCTCCTAAGATGGAGAACACGTTAAGATGGGGCGACAGAATGCCCCCGCTTTCCGCGGGTTGCTGATAGGCCCGCCAAATCAGGATCAGGCCGGCGACGATTACAAACACCGGCCAGGTCCTGTCGAGTCGGACATTTACATAGCCGAGATGGTCAAGTTCAATGGCTGCCCCTACGCCCATCAGCAGGACTCCCCAGAGACGCCCGGTTGCATCGCTTGCTTGCAGAAGTCTGAGAAGGCCGAAAGCTCCGAAGACCAGCGCCCAGAAGTCGAATGAGATGAAGCCCATCTGGTCGAGCAACAACAGCACTCCCACGACGATCAAAGCGCCGCCGTTCAGTACCGCGGGATTGAATCTGTTGTCGCTCTTACTCATAGCGGCCTTTATCTCGAACTCCGGTCGTTGGAATGCCCCGGCACTGCGTCAGCCAGCATCAGGCTGACCCCCACGACCACCAGGAACATTGGAGCGGAGTGCAGAATTGCATGCGAAAAAAGATCGCCAGTGCGCATGAGAGTGCCAAGTTTATCAAACAGGAACAGCGTGCCTGCTATGGCCAGGGCAGCGGCCAGGATTAGTGCTTCCCAACGATCGGGCTGATTCTTGTGTGCCATCGGCCGTCTCCTTGCTCGGACTCTCGTTCGTTCCAAGGCAAGCCTAGTCCTCCTCCACCGTAGTGTCTCGCGCTTTTCGGCGAGTGGCGGTTGCTTACCGGCAAATGGCGGTCTTTTACCATGCCGTAACCTTTTCCTCCCCGGACAGTTTATAAATTTAGAGGCACGATGGTCGTCAGAGCACCGGCATCGGAGCGGTCCCCGGCGCAGGCCGACGAACGTCTGCTGGTGGAGGCTGCCCAGAAGGATCCGGCCCGCTTCGCGGAGCTCTACGAACTTCATTTTGACCGCGTGTACCTCTTCATCGCCCGGCGCATCGGAGATCGCGACGTGGCCGAGGATTTGACCTCTGACGTATTTCACAAAGCGCTCGCCAACCTTAAGCAATTTGAATGGCGGGGTGTGCCATTCGGAGCCTGGCTCCTGCGCATCGCCGCTAATGCGGTAACGGATCGTGGCAAACGGAGCGGGCGGGAACTGAGCTTCGCTGAGCCGCCGGAGATTGCCGCGCAAGCAGATATGGGAGAAGTCGAAGATGGCGCGCGCCTGTTTCGGCTGGTGAACGATCTTCCGGAAGATCAGAGGCAAGTGGTGGTAATGCGGTTTGCCGAAGAGAAAAGCATCCGCGAGATCGCCGGGCAGATAGGGCGCAGCGAAGGGGCGGTGAAACAACTTCAGTTTCGAGGACTGGAAAATCTGAGAGCAAGATTTGAATCAGGGCGGACAAGAAAACAAAGGGCGCCAGGGAAAATGAAGGCCGGTAACAACACGGGTGTGAAGAATGGCTAAACGCAGTCTAGCGGAACAACTCGACGAAGCGGTGCAGGGGCTGCTGGCTAGTCCTGCTGCACTGCCGCCGCTGGGTGATCCCCGTGTGGAGTCGCTCGCGACTCTTGCCGTCGAATTGCGCAATTTGCCGCGTCCGCAGTTCAAAGCGCGTTTGAAATCTGATTTGCAAAGGAGAGCAAGTATGGCAGCGACAGCTGAGCCGATCACCACGGTTGATCAAACCGCTACGCCGTTTCTAACCATTGAAAACGCGGCTAAGGCCATTGAGTTTTACAAACGGGCGTTCGGAGCTACTGAGGCCTGGCGTTTTGAAGATCGGGGCAAGATCGGTTGTGCCGAAATCACGATCGGGAATTCGAAGATTAGGCTTGCCGACGAGTTCCCGGATTACGATGCCATGGGTCCGAAGGCTTTTGGCGGATCTCCGGTCATGTTGCATCTTTTTGTTGAAGATGCCGACGCGTCTGCCGAACGCGCCGTGGCCGCCGGGGCGACCATCGTGCGTCCAGTGGAAGATCAGTTCTACGGCGATCGCGCAGGACACGTCGCCGATCCCTTTGGCTACGTGTGGATCATCGCCGCTCGCAAGGAAGTCGTAAGTTCTGGCGAAATGCGTCGTCGCTGGGAAGGTATTGTGGAGCAGGAGCAAGCAAAAAAGCCGGCGGTTGCCCCGATTCCCAGGGGTTTCCGCACCCTCACGCCTTACATGATTGCGGCGGACGGCCCGGGTCTCCTGGAATTCGCCAAACAGGCCTTCGGAGCCGAAGAGATGTTCCGTGGCATCGGCTCGGCGGGCGGAATCCATGGTGAAGTAAAGATTGGTGACTCCATGCTGATGATGGGCGGCGGAATTCCGGGCAAGGAATTTCGTGCGACCGCGAGCACTGTCGCGCTGCACGTTTATGTCAAAGATACCGATGCTGTTTACCGCCAGGCTCTCGCTGCTGGAGCAACTTCGATCGGCGAGCCGAAGGACCAGGAATACGGTGAGCGCTCGGCCGGCGTAAATGACCCAGCGGGGAACTACTGGTACATAGCCACGCACAAGGGACCACGTTACGTTCCCGAGGGCTTGAATGACGTGAATGTTTACATGCATCCCCTGCGGGCTGAGCCGGTCATCAGTTTTCTTAAGCGCGCGTTCGGTGCTCGGGAACTGTCCAAATATGCCTCGCCGGACGGGGTTGTTCACCACGCCGAAATTCGCGTGGGAACCTCTGTGCTGGAGATGGGCGAGGCGCACGGGCCCTATCAGCCGATGGCAAGCGTGCTTTACCTGTATGTTCCTGATGTCGATGCCGTCTATCGACGAGCGCTGCAGGCGGGCGCGACCTCAATTTCCGAACCGGCCGACCAGCCCTACGGTGATCGTAATGCCGGGGTGAAAGATCCTTTTGGCAACACCTGGTACATTGCGACGCACATCAAGAACGTCGCGACGTAGAAGTGTGCGGTCAAACGGAACCGAGCTGTGACAACATTTCGGCAAGTTCAGCGGGCTTGGACAGATAGGGGCAATGACCGGCCGCAATCTCGACAGGCTCGACCCCAAGCCGCTCGCGCGCGGCACGCCGTGACCATTCCGGATTTATGGTGCGGTCGTTGCTGCAAACGATATAGGTCGAGGCGACGTCAGGCCATCGCCGTAACGGATACACCTCGCTCGCAACTTTCTCGAGCGGTAAGCGAATCCGTGTAGTCATGGCCCACTCGGCTACCGGCTGCGAACAGTCATGAAAGAGGTAATACTTCGCGGCGGCGTCATCTGTCGTGGGGTCTTTGCCAATCCAACCAGGCTGAAAAATCGTAGGATCGGCACGGACCTGGTCGAGGAAACTCATACCGATCCGTGGAAGCATGGCGGCAAGGAATACTATCCCGCGTAATGGTCGTTGCGTCGCGACAAGCGGAAGCAGGTAGCCGCTAGCCGAATGACCGACCACAATTACATCGCCTGCTCTCTCAGGGACTGACTTCAGTATGATCCCCGCATAGCGTTCAGCTCCAGCTCCAGGTTCATTGACAGGTAGCGTGGCGCATAGCGTTTGATGGCCGCGCTTCTCCAGTTCCGGAACCAAAAGATCCCAGCAGCGGGCATTTTGGGCGGAGCCGTGGACGAGGCAGAACGTGCTCATAGATCACTGCGTGGGCATTTTATAGCGTTGCGGCTTCAACTTTGCACTGCCGGATCGGCCGAGGCTTCGCCCTCTTCCTCATCCGCGTGAATCAGGCCGAACTTCTTGAGCTTGTAACGCAAGGCGTCGCGGGAAATGTCGAGCAGCTTGGCGGCGTGTGTCTGATTATTGTTCGCCTGCTTCATGGCAAGCTCCACCATCGCATGCTCCATCTGTTCGAGTGATGTCCCGCCCTCGGGAATGTACAGCCGCGGTAGAGCACGCCCGTCCGCGAGCTGCTGTCCGCCATTCGAGGACGAGGTGCGCTCGAACGCCGTTTGCCCCCCGGCTTCAACCACAGAAAATGGCAGGTAAACCGAATGCAGCAGAGGTTCGTCTTCGAGGATCATCGCGCGCTCAATTGAATTCTTTAATTCGCGAACGTTGCCGGGCCAATGGTGCGCCAACAAAAGACGCCGAGTGTCATCTGTGATCCCCTGTACGGACTTCTTGAACTTCCGGTTATAGCGTCCGATAAAAAAATTCACCAGCGGCAAAATATCTTCCCTCCGCTCACGCAACGGAGGAATAAAAATCGCAATAATTGCCAGGCGATAATAAAGGTCCTGCCGGAAATGCCCTTCGCGGACGGCCTTCTCCAAATCGCGATTGGAAGCGGCAATCACCCGCACATCCACCTGCATATCGCGCACGCCGCCCACTCGCCGGATCACCTGATCTTCCAGGACGCGCAGAAGCTTCGCTTGCAGTAACGGTGAGAGTTCGCCAATTTCATCGAGGAACAGCGTACCGCCGTCCGCCGTCTCGAAGAGGCCTTTCTTCATCTGCTTGGCGTCTGTGAAGGCGCCTTTTTCGTGCCCGAAAAGTTCCGCCTCCATCAGCGTTTCGGGAATTGCCGAGCAGTTGATCGCCACAAACGGCTTCTCCTGGCGCGAGCTTTCATAGTGAATCGCTTTGGCAATCAGGTCTTTGCCCGTTCCGCTTTCCCCCTGAATCAGGATAGTGGTGGCCCCGCTGGCGGCAACTTTGCGCACGAAGGCCATTAACTCGGCCATCTTTGCGGAAGAACCGATGACTTCGTGATACCCAGTGCGCCGCCGCACCTCGCCGCGGAGAGTCTGTACTTCACTGCG
>DASPSE010000032.1:0-3031 GCA_035624085.1 Terriglobales bacterium
CTTCTCAGCCGGGCGGAGAAATCCGTAAAGCGCAATCGAGTCTTCCCGCACATGAGTATGAATATGTAATGCCACTTCGCTGCCCACAGCGGGGAGATCAGAAAAAGTCGGCACGCTGATGGTGACCTCATAGCCGACGCCACCCGTCTCAACAATGGCTTGATTGGGATGCTTGGCCAGCAGCCGTCCGCGCAGATGAGCAATCATGTTGCCGACATTGTATCGTGATGACGTTTACAATGAGGCGAGCCAAGATCGGCAGGGATGAACTCAGAACAACGAACTCTGTCTGCGGTTCGGCGTGATTCCAAAATGCTCATACGCGAGCTGTGTTGCTACTCTTCCTCTCGGCGTGCGATTCAAAAACCCGATCTGCATCAGAAACGGCTCGTAGATTTCTTCGATCGCCTCTGCTTCCTCGGCCAACACCGCGGCCAGGGTATTCACGCCGACCGGCCCGCCTTGATACTTCTCGATGATCGTGAGCAGCAGCTTGCGGTCCACTTCGTCAAATCCGTAGCCGTCCACTTCGAGCATCTGCAGCGCGGCTTGCGCAGTTGGAAGATCAATCTTGCCAGCGCTCCGCACCTGCGCGTAATCACGAACCCGCCGCAGCAGCCGATTGGCGATTCTCGGCGTTCCGCGCGAACGGCGGGCTAGTTCCAGTGCCCCCTCACGGTCGATTTCAACACCTAGAATCTCCGCCGAGCGCTCCACGATGATGCGCAAATCCTCGTGAGTGTAGAACTCCAGGCGCAGCACGATCCCGAAACGCGAGCGCAGAGGCGACGAGATCAATCCGGCGCGCGTGGTCGCTCCGATAAACGTGAATGGCTTGATGTCGAGCGTGTGCGTCCGAGCTGCCGGCCCCTGGCCGATGATGATATCCAGTTTGTAATCCTCGAGCGCGGGATAAAGAATTTCTTCCAGCGCGGGCTGCATACGGTGCACTTCGTCGATAAACAGAACCTGTTTGTCGCGGAGATTGGTCAGAATGGCGGTGAGGTCGCCCTTGATCTGCAGTAATGGCGCGGCGGTCGGCTGGAAACAAACGCCCAACTCATTCGCAATGATGTTGGCAAGAGTCGTCTTGCCCAGGCCGGGCGGTCCGTAAAGCAAAACGTGATCCAACGCTTCGCCTCGCGACCGGGCCGCTTCAATGGCTACCGCCAGATTCTCTTTGACTTTGGATTGCCCGATGAACTCCGTCAGCCGCTGCGGCCGCAGCTTCAGTTCAAATGATGAGTCGTCTTCGACTGGCGCCGCCGAAACGAGGCGCTCGCGTTCTTCTGGGATTTTTGGAGTGTTTCTGACCGTGGCCACTGACGGGATAGTAGCAGTTCTCAGTTGTGGGTTGCCAGATGTTAGTTGGTGACCTATGTCCTGTAGCCTACTGCGTTTATCGTCCTGTCCTAGCGCTGTTGACATGTGGCACATCATGTGTCACATTATCGCTATGCCATCCGTCAACATTCGCCAGCTCCGCGACACCCGTCGCCTGAAGGCTTGGCTGCGCGCCGGAAAGACAGTTGAGCTTCGCGAACGCGATCGCCTCATTGCGCGCATCGTGCCGGAAAATGAACAAAGGACGGAACCAGTTCAGTATCCCGACTTCGCCGCACGTGCAAAGAAGATATTCGGGGATCGTGTCTTAAACGTGGTCGATGACCTCATAAAGGACCGGGGTCGCTATTGATGTTGTACGCGGATACCAGCTTTCTTGTGTCCCTGTATGTGTGGGATACTCATTCCCTAGCTGCAAGAGAATTGATGAAGCCCAGCCCCCGGGTGTGGTTTACCCCCTTCCACTTCACAGAGTGTTTCCACGCTATTGCGCAGCAGGTGTTTCTCGGCAAAATTCATCGGGACCAGGCGGAAGCCGCGTACAAGGATCTGAATCACGATCTGGCTGCAGGTCTGTGGGCTGAGGTAGCTGTACCGGAGCAAGTTTTCACCGTCTCCGCGGATCTGGCCCGCCGCCACGGTCCAAAGCTCGGCGTGCGTACACTCGATAGCCTGCACGTCGCCTGCGCTCTCGAACTTAAAGCGGAACGATTTTGGACGTTTGACGAACGCCAAGCCAAGCTCGCGCGGGCAGAGGGACTGAAGACATCTTGAGCTCAGGTGTTGAGATTTTTACTCTTCCTCTTCCGCTTCGCCGCCCCTTGCCGCCCTGGCTTTCTCGATAATCTTCTCCTGCAACTGCGCGGGCACAATGTCGTAGTGGTGCATTTCCATGTTGAAGCTGCCGCGGCCCTGGGTCATTGAAGTCAGATCGGCGCCGTAGGTCAGCATCTCCGCCATGGGAACCTCGGCTTTCACCAGCGTGTTGCCGGCCTTGTTGTCCATGCCCTGGATGCGCCCACGGCGGCTGTTCAGATCGCCCATGATCGAACCGGCGAACTCGTCTGGGACCGTGATCTCGACCGCCATGATCGGCTCGAGTAGCGTTGGCTTGGCCTGCTCCATGGCTTTCTTGAAAGCGATTCGGCCAGCCAGTTGGAACGACAAGTCGTTCGAGTCCACATCGTGATAGGAGCCGTCGTACAGCACCACCTTGAAATCCACCACCGGATAGCCGGCTAAATATCCACGTGCGGCGGCGTCTTTGATCCCTTTTTCGACTGCCGGAATAAAGTTTCTCGGAATCGCGCCGCCGAAAATGTCGTTCACAAATTCGAACTCACCACCACGCGGCAGCGGTTCCATCTTGATCTTGCAGTCACCATATTGACCGTGGCCGCCAGTCTGCTTCTTGTGGCGTCCCTGCACATCGGCCTTTCCGCGGATGGTTTCACGGTACGGGACCTTGGGCGCTTTGAGGATCACCTCGGCGTGGTACCGCTTCTTCATCTTGGCGACGACCACTTCAATGTGCTGCTGTCCAGTCCCGGCAATCAGGAATTCCTTTGTCTGCGGATCGCGGAAGAACCGCAGCATGGCATCTTCTTCCATCAGCTTGTGGATGCTCGGGCCCAGCTTGTCTTCATCGGCGCGGCTCTTCGGCTCAATGGCGAAGGTAATCGCCGGC
>DASPSE010000014.1:0-23991 GCA_035624085.1 Terriglobales bacterium
TCGCATATTGCCCATGAGCAATTCGCGGGTGGAAACCAGGGTGATGACGCCGGCCGGCGAACTCAGCTTTCAGGAATATTTCGTGCAGCGCTGGTATCAGGATCCGGTGAATTCCGTGCGATTCGCGGGCGCGTCGGAGGCTGAGGCAGCTCCGGGAGTGATCGAAGCCATTCTTTCCGCCAGCGCCATCGTCATCGCGCCCAGTAATCCGGTGACGAGCATCGGCCCGATCCTCGCTGTCCCTGGTATCCGGGCGGCTCTGCGCGAAACCCAGGCGACGGTAGCAGCGGTAAGCCCCATCATCGGCAGCGCCGCGGTTTCCGGTCCGGCGGGCGTATTGATGGCCGCCCAGGGCCTCCCGGTCTCCATCGCTGGTCTTGCGCAAGCCTACGGCGATTTTCTTGACATTCTGATTGCCGATCTGCGCGATCAGCGAGCCGCTGGTCAACTGGACCGGCCCGGCCTGCGGGTGCACTGCGCCAATACGATCATGAAAACGGCAGAGGATAAAGCTAAGCTGGCACGCACCGTCCTGGCGCTGCTTACAACGCAGAAGTCAGCTCGTGCTGTCTCGGATCCCTCATGATTCTGGTTCCGGTGAAAAATCTCGCGACGGCGAAGCAACGCCTTGCGTCATTGCTCAGCCAGCCGGTTCGCACCGAACTGGCGCAGGCGATGCTTCTGGATGTGCTTGAGGTGCTCGCTGCCTGGAAACATCGGCCCGAAGTCAGTATCGTCACCAGTGATCCCTTCGCTCTCGAGCTTGCACGCCGACTCGATTTCGAGGTCATTGCCGATCATGTCAACCGCAGCGAGACCGACGCGATAGAGATGGCGACCAGGATTTGCGAACTCCGGGGCATCGACAACACGCTGGTCATTCCCGCCGATATACCGCTAATCCAAGTTTGGGAGCTGGAAAAAATCCTGGGAGTAGCGCCTGAACAGGGTTCGGTCCTGGCGCCAGCCGCCGACGGACGCGGCACCAACGCGGCTTTCCGCCGTCCCGCTGGATTATTTCCCTTGCGTTTCGGCAATGACAGTTTCAAACCGCATCTGGCCGCCGCGCGTGCGACCGGCAAACTGTGTACCGTTCTGTCACTTCCGGGCATTGCGCTCGACGTCGATAATCCCTCCGATCTGCGCCAGCTAGCCGAGGCTCCCGGTGAAACCCGCGCCCAGCGCCTCACGCGGCAATGGGACCGAAGCGATTTCTCCCTTGCAGCAGGCGAATAGTCGCTGGCATCGAGTTGTGCGTTCCGGCCCGCCGAGGTTGCCTCTTTCCGCGTACACTAAACTGCAAACAGCTCCCATGGAACAATGCTCAGAGTTGCAGGTAATCCCGGTGCCTCTCGCGGATGAAATCCATCCTGGAGATTCGTTGCTCGAAAAACTTCTCGAAGCTCTTTCGCATCCCAGGTGCAGGCTCAGAGCGGGCGACATACTTGTTGTGAAGCACAAGATTGTCTCTAAGGCCGAGGGGCAACTTGTGGACCTGAACACGATTAAACCATCGGCCAAAACACGGACCTGGGCACAGCGGTACAAATTAGACGCGCGCGTCACCGAATTAGCCCTGAAACAGAGCGCCAGCGTCCTGTGCCGCAAGAGAGGCGTGCTGATTACCGAAACGCGGCATGGGCTGATCTGCGCCAACAGCGGTGTCGATGTTTCGAACGTCGATGGCGGCAGCCAGGCCCTGCTCCTCCCCGAGGATCCCGACCGCTCTGCATGGCAACTCCATCGTGGACTGAAGAAACATTTGCAGCTTTACATTCCCGTCATAATCAGTGATAGTTTCGGACGCCCGTGGCGCGAGGGCCTGGCTGAAGTTGCCATCGGCGTGGCCGGCATGCAAGCTTTGCGCGATTATCGCGGCCGCTGCGACCCTCACGGCTACCCCTTGCGGGTGAGCATCGAAGCGCTTGCCGACGAACTGGCTTGCGCTGCAGGCCTGGTATGCGGCAAGCTAGCTCGCATACCGGTGTGCATCATTCGTGGCTTTCGCTACCGGCCGGCGCGGGGAAGCGCTCGTGACCTGATTCGTCCGGCAGTGAGCGACTTGTTTCGTTGAGGTGAAGTTGTGAGCCGTCTTTTAACACAAGGGGAACTCGAGAACTTCCCTTCCTTGGAATGGCAGCAGATTGCTCCGCGCCTGAGTGCTGGGTCAAGGACTGCCCTCGAAGGAGTCATGGAGTGCCTCGACGGCGGCGTCCTTATGCGGGATCAGTGTTCGCAATTGGCCCAAGCGGACGGCGATGATCTTCTGGGTCTTCTTGTCGCCGCCGATTCCCTCCGCCGTGAACTGGTCGGCAATCTTGTCACTTATGTTGTCAATCGCAATATCAATTTCACGAACATCTGTTTTGTGGGTTGCAAGTTTTGCGCCTTCAGCCGCGGCCCGCGCGAGTCTGACACATATTTCTTAACTCTTGAGCAAGTCGCGCAAAAGGCCGTCGAAGCTTGGCAGATCGGTGCGACTGAAGTCTGTATTCAGGGCGGTCTGCCGCGCGATCTGCCTCCTTTTTATTATCGCGATATCTTGCGAGCAGTGAAGCGAGCTGTGCCCGGTATGCACATTCATGCCTTCTCGCCCATGGAGATTGTTTACGGCGTCGAACTCACGGGCATGGCACTGCCCGACTATCTCAGCATGTTGCGTGACAACGGCCTCGGCACTCTGCCGGGAACCGCCGCTGAAATTCTCGATGACGACGTCCGCTTCGTGCTCTCGCGAAACAAGCTCTCGACTGAGCAGTGGAAAGAAGTGATCCGTACCGCGCATCGTTGCGGCATTCGCAGCACATCTACGCTGATGTATGGCCATCTCGAGACGCCCGAGCACTGGGTTAATCAACTGCTACTGCTGCGAAGGATCCAAGAGGAAACTGGCGGCTTCACCGAGTTTGTGCCTCTCGGCTTCGTGCATCAGAATACTTTGCTCTTTCATCAAGGGCTGTCGCGCCCCGGACCGACTCTGGCCGAGCATCTCAAGATTCATGCGCTGGCGCGAATCATGCTGGCCGGCGCCGTCAACAACATTCAGGTTTCCTGGGTGAAACTCAACCGCCGTTTGTCGCAGCTCTGCCTTCATGCCGGCGCCAATGACTACGGCGGAACTCTGATGGAGGAAAACATTTCGCGTGAGGCCGGAGCCACCGCCGGGCAATACACCAGTCCGGAAGAGTTTCAGTCTCTAATTTTGGAGATCGGCCGCATACCCGCGGAGCGCAACACGACGTACCGGCGAATCAATGTCAGAGTGCCTGCTGACGAACTGACGGCAGAACAGGCGCTCGAACCGGAGTTTGCCTAGCAATGACGCGGCCCATAGCCGTGCTCGGCGGCACCGGACCGGAAGGTTTTGGCTTGGCGCTTCGCTGGGCGCGCGCCGGAGAAACGGTGATTATCGGCTCGCGGGTTGCGCAGCGTGCTCTCGATGCCGCAGGCAAGATCAGGCAGATCGTCGGCCCTGAGGCGAAAATATCAGGCCTGGACAACGTCGCTGCCTGTGGTGCTACGGATCTGCTGGTGCTCACTGTCCCCTTTGAAGGCCACTCAACTCTGCTCAAGCAACTGAAACCGGTTTTTCGTCCCGGCACAATTTTGATCGATGCCACGGTTCCTCTGGCCGCCAGCGTCGGCGGTCGTGTAACCCGCACCCTTGGAGTCTGGCAAGGTTCGGCCGCGCAGGAAGCGGCTGAGCTTGTTCCTCAAGAAGTCTCCGTGGTGGCCGCTTTTCAGAACGTCGGGGCCGAAGTGCTGAATACAGAAGGTCCGGTCGATTGCGATGTGATTGTGTGCAGCGATGATTCTGCGGCGAGCAAGGTTGTCCGAAACCTCGCCATCAGGATTCCTGGCGTGCGCGCTATTGACGGCGGCAAACTGGAAAATGCCCGCATCCTGGAACAAATCACCGCTCTTCTCATTGGTCTCAACATCCGCCACAAGGGGCATGCAGGAATTCGCATCTCGGGATTACCAGCGGCGGCATACAATTCGCAGTGAGGAGGTTGTTTCCGTGCCCTCTATGACCTCTGTGGTTGGAAATCTGTCCCTTCGAAAGATGCCCTGTGCCCGCCTCTGATCGCCATGGATTCCGCTGCCGACAATCGCCCAGCCATCGAGTTCCGGTCGGTTTCCTATCGTCCAAACGGAACAGGTGATATCCTCCGGGGCTTCAGCCTCAAAATCCTCCGTGGCGAAACCCTGGTGCTGCTCGGCCGGAGCGGCTCCGGCAAAACCACCACTCTCAAGCTGATCAATCACCTGCTCACCCCAACTGCTGGCGAGATCTGGGTCGACGGCCGTCCCATTCGCGATTGGGACATCATTCGCCTGCGGCGGATAATCGGTTACGTCATTCAGGAAGTCGGCCTCTTCCCGCACTTCACCATCGAGCGAAATATCGGCCTGGTCCCGAAGATTGAGGACTGGCCCGCTGATCGCATCCGCAAGCGCGTCGAGGAACTATTGAAGCTGGTGGGCCTCGATCCGCAGATCCGCTCTCGTTATCCACGCGAGCTTTCGGGCGGACAGCGCCAACGAGTCGGCGTGGCACGCGCTCTGGCGGCCGATCCTCCCATTCTCCTCATGGATGAGCCTTTTGGCGCGCTTGATCCGCTGACCCGCGCCGAACTGCAGCGGGAATTTCTGGAGCTGCAAAGACGCCTGCAAAAAACTGTGGTGTTCGTCACCCATGATTTGCATGAGGCACTGCTGCTGGGCGACCGCATCGCGCTCATGGAAGCAGGCCAGGTGGTCACCCTGCAAACGCGGAACGAGTTCCTCACGTCCCGAGAGCCACTTGCGGTGGCTTACAAAGACGCGTTCGATACACATCTCAACAACACGAGAGGGCGAGCATGAACGTTTGGCAATTTATGCTGCAGAATCGCGCTGAAGTGGCCGACCTTACCCTCGAGCACATCTGGCTGGTCGGGGTTTCGACGCTAATCGCGGTAGCCGTCGGAATTCCCCTGGGAATTCTGATCACTCGCTGGCCATCGCTTAACAAACCTGTTCTCGGCACAGCGAATGTGATTCAGACAATTCCCAGTCTTGCCTTGTTCGGATTCTTGTTGCCCGCACCCTGGATCGGGGCGCGTGCCGACCGCTTGGCGATTCTCGCCCTGACTCTGTATGCCTTGCTCCCGCTCATTCGCAATACCTACGCTGGCATCAAGGGAGTGGATCCGGCCGTAGTCGAAGCCGGACGCGGCATGGGCTTGACCGACCGCCAGCTTCTTTTTCAGGTGGAACTTCCCCTAGCTCTCGGAGTCATTATCGCTGGGGTTCGCGTAGCAACTGTCCTCTTGATTGGCTTGACGACCATCGCCGCAGCCATTGGCGCCGGAGGGTTGGGCGAATACATTTTCCGCGGGCTGGCCATGGTCAATAATGCGGTAATCCTGGCCGGCGCTATCCCCGCCGCCGCGTTGGCTCTGTTAGCGGACATCGGTCTAGGTTGGCTGGAAAGACACTTAAGTCCGCACGCAGCGTGACACCTTGTCATCCTGGGGCAGTCTTCAGCCGCCGAAGAATCTATGCATTGGATACGTGATAATGCATAGATTCTGGGCTGCGCTCCTAATGACAACGCCATCCCTCAACTGCACGATCGGCCGACTCGCAGGGCTTGCATGCGTCGTTACCCTCCTCACTTCCTGCGGACCGTCTCGCGAGAATCGCATCATTGTAGGCTCAAAGAATTTCACGGAGCAGTTGGTGCTCGGCGAACTGATCGCCCAGCAAATCGAGAACAAAACTCATCTTCCGGTTGAACGACGCTTCTACCTGGCCGGAACATACATTTGCCATCAGGCCATTCTCGCCGGGCGCATCGATATCTATCCCGAATACACCGGCACAGCGCTAACGGCAGTGCTGAAGGAAAAGCCGGAAGGCATCCGTGAGCAAGTCTACGAAAAAGTCAAGACTGAATACGGCCAGCGTTTCGGCCTGAGCGTGGGTCCAACTCTCGGCTTTGACGACACGTTTGCCATCGAAATTCGCGGCGACGATGCCCGCCGCATGAAGCTCCGCACAATTTCGCAAGCCGCCGCGTACGCTCCGCAGTGGCGTGCCGGATTCGGCTACGAATTCATGGAACGCCCGGACGGGTACAAAGGATTGGTCGCTACCTACGGGCTGCATTTTGCCGAGCCTCCGCGAATCATGGACCTCGGCCTGCTGGATCGTGCACTCAAAGACAAGCAGGTAGACCTGATTGCGGGCAACGCGACCGACGGACTGATCCCGGCGCTGGATCTGTTCGTCCTTGAAGACGACCGTCACTATTTTCCGCCTTATGAAGCCGTGCCCATTACCCGCCAGGAAGTTCTTGCGCGCCATCCTGAGCTAGCCGGCGTGTTGAATGAGCTTGCCGGAACAATCTCGGATGACGACATGCGCCAACTCAACTACGCTGTAGACGGCGCGCATCGCGATGTGAAGGAAGTTGTGCACGCGTTTCTGCAGAAGAAAGGCTTGTAAGTAGCAGGAATCCAGCAAGGTTAAGAGCTGAGCGCTACGAGCTATTCTTCACATCAGCCATAGCGCATCCACATCCACAATGATTTGTGTTCGTGGGATCTTCTGCTGTCCAGCATAAGCTAGCATGGCCCGCAGCAGCGCGTTGAGCTTTTCCCGGCTCTCAGACTTCAAAACGAAATGATATCGGTAATCGCGCTTGAGCCGCAGAATTGGAGCCGCGGCCGGTCCCAACACTCGAATGCCTTCGTGCGGGGCCCTTTCAAACCATCGTCCCAGCGTACCTGACCACTGCAAAGCCTCATCCAGCTTGTGGCTGCGCACCAGCACGTTCGCCAGAGCACTGTATGGCGGATACCGCATCCAACTGCGAAACCTCAGCTCTTTCTCGTAGAAGCCGATGAAGTCATGCTGCGCCGCGTACTGCACCGCATAATGATCGGGAAAATAAGTTTGCAAGACAACTTTGCCAGGAGTATTTCCGCGACCGGCGCGCCCGGCTACTTGCGTAAGCAACTGAAACGTTCGTTCTGCCGCTCGAAAATCCGGGAACCCCAGGGCCGCATCGGCGCCCACCACGCCGACCAGCGTCACGCCGTGAATATCGTGTCCCTTGGCGATCATCTGCGTGCCCACCAGCAGATCAAGCTCTCCCGCATTAAGCGCGTTCAGCGCGCGCTCGAAGTCTTCGCGTCCGCGCACCGTATCGCGATCGAGCCGCCCTATACGTGCCTGCGGAAAGATTCCATGCAGCAGATCTTCCAGCTTCTCGGATCCGGTTCCCAGGAAATACACGTACTCACTGCCACAGTGAATACAAGTCTTCGGCACTGGCGCAGCATAGCCGCAGTAGTGACATTCCATGCGATGCGAACGCTTATGGTGAGTGAGAGCAATCGCGCAGTTCTTGCACTCGAGAGTTTTGCCGCACGCCCGGCACAGCACCAGTGGCGAGTATCCACGCCGGTTGAGCAGAACCATTGCTTGCTCTTTGCGATCCAGCCGCTGCCTGATCTCCTCCGCCAGCTTGCGCGAGATCACCTTCTCCTGCCCGGTCTCCTGAAACTCCTGGCGCATGTCCACAAGTTCGACTTCGGGCAGTGGCCGCTGTTCTACACGGTCCGGCAACTCCAGCAGCGCGTACTTGTTCGACTTTGCATTGAAGTACGACTCCAGGGATGGCGTGGCCGAACCGACCACGACTACAGCATTCGCCATCTTCGCCCGCATCACAGCCACATCGCGAGCGTGGTACCGGGGTGTTTCTTCCTGCTTGTAGGAAGCGTCCTGCTCCTCGTCAACGATAACCAGCGCCAAACTCGAAACCGGAGCAAACACGGCAGACCTTGTGCCGACCGCCACGCGCGCGTCTCCGCGTTTGATGCGATGCCATTGTTCGGCTCGTTCCTGATCGGTAAGCGCGGAGTGGAGTATGGCGACTTCGTCACCGAAGGCTTGACACAAATCCGCCGCAACCGCCGGCGTCAGTCCGATCTCAGGCACAAGCAGGATCGCCGATCGGCCCCCGTCGAGCACCGAACGCATTGCGGCCAGATACACCGCAGTCTTGCCTGATCCTGTGACCCCGTGGAGCAGCATGCCGGAAAACTTCCCAGCCCCGATCCGCTTTCGAATATTGTCAAAGGCAGACTGTTGAGCAGGATTGAACTGAAAACTCAGCGGTGACACACGAGGCTTCGTTCTTGAAACGGTAAACTCTGCAGGCTGCTCAACGATTTCCACCAAACCACGCTTCGCCAGCGTGCCGAGAGTGCTTCGTGGAACCTCCAAAGTGTGGAGATTCTCCAGGCTCATCTTTCCCCCCGCGGCCGCGAGCGTGTCGATTATTACCCTTTGATTCGCGTTCAGCTTCCCTTCAGCGCTCTTGAGCAATACGGCTTTTACCAAACGAGTCGCATCACGCGCAGCGGATACGTCCTCTCGCACAATCCAGTTTTTGCGCACCATCCCGGCGAGTACGGAGCTTGAAACCCGGGTTACGGCGCGCAACCTCTCCGCCCGCCTACCCTCCCGTTCTGCCAGATAATCCAGAACCCTAAACTCCGCCAACTGCTCCTGTGGCGTCCGGCGCGATCGAGCTGACGATCCCGACATCCCGGCAAGGTGCAACGCCGTCTGTCCCTCTTCGGTAATTCGGTAGCTGATCCTTCGTTTGAATTCTGCGCTGAGAGGCAACATGGTGCGGAACACTTCCCCCAGCGGCGCCAGATAGTAGTCCGCAATCCATCGTCCGAGTTGCAGTAGTTGTTCATCGAGCAGCGGCAGGGTGTCCGGGGCGCTCAGTATCTGCTTGGCTTGCGCTCTGGGAGCACGGTCATGCAGCTCGGTGACGATTCCCAATAACCGCTGTTGGCGAAATGGAACCAGAACGCGTCCGCCCACTACCGGCTGCATGCCGTCAGGCACCCGATATGTGAACAGGGCATCCAGCGGAACCGGTACTGCAACGTCGCAGAATTCAGCCATGTTGAGTAGGGTGGGCAATCTGCCCGCTTCTCTTGAGCATAGGCAAAACCGGCTGTCTGACGTCATGTCAACAGCCACCAAAACCATCAATCCGGCAACAGCAATTTTACAAACCCGTGACCTTATGCTGACAAATTCCGAGTAGAACGGGCCTATTATTTTTTCCGCTCGCGGTTAGAGGAAGCGCTCGTATCTGAGTAGATCTCAGGTGTCGAACAGATTCCCAACCTCTCATTAACACCAAAGGAGATTCAGCATGCAACGAGTACTCAGACGCAGTCTGACCTTAACTGTATGGCTCGCGCTCGTGTTCGCTTCCAGCGCAACCTTTGCGCAGCTCACCTATTACACAAAGACCAATCTGGTTTCGAATCAGTCTGGAAAGGCAAAACACACAGATCCCTTGCTGGTCAATGCCTGGGGACTCACCTATGCCCCTGGTAACCCATTCTGGATCAGTGACGAAGGCACCGGCTGGTCCACCCTTTACAACGGAATAGGCAATCCGCAGGCCCTACAGGTCGTAATTCCTTCGGCCAACGGTACCAGCACCGGCTCACCCACAGGGATCGTCTACAACGGTTCGCAGGAGTTCCCGGTTGAGGGCTGGCCATCGATATTTATTTTCGCAACCCTGGACGGCACAATCAGCGGCTGGGCTCCACAGTCAAATCCGACGCAAAGTATCATTGCCGTAAACAACTCGAGCAGCAACGCCAGCTACACCGGCCTGGCTATCACGAACTACGCCTCCGGCAACTTCATATACGCTGCCGATATCAACAACAACAAAGTCGACATCTATGATGGAAACTTCAATTTTGTCAACTCCTTTACCGATTCCGCGCTCCCAGCGGGCATTGCGCCATTCGGGATTCAGGATATTAACGGCCAGCTTTACGTCTCTTTCGCGCCTGTCTCCGGCGCGGCTGGCGGCGTCATCGACGTCTTTAAGGAAGACGGCACGTTCGTGAGACGTCTGATTCATGGCGCGCCTTTGAACCAGCCATGGGGAATCGCAATGGCTCCAGGCGACTTTGGGCCACTCAGCAATACGCTCTTAGTCTCCAACAACATCAACAACGCGGGAACGATCAACGGTTTCAATCCCAAAACCGGCAAGTTCGTGGGCACAATTAAGGACTCTGCCGGCAAACCGATTTTCATCGACCAGCTTTGGGGGATCATGTTCGGAGGCGGGAGTTTGGCGAACGGTGGGAAAAATCAACTGTTTTTCACCGCGGGCCCCAACAACAACGTCAACGGCACATTTGGCGTGATTGTGCCTAAGTAATCGCTACAGTCTGCCAACAAGCAGCAGCCCCGCCGAGGCCGGAGGACATTAACTACGTGAGTGTCCCGTCCGAGCCTCGGCATCTTCATTCCATGAGCTGGCAACCACGGCCACACTAGCCAGCGATGTGGCTCCCTGTTAACATCCGTCCAGATGCCAGCGCGCCGGATTCCCCATAACAAGGACTCAAGTCCGTTCAAAAGCGCCCGAGCAACCCGTAATGGCCGGTCGCCGGCTGAGTTGGTCATCATTACCGGCATGAGCGGCTCAGGCAAAGCTTCTGTACTCAAGGCCTTTGAAGACCTCGGCTATTACTGCGTGGACAACCTGCCCGTTGGGCTCATTCCTCAGTTTGCAGAGTTGGTTGGACAGTCCTCAGAAATTAAGAGCACGGCGCTAGTGGTGGACGTTCGCGAAGGTGAGCAGCTGCAGAAATTGCCCGACCTTGTGAAATCGGTCAAGCGCATGCTGCCAACCAAGATGATCTTCCTGGAGGCTGAGGATCCGGTTTTGCTCCGTCGCTACAGCGAAACCCGTCGTCCGCATCCTTTGGGAGCCCACACGCCGGTTCGAGCGTCCCTCGCTGCGGAACGCAAGCGCCTGCGTCCCATCCGCGCTATCGCTGATCTCGTAATTGATACGTCCAAGTTCAACGTGCACGAACTGCGGGCTTACATTACCGAGCGCTTTCACAAACGAGAATCAGATAAGAACATTTTGGTCTCCTGTGTAAGCTTCGGATTTCGTCACGGGCTGCCGGAGGACGCGGATCTGGTATTCGATGTCCGCTTCCTTCCCAATCCGCACTTTGTGCCGGAATTTCGCCCGCTCACGGGACGCGACCCCAAGGTCGCAAAATACATACGATCGTTTCCTCAGACCAGAGAGTTCATCCGGCGAATCTCGCAGTTGCTGGTGTACCTTCTGCCTCACTACATCCGCGAAGGCAAGAGCTATCTTACGATTTCATTCGGCTGCACCGGCGGTCAGCACCGCTCGGTCATGATGGCAGAAGAGGTCAGCAAGCTCTTGCGAAAGGCGGGATACCGGACGAAGGTGGTGCACCGGGATAGCCCGGGGTAGGCCTTGCACGTCGTGCGTCGCGGGTCCTTCGCATTCCGTTTTTGCCTATGGTCAGCGTACGGCAAAGGGCGAACCACGAAGGACTCAAGTAGAATAAAGGCTTGCTAGACAAGCCGATTCCATCCGCAGGCCATTCTTGGCTGCGCAGCGAGAGCCAATGCGGCAACTGACGCGCCTCATCCGCTACGTGGCACCGTATTGGTGGCAATTACTGTCCTCGGTTGTGCTGATGGCCCTGGTCGGCTTGCTCGACGCCTTCCGCGTTCTTCTGGTCGGGCCAGTTCTCGACCGCGTATTGAATCCTTCCACCGGTTCGAACAATATCCGGCTTTTTACCATTCCTAACAGCAGCCATGCTGTCTACCTGCAACAATTCGTGCCTTCGCAATTCCACAACGCTTGGACGATTGTCGCTTACGCTCTCGTGGCGTCCACGATTCTCAAGGGAATCTCCGATTACGCGGGAACGTATCTGGTGAACTATGCCGGCTTCAGCATGATCACCGACCTGCGCAACAATCTTTACGACTCCATTCTGCGGCGGTCCGCTGCCTTTTTCCAGAAGCACACCACCGGCACCTTAGTTTCCACAATCGTCAACGATATTGAGCGCGTGCAGTACGCCATGTCGACTGTGATGGCCGAGTTTCTGCAACAGCTGTTTACCCTCATTTTCACGGCCATTGTCGTGGTGCTTCTCGGCGGCAAGCTCGCGTGGGTGTTGCTGCTATTCGTGCCTTTCATCATTTACTCAGCCGGGAAGATCGGGCGGCGAGTGCGGCATACCACGCGCAAGGGCCAAGACAAACTGGCCGACATCCAGAACATTCTGCACGAAACCATCACCGGAAACCGCATCGTCAAGGCGTTCAATATGGAATCCTGGGAGATCGCCCGCTTCCACAAAGCAGCGAGGCGGCTGTTCTGGGCCAACTTGCGTTCGGTCGCCGCGGTGGCGATTAGTTCTCCGCTCATGGATATTTTCGGCGCCATCGCGATCGCGCTACTGCTGCTGCTTGGCCGCGAACAGATTGCTCACCAGCGCATGACCGCCGGAATTTTTTTTGCCTTCATCGTCGCTGTCTTCAAACTTTACGACCCAGTGCGCAAGTTCGCTCTCTTCAACAACAATTTTCAGCAGGCGCTGGGAGCTTCCTCGGAAATTTTTAAATTCATGGACACCGAAGACGATGTGCGCGAACGCCCGAGCGCCAGATCGCTGCCTCCATTCGCCCGTAGCATCAAGTTCGAGAACGTTAGTTTTTCCTACGAAGCCAACGGCGAGGAAGCGCGCGAAAGCCTGCGCGACATCGATCTGGAGGTTCGAGCCGGCGAAGTCCTTGCCGTGGTGGGCTCCAGCGGCGCCGGCAAGAGCACACTCGTCCACCTGATTCCGCGCTTCTTCGACGTCACCTCAGGGCGTTTGCTCATTGATGGTCAGGACGTGCGCGACGTGACGCTAGCTTCTCTGCGTTCGCAGGTCGGCGTTGTCTCCCAGGACACCGTGCTTTTTAACGATACCGCGCGCAACAACATTGCGTACGGCCAGCCCAACGTTTCACAAAAAGCGGTGGAAGCCGCCGCGCGAGCGGCCTTGGCACATGATTTCATCACCGAACTGCCCGCGGGTTATAACACCGTGATTGGCGAGCGCGGCATTCGTCTTTCCGGCGGCGAGCGCCAGCGCATCGCCATTGCTCGCGCACTTCTAAAGAATGCGCCCATCCTGATCCTCGACGAGGCCACTTCCGCGCTGGACAGCGAGTCCGAGTCCCTGGTCCAGGCGGCGTTGGCCAATTTGATGACCGGACGCACTGTGGTGGTCATCGCCCATCGCCTGTCCACCGTCCGACGCGCAGACCGTATCGTGGTTCTGGAAAACGGGCTGATCACCGACATCGGAACCCACGAGGGTCTGATGAAAAGGTTCGGCACCTATCGTCGTCTGTATGATTTGCAGTTCGTTGACTTGGAGCAGCCAAAAGTGGCCACGGCTCCCCCGAGGCCATAGCCAATTATGCCGATCCGCTCCATGACGGGATTCGCCCAAGTCACAGGGCAGGTGAACAGTCGGCTCAGTTTCAATCTATCGCTTAAATCGGTAAACCATCGTTTTCTCGATCTGCATTTCCGTATGCCTTCCGATACCGACGCTCTAGAGATGAAGCTGCGCCGCAGGCTGAAGGATAGTCTGGCACGCGGCCACGTCGAGTTGACTCTCAACCTCCGGCCTCTGGGGAACGAGAGTTTTGCCTTGAATCGAGAACTCGTGGGCGGATACATCCAGGCATTTCGCACAGCCGCGGCGGAATTCGGGCTGGCGGCTGAGCCCGATCTCAATGTCATTTTGCGCATCCCGGGCGCACTGGATTCGGAAGCGTCGCCCGCTAGTTCTGAGCTGGAGACCGGTGTGCTCGCCAAGTTGGACGAGGCTCTGAGCCGGCTTAACGAAATGCGGGAGGAAGAAGGCCGTGGCACCGATCGCGAACTCCAGCAGCGAATGAAAAGCATCCAGCGCGCCTGCCAGCAAGTTGAGAAGCATCGTCAGGCAACGCTGCGGACCTACACCGAGAAGTTGAACGAACGTTTACGAGAGTTGATTGGTTCCCAAGTGGAGCCGGAACGCATTCTGCAGGAGGCAGCCTTGCTGGCGGATCGCAGTGACATTCAGGAGGAACTCGTGCGTCTCGACAGCCACGTCCAGCATTTCCTCGGCCTGCTCGATCAGGGTGGAGAAGTCGGCAAGAAGTTGGATTTCCTGCTGCAGGAAATGAACCGGGAGGCGAATACGCTGCTTTCCAAAACTTCCGGGCTGGCCGGCGAAGCGCTGAAGATCACCGAATTGGGACTGTCCATGAAATCTGATATCGAAAAGGCACGCGAGCAGGTACAGAACCTCGAATGAGCAACGTGTACATCATTTCTGCACCCAGCGGTTCGGGCAAGTCCACACTGGTGGAGAAGGTGCGGAAGATCGTTCCCGGGCTGGATTTTTCGATTTCCTACACGACGCGCCAACCGCGGGGAAACGAGCGGAACGGCATCGAATATTTTTTTGTCTCGCGGGATGAGTTCGACCAGATGATCCGTCGTGGGGAATTTCTGGAATATGCCGAGGTCTTCGGCAACTGCTACGGCACCGCCAAGCGATTTCTCGAGCGGGCCCAGCAAGAAGGACACGACCTGTTACTCGATATTGATGTCCAGGGGGCAGCACAAATTAAGCGGAAGCTCCCCCAAGCCGTGAGCATCTTCATTCTGCCGCCCGATCGCAAGACATTGGAGTCGCGTCTGCGAAACCGTAGCCTGGACAAAGAAGACGTCATCCAGCGCCGGTTGGTCACGGCCAGCCGGGAGATTGAGAAATACCGCGATTACGACTATATTTTGATAAACGACCGTCTGGAGGACTCCGTCGAAGCGCTCAAAGCTATCCTGCTTGCAGAACGGCTGAGGCGCGCAGGAGTACAACAATCCGCTGATGACGCAGAGACGCTGGCCAAAGCCGAACGCTGCCGTTTAGGCAACCTGGGTGAGCGTTTGCAACCCATTTTGGCCTCGTTCGCGGCAACAGCCACGCCGGGCGGACGTTAGCGACAGGGGAGAAACTATGAAGTTGATGGATGGCTTCGACAGTAACTATCGTTACATCCTGGTAGCGGCTCGACGCGCACGGCAACTGCAGGGCGGCGCGCCACCGGTCATTGATACCAGCTCACGCAAACCCTGCCGCATCGCCCAGGATGAGATCAAGGCCGGCAAGGTCAAATGGGTGATCCCCGAAACACCCAAGTCTGCGGCCGAAGTCGCCAGCGAAACCCTCGACAAGGCGATGGGACAAGAGTAGACACTCCAATCGGCAATTATGAAAATTGCTCTCGGCGTCAGCGGCGGAATTGCGGCGTACAAGGCGGCGGAGATTGTCCGCTTGCTGCAGGAGCGGGGCATCCGCGTGCAGGTCATCATGACGCACGCGGCTCAGGAGTTCGTTCGTCCTCTGACCTTCGCAGCGCTCTCGGGCGAGAAAGTTATTACCGACATGTTCGCCGCCGGCCACGAAGCGCCGAACATCGATTCCGCGGTCGAGCACATCGCTGTAGCTCAAGCCATCGACGCATTGCTCGTCGCGCCTGCGACGGCCGATGTTCTCGCCAGATTCGCGCAAGGTATCGCCAACGATTTTCTGAGCACGCTGTATCTCGCGACAACCGCTCCCGTGGTCGTGGCTCCTGCCATGAACGTGAACATGTGGACCCATCCAGCCACGCAGGCGAATCTCGAGATCCTGAAAAAGCGCGGGGTTCGCGTAGTGGAACCGGGCACAGGCTATCTGGCGTGTGGGATGACAGGTCCTGGTCGTCTGGCAGAAAACGAAGCGATTGTCGCCGCCACACTGGAAGCTCTGGGAGCATCGCAGGAACTAGCGGGAGAAACCGTCCTCATTACCGCCGGGCCTACGCGGGAGAAAATCGATCCGGTTCGCTATCTGACAAACCGTTCGAGCGGCCGTATGGGATACGCCTTGGGTGAGGCCGCGCTGCGCCGAGGCGCACGGGTTCTACTGATCACCGGACCCACGGCACTGACTCCGCCCGGCGCCGCCGAAGTCACTCAAGTGGAATCCGCGGAAGACATGCGCCAGGCGGTAATGAAATTGTTGCCCCAGGCAACAATCGTGATCAAGACAGCCGCGGTCGCCGACTACCGTCCCAAGGCCGCGCAATCGCAAAAAATCAAGCGCTCCGGACCGATGAGCCTGGAACTGGAGCCAACAGCGGACATCCTGGGTGAGATTGCGCGCCATAAGCAAGCGCAGATTGTTATTGGTTTTGCCGCAGAAACACAGAACGCTCTCGAAAACGCGCGCAAGAAGCTGGCTTCGAAATCGCTGGACGCCATTGTGGTGAATGATGTTTCCCACGAAGGTGTTGGTTTTGACTCCGAGCGCAACGCCGTTACGATCATTACGCAGCAGGACGTGATCGAAGTCCCAGAAACGACTAAGTGGGATGTCGCGCAGCGCGTGCTTGATCAGGTGATTCGTCTTCGCGAGCGCAAGCCGATAGCGAAATAGTCCTTCGACTGAGAACCGAGAACAGAGCACTGAGAACTGATCTTTGCCTAGCACGCTTGATCTCCAACTTCGCCGCGCCTTGGCCGAGCGCATTCGTTTCTACAACGAGCTAGGCATTTACGATTTTTACCAGCGGGAACCAGCAAACCATCGTGCTTTGGGCGACCCTCCAGCCGCTACCGAACAGCCAGAACAGCGAGAGGATATGCCGAAAGGAAACGCAGTAGCGGTTGCGCTCGTCGAAGAAGACCTTTTTGCAGTTCCGAAGCCGGAAGCTGCCGTCACCGATCCAGTCAAAGCCCTGCGCATCATTCGTGAAGACCTCGGCGATTGCACGCGCTGCCGCTTGCACAAGCAAGGACGAAAACAGATCGTCTTCGGAGTCGGCAATCCGAAAGCGGATTTGATGTTCATCGGCGAGGCGCCCGGCGCCGATGAAGATGAGCAGGGCGAACCATTCGTCGGGCGCGCAGGGCAGTTGCTCAACAACATGATTAAAGCTATGGGGCTACGGCGTGAAGACGTGTACATCGCGAACATCATCAAGTGCCGTCCGCCGGGCAATCGCACGCCGGAGCGTGATGAGTGCGACACCTGTTCGCCATTTCTGATGCGGCAAATCGCGGCCATCAAGCCCAAGGTGATCGTTGCGCTGGGAGCGGTCGCAGCGAAGACCCTACTAGCCATCAATGCCCCAATGGCCGATCTGCGCGGCCGCTGGTACGATTTCCGCGGAACCAAGCTGGCCGTGACTTATCACCCGGCATTTCTGCTGCGCGATCCGCGGCAAAAGAAAGAAGCCTGGAAAGACCTGCAGCGGGTGATGAAGGAACTGGGATTGTGATGAAAGCTTATTTAGCACTTGGCATTTGGGAGTTAGTCCTTCCAGAAGCGCGCCTGAGACCTACAATGGCTGAGTGCTAAATGCGGATAGCTGATTGCTGCTCCCATGGACTTTGACCAACTAGAAACTTTCCTCGAGGTCGCGCGGCTGAGTTCTTTCTCCCGGGCCGCGGAGAAGCGTTTCCGCACTCAGCCAGCCATTTCGTCGCAAATCCGTTCACTTGAAGAAGAAGTTGGCGCGAAGTTGCTGGACCGCTCCGGCGGCAAAGTTTCCATAACGGCTTCCGGCAAGCTTTTCCTGAAGTTTGCCGAAGACATGCTGGAGGCGCGCAAGATGATGCTGACGGCGGTCGCGGAAACCGAACGCGTCCCCAAGGGCGAGATAGTCGTCGGCGCCAATGAAGGCACCTGCCTGCACATCCTTCCCGAAGTCTTCGCCGAATTCAAGAAGCAGTATCCCGACGTGAACATCAGCATTACTCGCTCGGATTACGGCAAAATTCTGGAATCAGTGATCGACAACTCAGTTGACTTCGGCGTAGTTTCGCTTCCGGTCAATGATCCGCGCCTGACCGTTGTCCTCATCCACCGCGACGAACTGGTCATCATCGTTCCGCCCAAGCATCCTCTTTCTAAGCTGAAATCGGCGACCATTGCCGAGGCTGCGAATTTTCCGCTGGTCGTTCCCAAAGGCGGCCACACGCGCGACGCGCTGGAAAATCTTTTCTACGAGCGCAAGCTCAAGCCGCGCTACACCATGGAACTCGATTCCAGCGAACTGCTCAAGCGCTTCGTCGCCGCCGACGCCGGCGTCGGCTTCATCGCCCGCTCCAATGTTCTGGAAGATATCCGCGCCAACGCATTGGTCGCTATCCCGATCTCCGATGGCGTTATCCGTCGCGATCTCGCCCTGGTTTTCCGCAAAGACAAAGCCCTGAGCCGCGCCGCTCTGGCTTTTATCGACACCACGGTGAAACTCAAAAGCGTAGATGCCGTGGCTAGCGTCAAGACCTGAGCCCTTTTTGCCCCTCGGGCTCTCGTTGAATCCATGTCATCCTGATGCGCTTTAGCGCGGAAGGATCTTACGAGGGCTAGGCTGTGCCACAGCCGTGTGAAGGGTCAGTAGCGATCCCGTTGAACCCAGTGCCGCTTCTTGACGCCGTAAGATCCTTCACAAGCCGAAGCCTGTTCAGGATGACATGCCATAACCAGCTTGCGCTAGAATTTCTTGAGTGAAATTCCTCAACATCCTCTCACTCGCCCTGCTCTTCACCTCGCTCTCGTCCGCTCAAACCCACAAAGAGCTTCCGTCTTCGGCCTTTCAACTCATTTCGGTTCAGGTCTCCGGCACACAGCGCTACAAGCCCGAAGACGTCGCCCGTGCCTCTGGCCTGCAGATCGGCCAGACTGTGCATGAGGACGACTTCAGGTATGCCGCCCGGCGCCTCCTCGATACCGGCGCCTTCATCGACGTCGCTTACAGTTTCCAATACGCGCCGGAGGGCACCAAGCTTGAGTTGCGGGTCAAGGACGTGGAGCGTTTTGTCCCGGCGCGATTTGAGAATCTGGTTTGGTTCTCCGATCAGGAACTGCTTGAAAAACTCCACGCCCAGGTACCGCTGTTCAACGGACAACTTCCCGTCACCGGGAAACTCCCGGATGACGTTTCGGAAGGCCTGCAAGCTTTAGTCGATGACAAGAAGATTCCGGCCCGCGTTGACTATCTCCGCGTGGCGCACGAAGAGGGACCGGCCGAGGCATTTACCTTCAGCGTCACCGGACCTCGGATCACTATTGGCAACGTTGAATTTTCCGGTGCTGATACCACCGAGCTGCCCTCGCTTGAAGCTGCCGCCAAGCGACTCCGCGGCACCGAGTATGTGCGCTCTGCCCTACGACAGCAGGAGGACAAGATTCTTCTTCCAGTTTTCCTCGAGCGCGGCTACCTCCGAGCAACCTTTGCCGATCCTCAGGCGAAGGTCATTCAGAACGATGAGGATCAGACCTTGGTCGACGTTACTTTCCCTGTCAACCCCGGTCCGCAGTACAAGCTGACCCAACTGATACTGTCCGGAACCAAAAACCTGCCTGTGGAAAGCATTCGTAAGCTCGTTCAGTTGAAGATGGATCAGCCAGCCGATGCGGTTCAACTCGCTCGAGACATCGACAGCATCAAGAGCCTCTACGGAACGCGCGGCTACATGGATGTTTCCGTCCATGTCGCGCCAGAGCTCGACGATTCGCAACACACCGTGAAGTACCGCCTCACCATCAACGAGGGCGAAGTCTACAAAATGGGAGACCTGGAAATTCTTGGCGTCGAGTCGCGGATCAAAGACCGCCTGCAAAACAACTGGACGCTACTGACGGGCGATACTTACAACTCCGGCTACACTCGGCGGTTCGTGTCACAGGCACTCAAGGACGTGCTGACAACCGGAGAATGGAATACCGACATCCAGGAAACGCGGAACCAGAAAGATAAGACCGTCGACGTGACGTTGCGCTTTATTCAGAAGTACTGAATCTTTTCACGTGCATCGGGAATCCTTTGCGTCGTTTGCGGCACCTATTACTATGAATTAGGAGGACCTTGTGCCCAGTTCAGACATCAAGGAGGTCGTTAAGGAGAAGTACGGACAGGCTGCGTTGCGCGTGAAAAGCGGCGGCAGCGCTTGTTGCGGCGCTGCTCCTGCCGGCATCTCCGGTTGCGACCCAATTACTTCCAATCTCTACGACGCTTCTCAGGCCCAGCAAATTCCCGCCGAGGCTCTGCTGGCTTCACTCGGCTGCGGCAATCCCACGGCGCTCGCCCAACTGCATCCCGGAGAAACCGTTCTCGACCTAGGCTCCGGTGGCGGCATCGATGTCCTGCTTTCCGCGCAGCGTGTTGGGCCGAACGGCAAGGCATTCGGCCTCGATATGACCGACGAAATGCTGGCGCTGGCCAATGAGAACAAATGTCGCGCCGGCGCCGAGAACGCCGAGTTCCTCAAAGGCGAAATCGAGCACATCCCCCTGCCTGACAATTCCGTCGACGTTATCGTCTCCAACTGTGTCATCAATCTTTCCGCCGACAAGGATCAGGTTTTGCGTGAAGCCTTCCGCGTGCTCAAGCCCGGCGGCCGCTTCGCCGTTTCCGACGTCGTAACCCGCGGCGAAGTTCCTGCCACCATTCGTCAGAGCGTGCTGCTTTGGGTGGGCTGTGTCGCAGGAGCGCTCGACCAAGACGAATACCGCGACAAGCTGGCTGCTTCCGGCTTTGCGCAGATCTCCATCGAGCCGACTCGCACTTACCGCGCTGAAGATGCTCGCGAATTCATCGAAGCGAATGGCATGGACGTGGCTGCGCTCGCTCAGCAGGTCGATGGCAAGTTCATGAGTGCCTTCATCCGTGCCGTGAAGCCCGCGCGGGGACAACCACAGGGCAGGTAGAGACCGCAACCTCTTCAATCCAGCGCATTGCCCGCAGCTTCATACTTGCGGGCTTCATACCAGAGCGCCAGTTCGACTCGGTTCCACAATCCGAGCTTGTCGTAAATCGTGCGAAGGTAATTCTTCACCACGTGCTCGGTAGTTCCGATTTCTTGCGCTACTTCGCCATTCTTGAGTCCCTGGGCGACCAGCTCGATCACACGATACTCTCTCGCCGTAGGGACACGATTCCCATAGTACTGTCTTTCCAACATGAATACCTCCCGACGGAAGCGGCGCGAATCACCAGCTTGCTACGAACGCACGCTGGCCGAAGTGACGGTGCTCACATAGGTGTTGTCGCCTGGCGGTGCAAATCACTGCCTGCGGTGACAGAGGTGGCTGACGGGGCGCTGGCTACATCGGATAATATCATTGGCAAAAGAATAAGGTCTATTAACAACCTGTGAATTTCAGGCTTGCGACTGCTGAGCAACTCGCACGGGACGCGGAGGGATATAATGACTACCCTTACTATGGAAAAAGCGATCCAATTTGAACTGCGGCTGGCCGGGCGCATGTCGCGCCTCGGCACGGAAACTGCCTTCGAAGTGCTGAACAAAGCGCGCGCCCTGGAGCGCCAGGGCAAAGAGATTGTCCACCTGGAAATTGGCGAGCCAGATTTCGACACCCCGAAAAACGTCGTGGAAGCGGCGGTCGGCGCTTTGCGCCACGGCTGGACGCATTACGGTCCGTCGGCGGGCTTGCCCGATTTGCGCCAGGCCATCGCGGAGGAAGTCAGCCGCAGCCGCGGCGTGAAGGTGAACAGCGACGAAGTGGTGGTTGTGCCCGGAGGCAAGCCGATCATCTTCTTCAGCCTGCTGGCGCTGGCCGACGAAGGCGATGAAGTCATTTATCCCAATCCCGGCTTCCCGATTTATGAGTCGATGATCAATTATCTCGGTGCAAAGGCCGTGCCGATCCGCCTGCATGAAGAAAAGGACTTCGGCCTCGATGTGGATGAGCTGGCGGCGCTGATCACGGATCGCACGAAACTCATTATTGTGAATTCGCCGCAGAATCCCACCGGTGGAGTGCTCAGCCGGCAGGACATTCGTGACATCGCCGAGGCGATCGGCGATCGCAACATTATGGTCTTGTCGGACGAGATCTATAACCGGTTGATTTTCGACGGTGAGCATTACTCGATCATGTCGGTTCCGGGATTCAAGGACCGCACGATTCTGCTGGATGGCTTCTCGAAGACCTACGCGATGACGGGATGGCGGATGGGATATGGCGTGATGCGGCCGGACCTGGCAACGCACATCACGCGGCTGATGACGAATTCTAACTCCTGCACGGCGAGTTTCACGCAGGTGGCGGGGATTGAAGCCATTCGCGGCGATCAGTCTTCCGTAGAACACATGCGTGCGGAATTCCAGCGCCGCCGCGACGCCTTTGTGGCCGGGTTGAATCGCATCAAGGGTTTCTCCTGCCGCATGCCCAAAGGGGCTTTCTACACCTTCCCCAACATCACGCGGACGGGGTGGAAGTCGAAGCAGCTGGCGGATGCATTGCTGGAGGAAGCGGGCGTGGCTTGCCTCTCGGGGACGTCGTTTGGCGACTACGGCGAAGGCTATTTGCGCTTCAGTGTCGCCAATTCGCTAGAGAACCTGGATAAGGCTCTCGAGCGGATCGATCAGTGGACGAAGAAGAATCTGTAAAAGCTCTCAACCGCAAAGAGCGCGAGGAAAATCCGCAAAGCGCACAAAGAAACTCAGTCATGAACGGTTCAAAAAGGAAGAAAACTGCATCGCCCAAGGCGAGCCGTCCCTATATGCCCGGGTACGGGCTTCCAAAGGGCACAAAAGGCTTGCTGCCGTGGAACTGGGCGGACGAGCGGCTGAAGAAGAGTCATAACTACTGGGTTGTAACCACGCGGCCGGATGGCAAGCCGCATTTGATGGTTGTGTGGGGTTTGTGGATGGATGGAGGATTCTACTTCAGCACCGGACGGCAGTCGCGAAAAGCAAAGAACCTGGAGGCCAATGCGCATTGCGTGATCGCGACAGAGCGCGCGGATCAGGCCGTGATCGTGGAAGGGGTTGCCGAAGAAGTTGCGGACGTCGAACTGCGCCGCAGGTTCATCCGAATTTATGAAAAGCAGTACGACTGGGACATGTCGTCATTTGAAGAACCTATTTTGAGCTTGAAAGAGCCGATCTACGTGGTTCGGCCGACAGTCGCGTTTGGACTGGATGAGAAGAAGTTTCTTAATGCCGCCACGCGCTGGCGGTTCTGAGGCCATACCGGAGCTGTCAATCGCGGAGTGTGCCGGGAAGTTCCCTCGTAACAGGCAGTTTAATAAGGAAGCGAGCCAAACGCGCGATCATTCTGTCGCAAAGAACGCGACAGTTCGCGCGGCCCGCCCAGATCCTTCGCCACGCAAAAGAGGCTTGCTCAGGATGACAGTTGCGCGTGGGCAGCTCGTCACACCTCCCTGTGATAAGGCGCACTGAGGCCAAAGATATTCCCCCCTAAAGTAAAGCTGCGAGGATGAGCGCGGGCTTTGTCGTGTCCAGCCGGCGCGGAGGGCGACATGGCGATCAAAGATTCCCTGACCGGCAAGACGATTCGGGAATATTCCGTTGAGGAGCTACAAGATACCGCCAACCTGATGCGCGGCTACGACTTAGTGGCGCTGTGCGCGGCCGGTTCGGGACATGCCGGCGGCACGCTGTCGATCATGGATATCGCGGCGGCGCTTTATCTGCGCGTGGCCGACCACGACCCGTGGGACCCATCGTGGCCTGACCGCGATCGGATTATCTGGTCCACAGGACACAAGGCGCCGAGTCTGTATCTCGGTCTGGCTTTCGCCGGTTTCTGTCCCATCGACGATGTGGTGCTTCTGCGCAAGCTGTGGTCGCCGTATCAGGGTCATCCGCATTGGCTGAAGCTGCCGGGTGTGGAGGTTTCCACGGGATCGCTCGGCCAGGGATTGAGTGTCGCGGTCGGCATCGCGTTAGCGGGCAAGTTGAACGGCAAGAGTTATAAAACCTTCTGCATCATGGGGGACGGCGAACAGCAGGAGGGCCAAATCTGGGAAGCTGCGATGGAGGCTGGTCACTACAAGCTCGACAACCTGATTGGCATTGTCGACAAGAACCGGCTGCAAATTGATGGCCTGGTTTCCGACGTGATGAACATCGACCCGCTGGAAGAAAAGTACCGCAGCTTCGGTTGGGAAGTCATGCACATTGACGGCCACGACATGAAAGAGGTGGTGGAGGCATTGGAG
>DASPSE010000116.1:0-2983 GCA_035624085.1 Terriglobales bacterium
AGATTGCCGTGAAATTCGTACTTGCTGGGAAGCACGCTGGCCAATGGTCTAACACTCACCGCCACGCTGAAATCTCCACTGTAGACACTCAGCTTTTCATCAGGAGCAAAAGCGAAGCTCATTTCCTGTCCCGGCGGATACGTGATTTTTCCCACCACAATGTCGGTCGGCGTTTGCAGCTTAAGTACGGTAGGAATCAGATACTCCGCGCTGGGCTTATTGGAATTAATGTGAAAGCCCGATTCCACGTGGAATTCAAGGTTCACAGAGTTCGCTTTGCCGCGTGTGACCGTGGTGACCGGGGCGGGCGACATCGTGACAGAAGGGATTTTCTTGCCGAAGGATTCCTGGCCGAGGAGTGATGCCGGCAGCAACAAGAACAGCCCGAGTTTTGCCGCCAGGTTCAATGTTTATCTGCCGAGCCGCGCTCGGCCCTAACCCTTCGACTTCGCTCAGGCCAGGCTCGCGAGACGCCCGTTCCTAGACGATCACTTCTGAGCCACCGCCGTCGAGGCGATGATCTTCTTAATGTTGTCCTCGATTTCACCGCGGCCTTTCAGGCCGAAGGCTTTGTCCAGCACTTTGCCCTTGCGATCAATATAGAAGCTCTCGGGTAAAAACTGCACCCCGCCGTAGGCGTCGCCCACGGCTTCTTTGCCAATCAGCACCGGGTAATTTACCCCCATGTCCTTGGCGAAATCTGCTATCTCTTTCGGGCTGGCATCATCCATGGCGACGCCCACAATCTGCAGTCCCTCCGGCCCATATTGCTTTTGCAACTCGACAAACCATGGCATCTCAATTTTGCACGGTGCGCACCACGTCGCCCAGAAGTTCAGCAGCACAGCTTTGCCGCGAAAATCCGTAAGGTGCACCGTCTTGCCATCCAGCGATTGCAGGGCGAAATCAGGCGCCATGTCTCCTTTCATCTCAATCACACCGGCTTGCTGTGTTCGCCGCGCCATTCTGAGCCCAACCACCAGCATCAGCGCGATCACCACCGCTACGATGACAATGATGAACGGATCACGTTTCACGAAAAGCTCCCATCACAGCGCAAACCGGTTCAGGAACGACAGGTAATTCGAGATGATAGTGAAGCGTCCAAAGACCAGCAGAACGCCCAAGGCAATCAACAACGCTCCACTTGCCACTTCCACAGCGTGCATGTGCGAGCGGAAGCGGCTATAGAACTTCAAAAACCGCTCGATCCCGAAAGACGTCAACAGAAATGGCACCGCTAATCCCATCGAATACACCGTCAACAGAGCAATGCCCTTGATCACCGAATCCTGGGCTGCGGCAAAGCCAAGAATCACCGCCAGGATCGGGCCGACGCACGGCGTCCAACCAAATGCGAATGCAAAACCGATGAGGAACGCGCCCCCCACGGTGCTTCCACCTTTGACGTTGTGCAAGCGCTTGTCAGCGTATAAGGCATTGATGCGGAAAATTCCGGTCAAGTGCAATCCGAAAAGTACGATCACGACGCCCGCCACCTGTGCCAGCGTGGACTTGTATCGCGCCAGCAATTGCCCTACCTCGGTGGAAATCGCGCCCAGCGTGATGAACACTACACTGAATCCAAGAATGAAGCTGATCGAGTTCAGCATCATCTTGCGCAGCAATTGCGACTCATGGGACTTGAGCTCTTCCACTCCCACGCCCGAAATGAGCGAGACATACCCAGGCACGAGCGGCAAAACGCAAGGCGAGAGAAACGAGAATAGACCTGCTACAAAAGCCGCAATTGGAAGAGGAAGATTCGTCATCAGAAGTTATTTTACTTGCCCGAAAGCCAGCCACAACCGAAGTCGCTAGACGCCAAAACTCTTGCAGTTGATTCGACGTTCCCGGCGGCAAAAAGTTGCAGCGGATCGCATATCGGAGTCAGTGAGCACGCGACGCCGACTTGTGTTTTTCTGCTGGGGGCACGGCTTCTGGTCCCTTCTGTGGCGTCGCTTGGGGACTCGTGGACAGCGGAGCCTCCGCCAATGCCTTCCGAATGAATCCCGCGGGCACGATAGCGGTGAGCACGGCATGATCTTTCTCCTGCTCAACCTTCAGACTGTCGAACAATGCCCGCACATCTGCATCCTGGCCCTCGGCGCCCGTCGAGATTTCTGCCGCGTGGAAGAGATTGAGGTAGGTGGCCGCGCGATCGGCGACGTTCTTCGCCTCCTGCTCGCTTCCAGTAAAAGCAACGCCTCTGAAATGAAGTTCGCGCAGATAGCGTATCGACGCCAGCAGCACTGCGGGCTGGGTGAACCAGGTGGACCAGCCACCCGGCCCGGTTTTGAAAAACTCTGCCGATGGATCAATCCGGAAAATCGCCCATGCCAGGCTCGCGAATGGAACCTCTTTGTAATACTGGCGCAGCAAAGCCGGGCCGCCAAACGGCGATGCCAGTTTGCGCGATCGGTCGATGATTCCCCGAATCACTTGCGGATCATCCGTGTTCGAGGCAGCTACCGTATCGAGCCCCAGAATCGCAACCCGTACCGTCCGCCCTTCAAGCGGGATGCTGTAAATGTCCACCGAGCGGTAATTCTCAGTTGAACTGGCCAATCTTCCCAGGTACGTGCGCAGGCGGTCCCCGTGAATCTTGCCGACGAACACTTCGGAGAACCGAATCTGCGGCGCCTGCGCAACTTTCGACGGGTAGTGCACCGCGAAAGCAGCTTCGTCGAGGTCGCGCTCGAATTGGAAACCGGTAGCTTGGATGAACTGCTCGTATTCGGGATCATGCGGCACCACCGGCAATTCACCTAAAATGTTCGCGCGCCTCATCCATTGCAGATTGATATAGACAAACCCGTCTGCGCCCGGCAGCAGACGCGCCGGCTCCGGCGGCGCATGTTTACGAAGTACCACAACCAGGGCGACAGCCGCCGCGACCAGCAGGACAGCTACAATGATAGGGAGGCTGCGTCGTATTCGCATGGGGCGCGGCCCGTTTGTAAAGGGTCGCTACGCTCCGAAG